>JAJDBG010000030.1 GCA_029261475.1 Nitrospinaceae bacterium
CTTCATATGGAAATCGTACGAGAGCGCCTGGAGCGGGAATACAATGTTGAGTTGCTGACCACAGCACCTACCGTTGTTTATAAAATCATCACCACCGATGGGGAAACCATCCTCATCGACAATCCCTCTAAGTTGAAAGAAGTAAAAAATATCGAGCACTTGGAAGAACCATACGTGCATGGAACCGTGGTCGCACCTGAGGAATACATCGGCACCATCATGTCTCTGACACTTGAGCGCCGGGGTTTGCAAACCAAAATGGAATACCTTAATCCGCAAACGGTGATGCTGGAGTACCATCTGCCTTTCAATGAAATCGTTCTCAACTTCTATGATCGCCTGAAATCTGCAACCAAGGGATACGCTTCCTTTGATTATGAATTTTTAGATTTCCGCGCATCCAATTTGGTAAAATTAGACATCTTATTGAATGGCGAGCTGGTAGATGCCCTGTCTCTCATCGTGCATAAAGACAAGGCCTACTATCAGGGGCGAAATTTGGCAAAAAGTTTGAAAGAACAAATTCCGAGGCAAATGTTTGAAGTGGCTATTCAAGCCGCCATCGGAGCCAAGGTTGTTGCCAGAGAAAGCGTCAAAGCATTGAGGAAGAATGTTTTGGCTAAATGTTACGGCGGGGATATAACCCGTAAAAGAAAATTACTCGAAAAGCAAAAAGCAGGAAAGAAAAAGATGAAACAAATTGGAAGTGTAGAAATTCCCCAAGAAGCCTTCTTGGCAGTCCTGAGGACCGATGGAAAATAAAACCATGGATGATCAAACCAATCCCGTCAAATCACCTGAGAAAACTAAAAGTGTTGTCCGAGAAACAGCTGAAGCGTTTTTTATCGCTCTGCTACTGGCACTCTTTATTAGAACTTTCATGGTTCAGGCCTTCAAAATTCCTTCTGAATCGATGATGAAAACCCTATTGGTTGGTGACCATATCCTCGTATCCAAGTTTTCCTATGGAATCCACATTCCCAATGAAATTCCCCTCTTGGACATCCAGCTATTTGATGACATCATTTTCTTTCCAGAAATTCCAGAACGCGGCGACGTGATCGTATTTAAATTTCCTAAAGACGAGAAAAAGGACTTCATCAAACGCGTTATCGGCGTTCCCGGAGACCTGTTGGAAATTCGTAATCAAAAAGTATTCATCAACAACAAATTACTCGATGAGCCCTACGTATGGCATCAAGATGCTAACGGCAATCTCCCGCAACGGGATAACATCGCACCATTGCTAGTTCCCCCGGGAATGCTATTTATGATGGGGGACAATAGGGAAAACAGTCAAGACAGTCGTTTTTGGGGCTTTCTGGACGCCAAAAAAGTCAAAGGCAAGGCTCAAAATATTTACTGGTCCTGGGATACCGAGGACAGCAGTGTAAGAACCGAACGTTTTGCCATGTCAATTGAATAACAAGAGAAATCTACCCTTATGAGTACATCAATATCCCCCGAACAAACGCAAAAACTGGATCAAATCTTCAGTCGTGTCAAGGCGGTGCTTTTCGATTTTGACGGCCTGCTAGTCGATTCAGAACCCTTTCACTACAAAGCTTACAATACTGTATTTCAAAAATACGGACACACCCTTGATCCCGATGAGTACTGGATCGAATGGACCTCCAAGGGAAAAGGCATCCTCGGCGAAATAGAAAGACACCAGCTCACACTACCCGTCGACCCTAAAGCAATGCGCCTGGAAAAGTTCAATGTCTATTCCCAGTTTTGTCAAAGTGGTGAAATCAAACTTTTCCCATCTTCCCGACGCATAGTGGAAATATTGGCGGCAACCCGGAAATTAGCCATCGCTTCAGGCTCTTGGAAACACGATATAGAGGCTGTACTCGAAAACGAAAATGCCTTATCCCTGTTCCCCGCTATCTTTGGAAAAGGCGAAGCCATCAAGGAAAAACCTTACCCCGAAATCTTCCTCAATGCCGCAAAGTTTCTAGACTGCCCACCTGAAAATTGTGTCGTTATCGAAGATGCTCTAAAAGGATTGACTGCCGCTCATAGTGCGAACATGCCCTGCATCATCATACGCAACCCCCTCAACCAGAACATCGATTTTGAGTCTGCAGACATCGTCCTCCCCAATCTGGAAACTCTCCGGACCTATTTAGAGGCAAAGGTTTAACTCGCTCGCAAAGCCTTGTGCCCCGACAAATCAGTCGGCAAACGAATTTATTTCATCGACCAAAGATTGATGTTCGTCTGCTAGTTGCACAACTCTCGAAGGCCCGGCGGGAGGGACAATCATTTGCTTTTTCAACTTGAGAATTCGCTCTACGGAGTTTTCCACCAAGTCGGCAGGAACTTCTCCCTCATCCAGGCCCTTCATCAATCGCTTTTGAAGTCGGCTGATTTTTTTCAGATCGTGGCAAACAAGAAACATGTCGATTCCCGCTAATAGGCCCTGAACTGGAACTGAGTCCTCTGGATAGTTATCATCGATCGCCTTCATGTCCAAATCATCAGAAATAACAATGCCCTCAAATCCCAGTCGCTTGCGAAGTATTTCTTGCAATATAAAATGTGAGAACGTGGCCGGGTTGTTTTTATCCCAGGCAGAATAAATGACATGGGCAGGCATGATAGCCTCCAAACCCTCTTCTACGGCACGCGTAAATGGTGGCAGTTCTGTTTCCTCCAATGATTGAGCCGAACGATTCACACTCGGTAATTCCAAATGCGAATCCCTGTCGGTGTCACCATGACCGGGGAAATGTTTGCCAACGGGAATCACTTTTGTTGAGCGCACTCCTCTTGCAAATGCGCAAGCCAGCTTACCCGCCCATTCCGCATTATCGCTAAAAGCCCGACGCCCGATAATGGGGTTATCTGGATTGCTATCCACATCCAGCACGGGAGCGTAAACCATATTCACCCCAACAGCTTGCAATTCGCTGGCCAGTGCTTTCCCAAAACGTTGCGCCAAATCCTCCGACCGCGCGCGATCCAGGTATGAGGGATGAGGAAATGCCGTGAAAGGAGTGCCTAAGCGCGAAACCCTTCCGCCTTCTTGATCCACTGAAATGAATAATGGCGCAGGCAAATTCTTTTTCGCGAATTCTTGCAAACTCTGAATCAATTGCAGTAGCTGATCCGGGTCCCTAAAATTTCTCTCAAACAATATCAAGCCACCCAGTTGATGCGTTGCTATGAAATCTTCGGTTTGAGAATCAAATGTCGTGCCTTCAAAACCAGAAATCAACATCTGGCCCGTCTGCTCTAAAAAATTTAATTGAGAACTCAAAAAAACTCCAATCACCAAGCGAATCCGCCAGCGGTAAAAAACAAATATTTACTGAAAATCTCAGGCTATCCAAAACTTCCAGATTAACAATAGAATAATTTTCCCACCAGGATGGCAAACACTACGAGCCAAATTCTTCCTGCTGAATAAAATTGTCAGAAATGTTTATATCAAAGGATGACTCAATGGTGGGAAAAAACTAAGCATTGTCTTTCTGCAAAACCCTATCAATTTTTAGCAAAAATTGGGCAATATCAATCGGCTTGGTAATGTAATCCTTAAAACCCATTTTCATAGCCTTTTCCTTATCGTGCTTCATCGCATTTGCCGTCAAAGCAATCACTGGAATCGAACAAGTTTCGGGGAAAGTACTCAGTCGACTGAATGCCGTCATGCCATCCATCCCGGGAAGATTCAGGTCCAAAAGGATGATGTCTGGATTTTTGATGATAGCCAAGTCTAAGCCCGTAAGAGCATCATTAGCTTCCAGCAAATCGATATTAGGACGAAATCTAAGTATATGCCGCATCAAATGCATATTTTTTTCGTTGTCTTCAATGTATAGCACCCTAACTTTATCCTTGGAATTACTATCATCGTTTGCCGTTATCACTGTATCAACCCCTCCCATATCGGGTCTATCTGGTTGGTTGGAAGATCGAATCAAATCGACAAAAAAAGTACTCCCCTCACCTAAGGTGCTATCAAAGTCTATTTCACCATTCATCAAATGAAGCAATTCCCTGGATATCGTCAACCCAATGCCTGTTCCCTCTGCTTCAAAACGCTCAGCACCCAGTCTGTCAAATGCTACAAACAGAGCAGAGTATTTTTCCTCTGGAATTCCCAACCCTGTATCTTTGAAGTTGATTCGAATCTTATCCTTGCCCCTGTTTGAAAGGGATATCTCTACACTCCCTCCCTCCCGATTGTATTTGATCGCATTTGAAATAATATTCAGGAAGACTTGCCTCAAGCGAAGATGATCCGCATAAACAAAATAGTGTTCCTCCCCTTCCGTATTAAAATGTAAAGAAACACGTTTTTTTTCAGCTATAGAAGTAGAAATATCAATTACATTTTCCAATAAAACATTCAAATCAATATTTTCAATCTCCATATCAAGAGATCCACTTTCAATTTTGGCAAGATCAAGAACATCATTGATCAATTGAAGGAGATGCTGACCTGAAAAATGAATACTATCTACCTTTTGTTTCTGCAAACTGGAAAGGGGGTCTTCCGGATTATTCATAAGCAGGTAAGAGAAACCCAAGATGGTATTCAGTGGGGTACGTAATTCGTGACTCATTCTTGCAAGGAATTCAGATTTCGCTCGATTGGCTTTTTCCGCATCACCCTTTGCGTTGAGTAATTGAGCCGTTCGTAATTTGACCCTTTCCTCTAACTGACCCTGAGACTCTATCAAAGCTTCCTCAGCCAACTGTTTTTTCTGAATCTCGAATTCCAGCGAAGCATTTTTATCCAACAATTCATCCGATGCCAAATCCATCGCCCGCTCCAGCATCATGTAATCCGATTCAAACTGCTCGTAAGACTCGTTCACAACAGATAAAAATTCTTGCACGTCTGCAGACGCCGACTGCGATCCCTTCAACAAGCGATTGATCTGTTTTCGCAATAATTTGTGCATACTAGATTTCGCTAAAAGCCGTAATGGTCATCGTTTGGTTGTGAAACTCGCATCTTTCAAACTGCTGAAAATGCGCTATCTCCCCATAAGAATAGAATCCTGTCACAATCGGAGCTTCACCCACCACTTCCCGGACAGCTTCAATTTCCTCATCAATGCGTTGCGTCATAACAATTTTCCTCCCAACACAACTGACCAGAATTGCCAACTGCATTGAGTTTTGCGGAAACATTTCATTGGCCATACTCGCCGCATTCTGAGCACCTTCGACCAAGCGGAAGCCGTTCGTTTTCATGAGCCGAGCCAAAGAGCCTTCGGGTATATCCCCCGCGAAAGTCATCGTCTTTTCCTCTTCATTGATACTCAAAATTGTACGCACGACCTCTTTCTTCATCCCTTCGGTTCGATAACTCAAAGGAAACAAAAATTGATTGTAGGCCAGGTTTTCCGACTTCTCTGGCCCCAAATACTTTTTGTATAAATCCAAAGCAGAATGATCATCAAGTTGATACAAAACATTGCCTTTGGATTTTGTCACCCGTCGTTCAGGACCAAAGGGGACAAAACCGCCCAAAGATCCAAACCCCACCTTCAACCGGTCGCCATAAAAGCCAAGAATGACCACCTTTCCTGCGGCAAACTCTTCATTCCCGCAAATCAGAGTTTCATTGAAATCTGTTCCATCCCCGGCAAGCCCCCCTGTGAGCGTCACACCATTTGGCAGTTCGCTCATGATTCCTTCCACCAGTTGACTCCCATTTACGGTCAACCCATCGGAAAGAACAAAAGCATGGATCAAACCTTCCTTACGGAGTCCTGCAACCAATTCAGCTCCAAGCTCATAGGATTTCTCGGAGTCGCCGGACGATAAAGCGAAATATTCGACCTGGCTGTGCTCAAAAATGATCGCCGTAACCACAAGAGAATCCTCCATAACCTGACTATCATTAAAAATTTCGCCAGCGGTGGAACAACCCGCGAAAGTCGCGTTAGGAAAAGACTCGCGCAATTTTGAGTAAATTTTTTGGTCACAGATAGAAGCCCTGCTACCAAAAATAAAAACCAATTGCGCGTCATCCAAAAATTCTTGAGGAAAACTTCCAGACCAACCTTCCCCAACCGTCCAATTTAGATTGCTTATCTTCACAAACAGTCCACCCCCCTCACCTTGAATATTAAACCCCCAAAAAATCTATTGAGAGAATTATTTTTGGGCTATAACCAATTAGGACCATTATAAGGTCCTGCCGGCACAAGTGTAAATCTAATTATTTATTGGCAAACTGTTCATTAAATTTAGAAATCGCCCCTATTGAAGAAGCCCTGCAAAATGACAAGATAATTTACATACTCCATAATACAGCTTCATTTTCCTTGACAGACAAGCTTTGAAAATGCTTCAATTGCCCCTCATTTATTTAGAGGGAGCATTTGCGAAAAACTTATCCAAGCTATGAAGCTTTTGCATCTCACAAACTCACTCACATATACTTCAGTCCGTAACAAGAGGCGAGCTATCGCAGGGCGTGTCCGGGTTATCCTTAAGAAGGGACCGGATCAAGGGATTGACTTTAAATCAGGGATTTTTTTGTGATCAAGCATGATGTTGTAATAGTCGGTTCTGGTTTAGCGGGCATGCGCGCCGCACTGGAAACCTGTAAAGGTTTGGATGTCGCAATTCTAACCAAAGTGTATCCCACTCGTTCGCATTCTGGAGCCGCCCAAGGTGGAATAGCCGCTTCATTAGGCAGTGTTGAATCGGATAGTTGGGAAGAGCATTTGTACGATACCGTCAAAGGTGGTGATTTCCTGAACGATCAGGATGCCGTTGAGGAATACGTCAAGGCCGCCCCCAATGTTATCTACGAATTAGAGCACATGGGCTGTATCTTCAGCCGAACCCCTGATGGGAAGATTGCTCAACGCGCCTTTGGTGGACACTCCAAACCTCGAGCCTGCTTTGCAGCAGACCGCACAGGTCACGCTATTCTCCATGCTCTCCATGAACAAATATTGAAACAAGGGCAATCGGTCAAGATCTATTCTGAGTGGTTCATGCATTCCCTCATCACCGAAGGCAACCTTTGCAAAGGCGTTGTCGTCAGCGATATTCAGACTGGCGCAGTTGAAGTCATCCAGGCAAAAGCAGTCATTTTCTGCACCGGCGGCTACGGTCGTGTTTGCAAAATAACTTCCAATGCTTTCGCCAGCACTGCAGACGGTGTGATGGCGGCGTTCAACTCTGGAATCCCCCTTGAAGATGCAGAATTTGTCCAATTTCATCCTTCTGGACTTTACCGACAAGGTATTTTATTCTCCGAAGCCGCGCGTTCCGAAGGCGGTTACCTCGTCAACGGCAAAGGCGAGCGCTTCATGGAGAAATACGCTCCCTCGCGAATGGAAATGGCACCACGTGACATTGTTTCCCGTGCAGAGCAAAGCGAAATAAACGAAGGCAGAGGCATCAACGGCGAAGATTATATTTATCTCGATTTAAGGCATCTCGGCGAGAAGAAGATCAATGAACGTCTGCCCCAAATACGTCAGTTAGGCTTGGACTTCATTGGCGTCGACTGCGTGACCGATCCATTGCCCATTCAGCCCACAGCGCATTACTCTATGGGCGGCATTCCTACAGATGTTCATGGGCAGGTTATCATTGACGACAAAGGGACAAAGATGGAAGGTTTCTTTGCCGCTGGCGAATGTGCCTGTGTTTCGGTCCATGGTGCGAACAGATTGGGAACAAATTCTCTATTGGAAGCCGTAGTTTTTGGTGAAAGATCAGGCAAAGCGGCTTTCAAATACGCAAAAAATGCCAGCTTTTCAAACATCAACGAAGGTCAGGAAAAAGCCCGCATTCTAGAAACTTTTGAAGATATTTTCCAAAGAGATGGAACTGAAAGCTATAATACCATTCGCAATGAAATGAAAGAAGTCATGACCTCTCATTGCGGCGTATACCGTTCAGCGGAGAAGCTCGAACATTGTATTGATACACTGAAAAAGCTCCAAGTCCGTTACCAAAAGGGAAAAGCAACCGACCGGGGCAAACTTTTCAACACCGAGCTGTACGAAATCATTGAATTGGGGAATATGCTCAAAATGGCGGAGATCATCGCAACGGCGGCCCTCAGCCGAGAAGAAAGCCGAGGCGGACACCACCGCACAGATTTCCCCAAACGCGACGACGATAAATTTCTAAAACATACATTGGTGTATCCAGGGAAAGATGGGCTCGACATCAAGTACAAGCCGGTAATACTAGGC
>JAJDBG010000031.1 GCA_029261475.1 Nitrospinaceae bacterium
CAGTCCTTAGGACCTCGGTCATTGTCTTTATCCTTGTCTTTATCTTTGTCGCCATCATTACCATGTTTTTTCAACTTGGCTTTGGTGACGGTCAGATCAAGAACGAAAGGATCGATCGTAACGTTTTGTGTTGCAGAGGAGCAGTTGCCCGCCGCATCACAAGCCGTCCAGGTGACTACCGTGGTAGCGTCTACAGGGAATCCAGCAGGTTGATCGCTGGTGATAGAAACAAGGCCTACCGCATCGGTAGCTGTTGCCGTTCCCGTGTTGACAGGAGTCAATACGCCTGTAGCCGCTGTGGTGATATCAGCAGGAGCGGTGATGACCGGAGCGGTCGTGTCTTGTACTGTGACACTCGTTGTTGCTGGATCAGAATCAACGGTGCCGTCATTGACAACAAGAGTTACCGTATGCGTGTCAACGGGGATGAGTACCGTGGGAACAGCACCTGTGGCTGTGCCGAAGGGTCCGCCCCAGAGGTAAGACAGCGCATCGCCATCGGGATCGCTGGAACCCGATCCGTTCAATGTCACGTTAGAGCCTGATGGACCCTGTTGTTCCACGATCTGACCAGTGCCCGCGTTTGCAACGGGAGCTTGGTTGAGCGGCACGAAAACCGTGCGTGTGTCGGAGCTGGTTTTGTCGTTGGTATCGGTCGCCACAACGGAGATGGTGTTGCTTCCTCGCTCAAGCGGGATTGTGGCACTGAAACTCAGCTCCGCTGGGTCGGACGCATTATTGGTCGAAGCCAAGGTGGCAGAAACGCCATTCACCGTCACCCCTGCGACCGCCACATCGTCGGTGACCAGACCCGTCACTGTAGTAATGGGGGTATTGATGGTGAGATTGGGGGTTGGGGATTGCACCGTTAAAGTGGGCCCGCCAATGTCGATGACTTGAGCTGCTTCTGGAGTAACATTGATTTCTATCGTCCCGAAAGTAATAGTTGCTCCATTGACAATTGCTCTGGCAGTTACTGTGCATTTTCCCTCAGGCGAATAAAATCTAACACTGCCAACGGTTACATTTTTCTGAGTTTTTTGGTCTGAGGCACTCACGGTGTTGGAATGGATCAGGTTGCCATTTGCATCTCTGTGAGTACAAGTGCCATTGAGCCATGGGTCGCTCAGGGTCAAACCTGGATTATCTGTGAAGCGGTATAGTAAGATGATCTCCCCTAAGGAGAGGTCGATGTCTTGTGTTCCTGGGTTATCTGCGGTGATACTGAGGGGGATTTTATTCGTTCTATGATCCCTGAGGGAGAAATTTGAGTTGATATAGGTTTCGGTTTGTAAGGTTCTCTCTCTAAATGTGATTGATATGTCTTGAATATTCCAATCTCCCTCACTCAATATTAATTCATAATTCAAATTTCCATTAATATCGCGAGTAATATTGGTAGTCCCACGTCCAGAAAACGTAGGTGTGCCCGCGATCCCAACAGCTCTTGGTCCAAACCCATTAGTTTCTAAATTTGGAAGTGGCCCGGGACCAGTTAAGTTAACTTTCCCTTTAAGAGAGGCTTGAATGGAGGAAATGTCTACTTCGAGAATATCACCAGAGGCAAAAGGATAGATTCCAAAGGGATGAGTTTCGGGTGTTGGAGAGTAACTTCCATATGGATGGCTGAAATTGGTGGTGCTACTAAAATATGTGGTTACCCTGGGGGTGATTCTTCTAAAACTACGGATTGGTTTTTCGATGGAATAGGGGCCATTCCCATCAAGGAAAAGATTAGGCCCAGTAGTACTGAGGGAATGCCTTAAAATATTATGCGGGCCAAGGGATGAGATACGCCCAAAAAGTATTGCTGTTGCACTTGCTGTTGGTGTGGTTAAGCCACAGTTTAAGTTCAGAGTTTGACCGGGGGCAATGCTGATATTGGAAAATAATTGTTGGGTTGAATTGTTATCCGGCGCAATCCTGCCCTGACAGGTGACAAGAAGATTGTCGTTTGCGGCAACTGGGAATCTGAAATGACCCCCAAGACTGGAGTCTGTCGTGGTTCCCGCAATTCTTAGGTCGGGCGAGTCAACGTGCATCCAGCCTAGGTCCAATGTTCCACCTCCGCTAACGGTGATGGTGCCTTCAATGAATCCAGGGTTTACGATTACAAAGTCGGCTGTTGAGGTTTGAAGCGCGGTTACCGAAACCGACTGTTTTTGAAAATAAGTTATTTCCTTAAAGCTACCCGTGTAAGCAAAAACAGATACCGAGTAATTGGCAACTGTTCCTGCGGGGACCTGAACAGGAAGGCTGTAATTGAGGGAAGTGGGGTTGTCTGTGGGCTCGAGGTCAATTGAAGAATCCAGATCTCCACTAAGAGCTGTGATTTTAACTCTTTTAATTACCTCACTCCCTACCTGAATGGTACCGCTGATGAAACCGGGATTGAGCACCACTTCCTGAGCCTTGACGGATGAGTGACTTCCAGAAATACCAAAAAACAGAATGAAAAAAAGAATCGCTGGATAATTAAAAGTTTTTGATTGAATCCTTGGTGCTCTGTATTCCCTGAACAGGGGTAGGAAGGTGCTCATCACATTCTCCTTTTATGGAATATTGAATGTAGGATTATCTAAGCTTGTGGGATATGGCTTGTCGCATTTAATCATTTATCTGATGAAAGGCAAGCGGGAAATCAAGTTCGGTGAATCAGGTGTTGTTTAATATTGTTTTAGGTGATTTTATTTTCTGTTTATGAAATGGAGTGGGGGCCGATTTAAATTTTTTCACTTCAGTCGTCGCAAGTCATCTTTCAGGTTGTTGTCTATGGTATTTGGGCAGTTATGGTATAGTTTTCGTTTTAATTGCGGGAGGTTCCTTTGATAGAAATACAGTCTCTTAACAAGCTCAAGGCCGAGGTCGATTGTCCTGGCTCCAAAAGTTATACGAACCGTGCTTTGCTCATTTCCGCGCTTGCGGATGGGTGCAGTCGTCTGGAAAATCCGCTGTTCAGTGATGACACGCATTATATGAGTGTTGCTCTCAACTTATTTGGTGCGAAGGTGGTACAGGAGAATGATGGTTTCAGCGTAACGGGAACGGGTGGAAAGTTGCAGGCACCGGGTGAGGAAATTTTCGTTGGCAATGCGGGTACAGCGATGCGCTTTCTGACGACTCTTTCTGCTTTGGCTCCAGGAACTTCTATTTTAACGGGAAACGACCGTATGCGCGAACGACCGATTCTGGATTTGCTGGACGCTTTGAATTCCTTGGGAGTGCCGGCGCGCTCCATCTCTAATAATGGCTGTCCTCCTCTTGAAATCAAAGGCGGTTCTGTCTCTGGAGGTAAAGTGGAGATCGCAGGGAACAAGAGCAGTCAATATCTCACTTCTTTGCTTTTATCCGCTCCTTGTTTTCAGAATGAGACCTGCATATCCATCCTCGGTGATTTGACTTCCAAGCCTTACGCAGATTTAACTCTTGATATCATGGCGGCTTTCGGAGTTCGTGTAGAAAATGAGAGCTATCGAGAGTTTCGTGTGCCTGCGGGTCAGTGTTATCAAGCTCGAACTTATGAGGTGGAGGGAGATTACTCCAGTGCGAGCTATTTCTTTGCTTCGGCCGCTGTTACCGGGGGTGAGGTTGATGTCAACAGACTGAACCCACAAAGTTCTCAAGGGGACAAACAATTTCTTTCTGCTTTGGAACAAATGGGTTGTGGGGTTGAGATTGGTGAAAAAAAAATTGTGGTCAAGGGAAACCCATTGCGCGGAATCAACATCAATATGAATACCATGCCAGATGCCGCACAGACTCTGGCCGTTGTTGCCCTGTTTGCTGAAGGAGAAACGACGATCACGGGGATTGGGAATTTGCGTATTAAGGAAACCGATCGCATCGCCGCTTTGGCTTGCGAGTTGTCGCGCTTGGGCGCGAAGGTGACTGAAGGCGATGATTATCTGGTGATCAAGCCAGGCAATTATTCAGGTGCTGAAATCAAAACTTATGACGACCACAGGATGGCGATGAGCTTCGCTGTCGCGGGTTTGAAGATACCCGGTGTTAAAATCAAAAACCCAAAATGCGTCGAAAAGTCCTTTCCTGACTTTTTTGAACGCTTCAAAAAATTATATGAGTGATGCCGGTAGAAGCAATTTATTGATTCACGAAAAAAGTCCCTATCTCCTGCAACATGCACACAATCCTGTTGATTGGCAACCATGGGGGGACGATGCTTTCCGTTTGGCAAAGGAAAGAGGCGTTCCTGTTCTTATCAGTATTGGTTATGCGACTTGCCATTGGTGCCATGTCATGGAACGGGAATCGTTTGAGGATCCAGAGCTTGCCAAAATTCTCAACGCCAATTTTGTAGCTATCAAAGTCGATCGCGAAGAACGCCCGGATGTGGATGGGGTATATATGAAAGCGATACAGGCCCTTGGACAGCAGGGTGGCTGGCCTCTCAACGTGTTCACGACGCCCGAAGGCGTGCCGTTCTATGGCGGGACTTATTTCCCTCCAGTTAAAAAATTCAACCGACCTTCATTTTCTGATGTTTTAAAATTTCTCACCAAAACCTGGATCAACGAACAGGAGAAAGTCGCCAAGCAAGGTCAGGTTCTGATCACTCATATACAAAACTCTTCACGCGATGAGGTGTTGAGTGGACCACTCGACGAGCTGTCATTTGAGGGTGAAGACAAAGCCGTGGAGTTGTACGAACGCCATTATGATTCGCTGAATTATGGTTTTACTTTTCAGCCACAAAACAAATTTCCACCGTCTATGGGTTTGTCTCTCCTTCTACGGCACTACAATCGAACTGGCTCAACAGTGGATTTGAAAATGGTGGAAGACACCTTACGCGCCATGAAGAACGGCGGCATCTACGATCAAATCGGTGGTGGATTGTCGCGTTACAGCACCGATTACAAATGGCTGGTTCCGCATTTTGAGAAAATGCTTTACGACAATTCTCTTTTTGCGCTTGCGCTGATAGAGACTTTTCAAGTCACTCAAAATCAGGACTACGTTGATTATGCCAACGATCTGTTTCAATACATCGACCGTGATATGACTTCAGCTGAGGGCGCATTTTTCAGTGCCGAGGATGCGGACAGTGAAGGCGTGGAAGGGAAATTTTACGTTTGGACACAGGAAGAAATCGAAACGCTTTTGGGGCGACAGACTGCCGGGGTTGCGATGCCGTATTACAATGTGCTCCCGGAAGGAAATTTTGAAGGCAAAACGATTTTGAATGTGACCCGATCGCAGAAGGAACTGGCGAAAGAATTGAGCTTGCCAGAATCGCTTGTGCAGGAAGAAATAACGAAAGCGCGCGAGATGCTTTTGGCTGTAAGGAGCAAGCGCATACGGCCTCTTCTGGATGATAAGATTTTGACCTCGTGGAACGGGTTGATGATCACTGCGATGGCAAGGGCAGGTCGAGTTTTCGGTGATTCTGATCGTATTGTTAAAGCGCAAAAAAGTCTGGAATTTATTTTAAAAGAATTGCGAACTCCCGAAGGCAAACTTTTACGACGTTATCGTGAGGGCGAAGCACGTTTTGATGGTTACCTTTGCGATTACGCTTCCCTTGCAGTTGCTTGTCTGGAACTTTACGAAGCGGTTTACGACCCTAGATACATTCAGTGGGCGAAGGAACTCATGGATCGTGTCGAAGAAAAGTTTGCATCGGAAAAGGGTGCTTATTACGAAACTGCAAGTGATGGGGAAGAACTCATCATACGGCAGATTTCCGGCTACGATGGAGTAGAGCCAGCGGGCAATAGTGCCGCGGCTATGGCTTTTATCAAACTGTCCGTTTACCTTGGTTCGATAGATTACTTGGAAAAAGCAGAAAAAATATTTTGTGCATTCCATGAAGACTTATCAGAGTATGGCTTGAACTCTTCCTATATGTTGCAGGCACTGCATCTGTATCTTGGTGGAATCAAAGAGGTTGTATTTATTGGAAAGAAAGACGATTCTGCAACTGAAGAAATCTTGGCGCAGATTCGTACGGGGTTCTTTCCCAATGCAATATTTGCCTTTGCTTATGCAGATGAAGTCGAAAAACAGGATATCCCTCTATTGGCAGGCAAGACATTGATTGAAGATAAGCCTACCCTTTATGTTTGCCAACGAGGTGCTTGTTTGAGTCCGATTCACAGCATTGAGGAATTGCTCTTGCAATTAAATTATGAAGATGCTTGAATTTCTACAGTTGTGGTAAAATGCGGCTTTAAAAACCTTACAAAACTAACGTCATGCGAAAACAATTCATTGACTCTATGATATCGACTTGCCTTCAAGGTGAGGGCATCACTCAAGACCAGGCTTTAGAACTTGAAAGCCTGAATTCCGAAGAACTGGATTATTTGTATCTGGGGATCGAGACCATCCGAACCGCATTCAAAGGTGACGAGGTTAAAATTTGTTCCATCGTCAACGCTAAAGCGGGACGATGCCAGGAGGATTGTTCGTTCTGCGGACAAGCCAGCAAGTTCGAAACGGATAGCCCCGAATACGAATTGATGGATGTGGACTCGATTGTAAAAGCCGCTAAGGAAGCAGAGGCTTTTGGCTCGAACGAATTTTCCATTGTTACTTCAGGCACGGCACTTGATAAACGCGAGGAACTGGACCGCGTGAAACAGGCGATCAAGCGCATCAAATCTGAAACCCAGTTGGAGGTGTGCTGTTCTCTGGGCTTGATGAACAAAGATGATTTGATAGAACTGAAAGAGGCCGGATTGGATCGTTGCCATCACAATTTGGAAACTGCGGCCAGTCATTTTGACAAGATCGTGACTACTCATACTTACGAGGACGAAAAAAAGGCGATCGAAAATGCCAAGTCTGCCGGATTGAAGGTATGCGTCGGTGGAATTTTTGGTATGGGTGAAAGCTTTTCCCAACGAGTGGAACTGGCCTTTGATATAAAAGAATTGAAGACGGAAACCTTCCCCATTAATTTTCTCAAACCCCTCGAAGGAACTGGAATGGAGGGCATGGGTTTGATGCCCGTTGAGGAAGCACTTCGAACGATTGCTCTTTTACGTCTGACCTTGCCAAAGATTGACTTGTTTGTTTGTGGCGGGCGAGAAGAAGTTTTCAGTGATTGTCAGGAGAAATTATTTTCTGCGGGTGCCAATGGAATATTGGGGGGCAATTATTTGACCACCAAAGGACAAGACCCGAAAAAAGATATCGAAATGATTGAAAGTCTGGGTCTGCGACCGGTTTACGAATCGGCTTAGAACCTAGAGGCAATGCTTGCCGAACCCTCCTTTTCGTGATTTTATCAAACACGCCTTATTATTGAGCTTGTCTCTTCGGAGCAAGCTCAATTTTTTTGACCCTCAGTATTTCCTAATGAAAAATCTACGAATCTGGTGCTTGAAGGATGGCCAAATATTGCGCCCCTAGTGGGAGCCATTCCATTCTGGATTCCAAAGGTTCGAGCCAGGACAAGCACTTGGGAAAAAACATGGCGTAACGAATTTGAATGGGGTGGGAAGTCAAGCTTGTCAGTTGAGATTTCATCTTTCGAGCGGAGATCAAAATAGCATCGCGGTCGAATACGCAGTCACAAACAATTTTTCGAGTGACAGGGTTGAAGGGGTTATGCTCCCAAATGACAAGAGATCCGCCTGGAGTCAGAACATCAATCAGGTCCTTCAAATAGTCAGAATGTTGGGCAGGCGGGATATGATGAAAGACGTTGGCCGCGAGAATAAGAGGGTACGATTTTTGTTTCCAACCGATTTCATCTCTATGAAAGAAATCACAGGCACTGCGTTTCTTTGCTTCATAAATCATCGCCGGCGAAGAGTCCACACCGACGTAATGAGCCGTTGGGAAATAATCAGAAATCAGTTCAGCTGTTTGCCCGGCACTGCATCCAAAATCCAGAAAATTAAAAGGATCGTTCAAACGTTTCCCAAACAGAGCACGCAGTTTTTTTAATTTGGAACGTAAGAAGTGATCGCCTTCGTATCCCGTTATCTTGATCGAATCATTCAGTTCGTCTGAATAAGATTCTGAGTAGCGATCGAAGTATTGTTCCTGTGCCGGTTCCATAACGATTTTATTGTTGGAGCGTCTTTTTCAATGGGTGTATGCCCGATTGCCTGGGGTCAAGAGCTTTGAAGTTTTAGGACAAGTTCTTTGTATTTGGCATTTTCAGGTTCCGCCGCCAGTGCTTTTTGTATATTGACCCGTGCTGACTTTATATCCTTTTTTATTCTTTGAACATCGGCAAGCTGGTAATAAGCTTCGGTGTAGAGAGGATTGATTTTCAAAGATCGATCGAAGGCGGAAAGTGCTTTTTCTAATTTATCCTGATCTTTATAGACCATCCCTAGATTGAATTGGGCTAATAAACCGTGGTCGTTCAGTTTCAGGGATTTCGCTAAAACTTCCTCCGCTTTCTTGTAGTTTTTTATCTTTCGGTAGCTGTCGGCAAGATTGTCGAGGTAAAGAGTATTGCCGGGCGCCCATTTGATGGCTTTTTCATAATACTGAATTGCCTGATCGTATTTCTCTTCCTCTTTGAATACATTAGCCAGATTATTCAGTGCTTTTGAATCGTCGTCATTGGGGCGAAGACTGATGGCTGTTTCCCATTGTTTTTTAGCTTCCTCTTTGTCTCCGAGAGAATAGTGTGCCATTCCAAGATTGATGTAAGACTGGGTGTTTTGAGGATCAAGAACAATGGCCTGAGCAAATAATTTTCTAGCTGGCTCGTATTGTTGCATTGCATATTGGATCAGCCCTTTTTTTCTATGATATTTTGCAACAGTGGGATCATTTTTAATAGCCAGGTCAAATTCTTCGAGAGAATTTTTCAATAGAGCATTTTGAGCAAACTCCAAGCCTAATTTGTAATGAGCTTCTGCTTGCTCTTTATCAACCTTGGTTTCTGGAGAGCCACAAGAAATTAAAAGTAAGGAAACGATAAAAATCAGGAATGAGTGTTTCATGGGATAAGTCATGTTACAGAGGAGAGGTTAAAAAAAAAGAGGCCGACCAGAACGGCCGGCCTCTAAAAAGCTTGATTTTAAACCAAGAGACACAAATTAAATATTAGTTGAGTCCACTTGTAGAGTCATGCAAGTCGCCAATAAATTCCATGGCGAACCCGTTGGTTTGACCCGATTGGTTCAGTACGACAACACCCCAGAAAGACAGTTGGGTGATATCACGTGCACCATTACCCGCTCCAACAGATGTTGTTGTCGTAGGTGAGGTGGCTACAGGGGTGAAACGCAAGTTTCCTGCTCCTGCTGTCGTAGTTGCACGAGTTACTGGAATTCCAGCACTTGCAATGGTGTTACCCGTACTAAAGATGAAAACACGTGCTGTTGTTCCTGCGTCAACCGTAAAGCTAACCGATCCCAATACGGAAGCATCGCTTCTATCCAAAGCTTCAACAAATACACCGATCTGCGAAGCCATGTTGGACAGAGATGGATGGGAAACTGCAACGAAAGTGTAATCGTCGTCGCTATTCATCTGGAAATACGGAGAAACGACCGCAGTACCAGCAGACGGGTTGACTGCAAAAGCTTTCCCCGTACTTAAGCTAAAAAAAGTGAGCACCGCCAGGATCAAAAATCCTCGCGATTTCAGCTTGGTTGTCATTATAGTTTTCTCCTGAATATATTTATGATTGAATTAAGTTCAAATTTATTACGTATTTAACATACAAAAGTTTGGTTTCCAGTGCCCCCCTTTCAAAAATACATCCATTTAGTTAATTTAAAAAAATAAAATACTACTACCGTAGGCCATATTAAGATAAAGCTCAAAAAAAGTCAAGCAGTCATTAGATTGAAAAGTGCTGTAACTTATAGATGGTTTTACTGGAAGAAATTCTTCCTTTGCTACGATTTTTCCTTTAATATCAATTCAACGCCTATGCCACTGCTGTTCTTCAGGCGAAGAGGTCAAAGTTCTATTCCTCTGCTCTATCGTCAGAAAGGTTCCCAAACTTTAGTGAAATTTGAAAAAATTGTTTTTCAAAAATAAGAGGGGCCTATTTGTTTTTTTTTGCATATAATAATGTTTCGTATATGATTTATTATTGTTAACGATGAGATAGTATAAATATTTAAAAAAATGCGATTATATATTTTTCTAGTATTAGCGGGAATGATGTTTCTCAATGGGTGCTCTAGTACTCCAGATTTGACAGAAATTCCCGAAAGTTCTTTAGAGGACCGGACCGCGGCCCAGAACAAATTTATTGAGGGACGGCAGTCTTTGTCTTTGAGGATGAATTCCAAGGCTCTTGATAGCTTTCAGAAGGCGATTGAGCTTGATCCTAAAAATTCCGTATATTATTTTTACGCAGGGGTGATCTACTTTTCGGAAGGGCAGTTGGATACTGCGGAGAGATATTTCAAGTCGGCTATTCAGTTAGAACCTCGGAGTAAGGATGCGTATCGAGAGTTGGGTCGTTTGTATATGTCGAAAGGAATGTGGGAGAAAGCAATCCATAACTTCAAGAGGGATATTGAAATATCGGGAACCACATTTCCTCATAAGGTTTACAATTGGCTTGCGCTATCCTATTATCAATTAAATCAATTTGAAAATGCTGAGCGCGAGTGGTTGAAGGCTCTCAGTTTTCGAGACAATGCTGATATCCGTTACAATCTGGCCTTGGCTTATAAATCGCGAGGCGAATTGGACAAAGCTCTCAACTTTTTTATTCTGGCAACACGTTTGAATTCAGATTTGATTTTTGCTCACTACGAGGCGGGACTTCTTCTATTAGAAAAACAGCGATTGCCAGAGGCAAAAGAGCATTTTGAAAATGTGATTCGTTTGGAACCCAAAGGAGAGCTAGCACTCATTGCTCGTATAAACCTAAACAAAATGGTTGAACAATAAAACATATGCCGGGAGATTTTGGAAGTTATTTGAAAAGTGAGCGCGAATTGCGTGGTATCTCCTTAGAAGAAATTTCAGAGGTAACTAAAGTTCGTCTCTCGTTTCTACAGGCTATAGAAAAGAATGAATTTGACTCATTCCCTGGTGAAGTGTTTATTAAAGGATATATACGCTCCTATGCCAATGCGATTGGTTCTGATGTCGATGAAGTACTAAACATTTATGACGATGAAATAGGACGTGGGCGAAAAGAGAGATTGTTCGTACAAAGCAAGAAAGCTCTGGAGGCTTCAGACGGCAACGGTGGCTTTTTAAAATTTCTTCTTTCATTGGTGGGATTGGTTGCTGTTGGTGCAGGCGTTTATTTTGTATTCTATAATTTGCCAAGTAGCGAAAAACTGAAAGTTAAATCAGTTGAAGAGGTGGTAGAACCAGTAGTGGAGGCGGTAAAAGAGCCTGCGATTTCTAAACCGTCGCCTGCACCATTGGAAGCAGAAGTGGATTCTGCGATTGAGAAATTACAGCCAGAAAATAATGCTAAAGTAGAAACAGTGAGTCCTGCACCAATTGCTACGGTAACAGATGATGAGGTGTTGAAGCCTGAATCTAAGCTTGCGTCAAAGCTGAAGGTAGATGAAAATATAGAAGACTTGCCTCAAGAGGAACCTGTCGAAACGCCGGTCGAGGGTACGATACATTCTCTGAATATACAGGCAGATGAAGAGTCTTGGTTTCATTTGAAAATAGACGGGCTTGAAGAAAAGCAATTTACTTTGCCCGCTGGGGCTAGCAAACAATTTTCCGGAAGCAATAGCTTTCAAATAACGATCGGAAACAGGGCGGGTTCGAAGTTGACTTTAAACGGGAAGCCTCTGGTGTTACCGAAAGGTTATCAAAACGTGGTTCGCGATTTTATTATTAACCCGAAAAAAGAAGAGTGATCCGTGGCCAAAATAGACGCATTTTTTAAATTAATGAACGATGAAGGTGCCTCCGACTTGCACCTAGTCTCGGGTTCTCAACCAGTGCTTCGTGTTCATGGCGACATGGAACGCGTGAAGTTTAAAGTGATGGAGAATGATGAACTCAAGGCCATGCTTTATGAAATCGCTCCAGAAAATAAAATAAAAGTATTTGAAGAAACCGGGGACGTGGATTTTGCTTACGAAATTCCAAATCTTGCGCGTTACAGAGCGAATTTTTTCCAGCAGAAATGGGGAGTCGGTGCGGTGTTTCGAGAAATTCCCAGCACTATTCTGACTTCGGAGCAACTGGGGTTGCCTCCTGTTATAACCAAGCTTTCAATGTTGCACAAGGGAATGGTGCTGGTAACAGGTCCTACGGGTAGTGGTAAGTCAACAACGCTTGCGGCGATGATGGACTATGTCAATCGAAACAAAAAGAGCCATATCATTACCGTAGAAGATCCTGTGGAATTTGTGCATAAAAGCCAGGGTTGTGTGGTGAACCATAGAGAAGTTGGCATTCATACTCAAAGTTTTAAGTCGGCTTTGAAAGGTGCTTTGCGTGAAGATCCAGACATCATTCTTGTCGGTGAAATGCGCGACCTGGAGACCATCGAATTGGCTTTGGAAGCGGCATCCACCGGCCATCTGGTATTTGGTACCCTGCATACTCAAAGCGCGGCGAAGACGGTAGATCGTATTATCGATGTATTTCCTGCTCACCAACAATCGCAGATTCGTACCACACTTTCAGAATCGCTGAAAGGTGTTATCGCCCAGAATTTGTTCAAACGAATTGATAAAAAAGGTAGAATGGCTGTGCTTGAAGTTTTGGTCGTAACTCCTGCAGTTTCAAACCTGATTCGTGAAGGCAAAACTTTTCAAATTCCTTCCGCAATTCAAACGGGTAAAAAGTTTGGAATGCAGTCGTTGGACGATGCCATCCTTATAGCGCTGGAGGAAGGTAAAATTTCTCCCGAAGATGCTTATGACAAATGCATTGTAAAGGAACGATTCGTTCAATTTTTGAAGAAAGCTCCAGACTTCATTTAAATCGCGAGGCTCTATGAAAAAAGCAGAAATTGACCACATACTGACCACCATGCTGGAAGCTTTTGGCAATATTTCCGATCTGAATATTACGGTTGGAAAGCCTTTCCAGGTTGAATCCTCGGGCCAGCTGACAGGGGTAGCCATCGATCCACCTCTGCCCAAAATCACCCCTTTTCAGGCTGAAATTTTCGCGATGAACCTCATCAACTCCGATCGCCGATTGACGGAGATCCTGTTGCGCCAAGGTTCCTGCGACTGTTCTTATTTCCTGGTTGTAAAGGCCCGCTTCAGGGTCAATATATTTTCCCAACGCGGTTACTACACGATTGTTTTGAGAAAGTTGGAAACGCGAATACCTTCCATCGAAGAATTGAAACTGCCACCGCAATTTGGTAAAGCGGCGGAGGAAAAAAACGGTTTGATCCTGGTCACAGGTTCCACGGGTTCAGGTAAGTCGACGACACTTGCGGCTTTGCTGAATAAAATGAACGAAGAAAAATCCATGCACATTATCACGTTGGAAGATCCTGTCGAGTTTGTGCATCCGCATAAAAAAGCGACCTTCAACCAGCGCGAGTTGGGCAACGATTACGATGCTTTTTCGAGTGGACTTCGAGCGGCTTTGCGACAGGCTCCCAAGGTCATCCTCGTCGGTGAAATGCGCGACCGGGAAACTGTAGAAATTGGAATGAGTGCCGCCGAGACGGGACATTTGGTGTTGAGTACTTTGCACACTGTAGACGCGGGGCAAACCATCAACCGCATCGTCGGTATGTTTTCTCAGGAAGAAGAGCAACAGATACGAATTCGTCTGGCGGATACCATTCGCTGGATTGTTTGTCAGCGACTTCTTCCCAAAGTGGGGGGAGGGCGTGTCGCGCTTCTGGAAATAATGACTTCCAATCTGCGTGTGAAAGACACGATAATCAATGGGGAAAGTGAAGGAAAGACCTATTACGATATCATCACCAACGGTGATGCCTATGGGATGTGGACCTTCGATCAGCATATTCTTAAGCTATTGAATGAAGGTTTGATCACTGAAGATACTGCGATGGCCTATGCTTCCAGAAAAGCTATCGTGGGACGAGGCATTGATCAGATCAAGGCTCAGCGGGGTGAAAAAACAACTGATATTGAAGGCCTGGGTATGGATGACGACTATGGCGATGCCTAGAGTTTTAATCCAGAGTAGAATCATTCGGCCCACAACTGACTAAAAAAGACTCAATCTAAAGGTCATATCATTATGGAAATTTCTTGTAATTCATGTCAGAAAAAAATAAATATCCCTGAAGAAAAATTACCAAAGGATCAGGCTTTCAATGTCACCTGCCCTGGTTGTAAAAACAAAATCCGAGTGGACCAACATTTGACTCCGGCGAAAGTTGAGGGCAATAAAGAGGAAGAGCAGGAAGAAACACCTGTGCAAAAGCCACCCGAGGAAGAACCTGCCAATGCTCCTAAAATGGCAATCATTGATGAGTTTGAGGGCGATGACGACGAATTGGTGATTTATGAAGAGGACGATCAGTTGGCGTTGATTCTGGATGAAAAGAACAAGGACCTTTGGACTGATGTTCTAAAAGAAAAAGATTATAAAATCCAATACGCCAATTCACCCGAACATGCGGTCCATAAAATGAAATTCACGCAGTTTCATTTTGTAGCTTTGAACGAAAACTTTGGTGGTGTCTCTTTGGAGGAAAGTGCAGTTTACAAGAGCATCATAGAGTTACCTATGGAACTGAGGCGTAATATATTTGTTGCTTTGGCCGGGAAAAATTTTAAATCTTTGAACGATATGGAAGCATTCAAGTTCAGTGTCAACCTCGTGGTCAATGAGAAAGATTTTGGAAAACTGGGAGATATACTGAAAAAATCTATTGGTGAGTTTGAAATGTTTTATAAGGTTTTCAAAGAAACCTTGAAAGCTTTAGGCAAAATTTGAGACCCAAGTTATTAAGAGGTACCTCCAGAAATTTATTTTGATCATGAGCGGCCCAGACAAAACAAGGGTTAGCAAGTTGAATAGATTATTTTACTAACAGAGACATCCTACCCAGCTATTCCAAATGATAGAGAGAGTTTATGAATTTTAAAGATACGCCTATACACCAACGCTATTCAGATAAAGATGTGATCGTTTCTGAAGGCATAAAGAGCAACAATGCTTATGTTGTGTTATCTGGAAAAGTCCATGTCACTAAAAAAGTGGATAAAAAGACCATCGTGATAGGCATTTTGGGTGAAGGTGAAGTGTTTGGCGAAATGGGTTTGATTTCCGATAGCGTGCGTAGTGCGAATGTTGTCGCTATGGGCGATGTTGTTGTTGGTATCTTAGGTAAAGAATTATTTGAAAATAATCTACAAGCTTTGCCCGATGATTTTAGTGCTGTTCTAACGGCTCTGGTCACACGATTGCGTTTGACGACGGATATGCTAGCCCGTATCGGCATTGAGTTGAACAACACTCAAAGACAGCTCAATTCTTTTACTCTGCACAACGACTGACCCCACTTCTGCTATGCCCATCTTTACTTATACAGCCAAGGTCAAAGGAAAAGTCAAGAACGGAGTCATTGAGGCGGAAGACGAAAAAGAGGCGACTCAGAAACTTCGCCAGCAGAAAATTCGTCCCATTTCCCTGAAGAAAAAAAAGGGAAGCCTTTTTGATGAGCTCAATAAGAAGCCGATAACCGGACGCGATATTGTTCTGTTCACTCGCCAATTCAGCACCATGGTCGATGCTGGACTACCGATTGTGCAATGTCTGGAAATTTTAGGTAAAGGTGCCGACAACAAAACCCTTGGTGAAATCATTCTTCAAATCAAAGGTGGCATCGAGGTCGGTAGCAATTTGTCCAATTCTATGCGCAAACACCCCGATGTGTTTGATGATTTGTTTTGTAACTTGATCGAAGCGGGGGAGGTGGGTGGTATTCTCGATATCATTCTACGCCGCCTTTCTGAATATATAGAAAAATCAGAATCCCTTAAGAAGAAAATCAAGTCCGCTTTGGTTTATCCCTCCATGATTGTTTTCGTCGCCGTCAGTGTCGTTGCATTCCTGATGATCTTTGTTATCCCGGCGTTTGCTGAAATGTTCAGCGGGGGTGGTGCAGAATTGCCAGGTCCCACGCAAATTGTTATGGATGTGAGTGACTTATTCCGAACCAAGTCTCATTATATGCTTGGTACCATCATATTAATATTTTACTCGATAAAACAAATTTATAAGACGGAAAGAGGAAAAATCATCATCGACAGAATCCTGTTGTCCTTGCCCGTTGTCGGGAGTCTGGTGCAAAGAATTTCGGTCGCGAAATTTACCCGAACTTTGGGAACACTCATTTCAAGTGGTGTGCCTTTGATCGAGGCTCTTGACATTTGTGCTCGCACCGCTGGTAACAAGATTGTTGAGATAGCCGTTTTTAAAACCATTGAAGCGATTAAAGAAGGTGAAACCATTGCGGCTCCTCTTTCCCGCGAGTCTGTATTTCCCGTTATGGTTATTCAGATGATCGACGTAGGTGAAAATGCGGGTTCACTGGATATCATGTTGATAAAAATTGCAGATTTTTATGACGAAGAAGTCGATATCGCAGTTGAAGCCATGACGGCTTTGCTGGAGCCTTTGCTGATGATTTTTCTGGGTATGGTGGTCGGTTTCATTGTTGTTGCCATGTATCTCCCAATATTCAAAATGGGTGAAAGCATCTAGCCTGCGGGAAGTAGCGCGATCTGCAATTGCGCAGGTCGGGAAGATTCTTTTAACGCATAGCCCTCGGCGGCTCGCCGCATGTATGAAATAAAAAGTGCTCTCGATAAGGAACTCCTGCTGAGAATCCGTACCATTATGATTCTCAGAGTGGTTCTGCTGACGGGTTTCGTGGTTCTGGCACTGGCTTTCCAGAGAGAAGGCAGTTTCCCCGGTCCCATTGAGCCATTGAGCTTTGTATTAGGCAGTGCGTATTTCCTCTCACTGATTTACGCTCTCCTCTACCTGTATTGCGAGAAATTGCAATGGGTCGCTTCCATTCAAGTAGGTGGCGACTTACTGGTAGTCGGTGGATTGATTTATGCCAGCGGCGGAATCGATAGTCCGCTGTCCTTCCTTTATCTGTTCGTTATCATAGCTACCAGCGTTGTTTTGCCCCGTGCCGCCTGTTATATGGTCGCCGCAGGAGCCAGTATTATTTATGGCTTATTGGTTGATTTGCAATATTTTAACGTGTTGGAACCGGTATCCCTGTTTAGCGAATCACATGTTAGCTTTGAGAGTGGATATGGTTTTTATATCATCGCTCTAAATATAGCCTCCTATTATTCTGTAGCTTACCTTGCGGGCATATTAGCCCATCGTCTCCGGCTCATAAAAGAAGAACTGGCACTCAAGGACATTGATCTGAAAGAATTGCAGGCCTTCAATCGGAACATTATTCAAAATATGGGCAACGGTCTTTTCACGACCGATTTTAAAGGCCGAGTCACCTCTATCAATCGTGCCGGGGAAGAAACAGCAGGCTCTTCTCAGAGCGAAATTTTGGGCTTGGCCTGTTATGAAATTTTTCCCATCCCCAGCTTGCGATCTTTGATTAAAGAACCCGGTGAGTATGTTTTTCCTAAAGAGTTGTCAGGGCAATGCGAGCGGATGGATGGCAAACTCATATGGATCAGGATGACGATCAGTCGTCTGGAAGGGCGTGACTCGGAAGAAGAAGGGCGTGGTTATATCGTCGTTTTCGAAGACCATACCGCGATGAAGCAAATGCGAGAAAAAATTTCTCAAGGAGAACAAATGGCCGCCGTCGGCAGGATGTCGGCAGGACTGGCACATGAAATCAGAAATCCACTGGCTTCACTCAGTGGTTCGATTCAAGTCATGCAAAAAGGCTTGCCACTGAACCCCACCTATAAAAAATTAATGGAAATTGCTCTCCGCGAAACCGATCGGTTGAACGCAATCGTTTCTGATTTTCTGAACTATTCGCAACCGACGAAGAACAGAACGTCCGAGGTCGATTTGAGTTCTCTCGTTCAGGATGTTGTTATATTGATGAAAAACAGTTCCGATTATAAACCGTCGGTACAAATTGAATTGGAAGGTATTGATCTGGAATTGTGGGCAATGGCCGACGATCAGCAAATCAGGCAAGTCTTATGGAATTTGTGTCGCAATGGAATCCAGGCAATGGGAGATGCCGAAGGGGTATTGAAAATAGCACTCCAATGGCGATCAAAACAAGACAATGATCCAAAAATTGAAGAAGGTCTTTTGTTGCAGGTAGAAGACACCGGCGAAGGCATCCCACCAGAACAAATAAAGACCATCTTCGATCCCTTTTTTACAACCAAAGACAATGGCGTTGGCCTCGGTCTTGCTACAGTTTACCAAATCATTCATCAAAACGGCGGGACTATTGACGTGACAAGTGAGTTGGGAAAAGGAACGAAATTTTCTATCTTCCTTCCCCTCGAACGGATTGAATCGCCAAGCAAAATAAAGTGAGTTCTGCTTTCAACAGATTCCTAGTCTAAGCATCCGTTAGTGAGGGGCAGGGTAGTACGCTATTTAAATATTGAGAGATATTTTTACTCCGCTCCCGTTACCGGGGCTGACCAGCCGGGGACGAGTGAGCGAGGTTCTTTGCCGCCCAGGGCATCGAGGACATTGTCGGCTACAAGCAGAGCCATTCTGTTGCGGGTTTCTACACTGGCACTTCCTATATGCGGGAGAAGCATGAGGTTTTCCAGCTCCGTCATCCCTTCCGTCAGAGCAGGCTCATTTTCATACACGTCGAGGGCCGCGCCAGCTATTTGATTCGCCTTCAATGCTTCTAGCAGAGCCTGGTCGTTCACCACCTTGCCACGTGCGGTGTGGATGAGGTAGGCCGAGTTTTTCATGATCCCCAATTCTTTTTCTCCAATCAAGTAATGGGTTTCCTCCGTCAATGGAACGTGGATGGTGATGAAGTCGGACTCGCGCAATAGTTGATCCAGCCCCACAAATTCTGCACGTAAGCCACGCTCGGTTGCTGAAGGAAGTTGGTTTCGTTGATGATAAAGAACCCGCATATTGAACCCCGTAGCCCGCCGTGCGACAGCACGCCCGATTTCGCCACAACCGATGACACCCAATGTTTTTCCGTAGACGTCGGCACCTAGAAACAGGTCCGATTTCCATCCCGTGAACTTATTTTCGCGAGTGAATCGCTCGGAGGGAACGATGCACCGAGCAGATCCCAGTATCATCGCCCAAGTCAAATCGGCCGTGGTTTCGTGTAAAACGCCGGGTGTATTTGTTACCCAAATACTTTTTGATGCCGCGTGGCTAACGTCTATATTGTTAAAGCCAGCACCATAATTAGCGATCAACTTTAAATTTTTCCCAATATCAATAATGTCTGGGCTGATTTTGTCCGATAAAAAGGTAACGAGTGCATCACTCTCTTCCGCAAGTTGCGTTAAAGCTTCGACTGTAGGAGCATCATCAGTTTGGTTGGTTCGCAATTGGCAACGGGATTCGAGCTTTTCCAGAGCGATTTCTGGGAAACGATTGGTGACAGAAACGACAGGCTTCAATTTGACCTCGCTAGGCAATAGTTATTATGAGATAGTGAAAGAGCCATTCTAAGATTTATCTGGCCATAATCCCATGAAAATTTTATTTTTAGTCCCACCCGAAATTCTACCATTAGAATCATCCGTACCCAAAGCCCTCGAGGGAGGGAAGGGGTACTATCCTAAACTCGGCCTATTGTACGTTGCGGCTTACTATGAACGCGCTACAGGTAACCGTCCCGTATTTATAGATTGCCCACCGGAAGGTGTGGACGAAGACACACTGTTGAAGCGTTTTCGAGAAATACAGCCGGATATGGTGGCCATGAGCATCATGACCTTTAACCTGCTGGATGCTCTGCACACTGCAAAAAGCTTGAAACAGGCTGATCCGAAGGTGAAAATTTGTCTGGGTGGACCTCATGTCAATCTCTACCCGGCTGAAACGCTCAAGCAAAGGGAAGTGGATTACGTTGTCTTTGGGGAAGGTGAAAAAATATTCACACGGCTTGCGACGACACTCGACGCTTACGGTCATGCCCCCGAAAAGTTGAAGTCCATCAATGGACTGGGTTGGACGAATGAAGAAGAAGTCTGCGTCAACTCAGCGGAAACGGAACTCGCAGAGCTGGACGATCTTCCCTTCCCTGCACGCCATCTTGTCGACATCAGACAATACAATCATCTCATCAGTGAAGGACGGCAGTTTTTCACTATACAAGCGACACGAGGATGCCCGGCGGCTTGTTCCTTTTGCGATATCCGAAAAACACAATTCCGATGCCGTTCGCCAGAGAATGTGGTTCGCGAAGTGGAAGAACTGGTCGACCAGGGCGTAGACGATTTGTTCTTTGTCGATGACACCATCACCATCGATAAACGAAACCTCATGCAGACTCTGAATTTGATGATCAAACGCGGAGTGAAGCTGAATTATAAAATTTCAGCACGGGTCGATACCATCAATCCCGAAATCCTTGAACTTCTCAAACGTTCAGGGTGTTATCGCATACATTTTGGTATCGAGTCTGCCAGCCCGCGCCATTTGAAATATTTGCAAAAAGGTCAGACGCCTGAAAAAACAAAGCGAGCCTGTCAATGGACGCGCTCGGCAGGTATCGGGTTTTTCGCCTACATGATGATCGGTATCCCGCATGAAACGCGAGAAGAAATGATGCAGACGGTAGACTTTGCGAAAAGCATCAAACCCGACTACGCACAGTTTTCGATTTGTACACCTTATCCCAAAACAGAATTGTATTTTCAAATGCTGAGGGAGGGAATTCTGGATGAAGATTATTGGCAGAGATTTGCCGAGGCACCCAGCCCCGACTTCAAAATTAAATTCTGGAACAAGGATTTCTCGGAAACGGAACTGCGTGAGCTTCAAGATGAATGCCATCGTCGGTTTTATCGTAGCCCCGCCTACATCATGAAGCAGATCGCCAAAGTGAAATCATGGTCTGATTTCACCGCCAAGGCACGCATGGGAACCAAAATTCTCACCTCTCGCTTGATGACCTCCCGCTGATCCCCATCGTTGCTAATTCAAGCTCATGTGTTTTAGCTGGCAAGGTTTAGTCAACAGAGATTTCCACATGATAACCCGTGTATTTGCGAAGGTTGATGACACGGTCTTCAAATATCAGGTACTGACCTTTGATGCCAGTCAATTGGGCAGTCAATTCGGGAACTTTGTCTAAGTTGTGACTGGAAATTTTATCTGGAACGGATTGGACAGGATAAGAGAGGGTTCTTATTTTTTCATCTTTCAATGCGTATTGTTGCAGGTCTTCAGGAATTTCTGAAATTGCTTTGTCGCGGATCGCCAGCAAGTCGATTTCTTCGACCTCTCCCTTCAACATCTTTCTCCAGTTGGTTTTGTCGCTCATGTTTTTTGCCAGAGCCACTTCGATTTCCCCCGACAGGCGTCGTTGAGGAACCTTTGCGATTATCACCGCTTTAAAGGCACCTTGATCGATCCAGCGACTGGGAATATTTTTATGATGAGTGATGCCAAATTTGACGCCCGAGGTTTGGGAAAGATAAACGAAGTGATCGGTGTTGCAACGTGTTTTGAAAAATTCCTGATCGGCTTCGTTTCCAAATTCGTGATTGCAGGTCTCCGGCCTCACCGAGCACATGGCATTTTCTGGCAGGTCGCGTGCGCAGGGGAAGCAGTAACCTTGATCGTATGATTTTTTCGTTTTCCGACCGCAAGCGATGCAGGTGATATTTCCGGAGAATTTAATGGTCAGGTTTTTACCGATGTGGGGCGATATCGCGATGGGTTTATCGTCTAAACTGAGATAATAAAAGACGGGGGTTTTCTCCTCGTCGTATGTCATTTTTCGCAATTGACCTTGTGCTTGCATTGTTTTTTTGTGAGTGAGATTTACAATTTATTTTTTTCGATCTGCTTATTGGAAAAATAATACAAGGCCCATAAAGCAAAGCTAGCACTCAGGATTAAAGTGAGTGCGTCGAAGATCAAAAAAGACAGGAGAAGCATGAAAAAATAAACCAGTATAGATTTCATTGATAATGCCCTGTAGCTGAAACAAAAATAACGATTCCCTTTTTCAATAGTCCCAGATAATAATTTTCATGGACCCATGATGGACAGCCAGTCTTGCAGGCTCGATATTTTTAAATAGGAGTTGGTGCGCCTCACGTCCCCCATTTCTGCCGAGCCTGTCGTGCCGCCGTAGTTGTGCCCGGGATAAAGTATCGTGTCGTCCTTGATTTTCGACAAACGTCGAGTGAGGGTGTGGTACAGCTCCTCACTGTTACCGCCAGGAAGGTCCACACGGCCACAGCCTTGCAGAAAGAGAGTATCGCCTGCTAACAGGGAATCTTGAACCTTGAAGCACTGCGAGCCCGGTGTGTGCCCCGGTGTGTGCATGAATTCAATATCGATCTCGCCAACTTTCATTGTGTCCCCACCGTCGACCTGTTTCATATCCGAATCTGAAATTCCTGTGATCTGCTTTAATCCTTCCGCCTCGTGTTTGTTGACGTATACGGGAACGGGATTCTTTGCCATCAATTCGGAAAGCCCTGTTATATTCATTCCAAATATTTCTCCGCCCACGTGGTCGGGATGGTAATGGGTTACAAGGGCACCCGTCAACTTCATGTCATCTTCTTGAACAATATTCAAAATGTCAGGGATATCCCAGGCGGGATCGATCACCACGCATTCTTTGCTTTCCCGATCGCCAATAAGGTATATGAAGTTAGCCATCTGTCGAGCAGAAGAATCTCTTGCTCCCACATCGACTCCAGAAAGAAGTTGCTTGAAGTAGATACGACTTTCATTCATTCAGAGGTCTCCTGTTTATTAAATTTTATTTCAAGGCCTGGTTCAATATCAACGCTAAGCGGATTCCTGCTTGCTGAATTCGCAAATCAACAATTTCTCGACTGCGTTGGATGTATTCTTTCGTCAATTGACCGGGTAGTTTGTAAACATGTTCCATGGCAAAGAGTCGCGATTCATTGATCCATACCTCAGTCGAAAGGTTATTCCATTCCGAGATAGATTGAGGCGTAATGGCATGATTCAAGCGTTTTGCATAGCGGGGCATTTTACCATAGGATCTTTGTAAAAGCCCACTGTCCCAGAGTGCGTGTAGATTGGTTTTGTTGCCATGAAATTGAATGGCTATAGAATTTCCACCGCGGTCTTTATGGTTTCCTGCATGCAAGGGTTGGTGTGCGTCCCCGACAAGGTGAGCCAGGTATTTAATAGCCGCCGTTTTATCTTCATTACTTGAAGTGCTATTTTCCAAAACCTGCGTGAAGTTGATTATTTTTTCAACGACGCATTGCCCCTTTCGACAGTCTCGATCCTTATTGTAAAATAATTCTCCTTCTTCAATATTTACGTAATGCCAGGGGCCTTGGTGTTTCTTTTTTCTGACGGTGTCTGCCCAGGTTGCAACTCTCTCCAAACTGCTAATATTATAACGAGATGCAAGAGTGTATTTTACTTCTGATGTTAGATGCTGGTCAGCGATCCAGCCGATAGCTTTGTGAGCTTGAGGCCCCCATGCAAGTGCATTGTGGCTGAAAAATAAAAATATAGTGATAAGGCTCATGCCTGTTGAAACAAATTTTTTCATTGTCGATTCTCGGTGTGGTCTCAAAATTGACATCATCTGCGCCATGAGCTACCCTTCCGTAGTCACTGCCAGAGGATAGCACTTTTAAAGATATTCTCGGTCATTTTCGCAACGAAAATCCTTTATAGGTCCAGCCTTGCCCTCCATCACTATAGTTTTTTATACAATTCGATTCTGGTTTCTTGCCACTGTTCTTACCTTGGTTTTAAGCATCACTGCGGTGCTGGTGAGGTTGACCGACTCTTCGGGTAATCGCTCGCATAGAGTGTCTGCTCTATGGTGTCGCCTGCTTTGTAAGTGGAATGGCGTAAAAGTAACGCTCAAAGGAATGGAAAATATTCAATTGAATCAGCCTCAAATTTTCCTGGCTAATCACCAGGGTTATTTCGATATATTTGCATTGTCAGGATATTTGCCCGTACAAATCAGGTGGGTTTCCAAGGCAAGTTTATTCAAGGTTCCATTTCTGGGGTGGGCGATGCGTGCTTCGGACTATGTGAGTGTGGAAAGAGACGATAGAAAAAATGCCTACAAGGCTTTTTTGGAATCGATTGAAAAAGTGAAATCAGGTGCTTCAATCATCATATTCCCCGAAGGAACACGCTCCAAGGATGGAACGATCGGTCCTTTTAAAAAGGGCAGTGGACTGCTTGCGACTCGTTCTGGCGTGCCCGTGGTTCCGACGACGCTCATTGGAACCTACGATATCATTCAGAAAGGCAGTGGATGGATCAAGCCGGGGCCGATAAGTATAGTCATCTCTCCACCGATCCAGATGGACCCCAAAAGTAAAGACAAAGGGGAGGGGGAGCTTGACCGGATACGCGAAACTATTTGCGGAAATTTTGCAAAGGGTCTCAATGATGGAGGATAATAAAAAAGCTCTATCATAAGTCCCCCACCAAAATGAGGGGCTTATAAATAGAGCTTTTAAAAACGTATCTCCAATAGCTCCCGCTTGTTGAGCGGAGGCTTGCTGGTTAGGCGCGCTTTTCTTTTTGGATGAAATCCCAAATTTCGGAGGGATGGCTTCTCAAATCTTCCAGATCTCTCCAAACTCCGCGAATCATGCCGGTTTTATCGATGACAAAGGTCGTGCGGTCGATGACCTTGGTTTTGGTACCTAAATCGTCCACCTCTTTGATAACGCCATAGGCTTCGGTTGCTTTTTTATATTCATCGGCCAACAAGGTAAATCCTAATTGATAGACTTCGATGAATTGCTGATGTGCGTTGACACCGTTCCAGCTACAACCCAATACCACGACATCGCGTTTTTTGAACTTTCGGTTCCATTCATTGAACCCAATCATCAAACGAGTATCTTCTGGACTGCTGTCTTGTGCATAGAAGCACAGAACAACCCATTTTTTGTCCAGAAAATCTTTGAGCTTTATCATGACCTTCTCTTCAGCTGAGGGGCTGGTTTCCCCCGCTTTGTAACCGTACACGGCAGGCAGGTCGAAGCCGGGTGCCCTGTCGCCAACCTCTAGTTCATCCGACATAAATTCCTCTACAAAAAGGTTTGCGATTGATTATTGATCGCCAAATGCGGCTTTAAGCAAAGGTTCAACTTCGCCTTTGGTTTCCATTTCATCCAAAATGTCGGTATCGCCGTAGAACTTGCCGTCGATAAAAACTTTTGGGAGTGTCGGCCAGTTGGTCATTTTGCTTAAGGCATCTCTCTTTTGCATATTTTCTAAGACATTGACTACTTCAAAGGGATAGCCGTATTTTGAAAAAAACTGGATGGTCTCTGAAGTGAAGCCACACTGGGGAGCAGTGCGTGTGCCTTTTCCGTAAATTAAAATTTTGTTGTTTTTGACTTCTTCTTTTATCTCATCATCTAAATTGGACATCTTAAACTCCTCTATAAAATCATTGGGTTAATAGTTAAAAAACAGAATTGGATAGATAATTATTCTGGGGTGGCCGTTTTAATTTCTGCGGCGTGAATCCGTCCGTCTTGCATGGCTGGGTTCAGGGTATCTTGAACAGCTCGATGCCGTTCCATGATATTCATATCTTCAAACTTCTTTGAGGTAACGTGGATGATGAAATGATCCATCATGCCCGTTTTGTCCATGACATTTACATCTGCATCTGGAATGCCGGATTGCACAAGGGCGATCAAATTTTCAATACTGATCATTGACGTTTTTTTCTCCTTTGGATAGTTATAGAACCCGTTAGGTTGTATCTATTTGGATTCAATTCAGACAAAAAGGTTTTATTAGAAAGAAAACAAAATTTCTAAACCCAAAAATCTTAGGTGATTGTTGTTCTTAGTAGTAAAAACACATCAAAATAGCGATTTTGCATGAATTCTCTGAGGCTAGATATCATATCACCAAAGCTGTTAGCAATCAAAAGGGGGCGAAGGTCCTGAGAATTTAGAATTGCTTTAGAAAGCGGAGGTCATTTTCGTAAAAGAGACGAATGTCATGGATCCCGAATTTGAGCATGGCAATACGTTCGATTCCCAGTCCAAAAGCGAAGCCAGTCCATTCTTCGGGGTCATAATTGACGGCATCGAATACTGCAGGGTCAACCATGCCGGCTCCCAGGATTTCCAACCAGCCTGTTTGAGAACAGACTCGGCATCCTTTGCCTTTACACATGACGCACTGAATGTCTACTTCGGCACTGGGGCAGGTGAAAGGAAAAAAACTGGGTCGGAAACGTAGTTTTGTGTTTTCCCCAAAAACTTTTTGCAGGAATTGATCCATTATTCCTTTCAGGTGACTGAAAGAAACGCCTTTGTCGACCATCAAGCCCTCTATCTGATGAAACATGGGGGTGTGGGAGACATCGGAATCACAGCGGTATACTTTTCCCGGGGCAATGATACGCAATGGGGGACGACAATTTTCCATGACATGTATTTGCACCGGAGAAGTATGCGTGCGGAGAACGGTTTCTTCTTCCACATAAAAGGTGTCCTGCATATCGCGCGCTGGATGCTCTTTGGGAATATTTAGGGCTTCAAAATTGTAGTATTCGGTTTCAATTTCGGGTCCTTCTTCGACGGAAAATCCAAGACTGTAGAAGATAGAGACGATCTCTTCTGTAACCTGTGTGACGGGATGCTGGGAGCCAAAGGCTTGTTTGCGCCCTGGAAGAGTGGGGTCGAAGGCATCGGAAGAGCTCACTTTTTGCTGTCGGCCAGAACTGCCTTCAATTTCCTTCAATCGTGATTCGATATGGACTTTGAGATCGTTTAGAAGTTTGCCAACTTCTCGTTTCTTTTCTGGCGGAAGGGATTTCAGTTCCTTCATGGCTTGCGAAACGCAGCCTTTTTTCCCAATGTAGTCAGAACGAAGCCGTTGATGCTGTTCCGGAGTAGAGACGAGAGGGGCTTGAATATCAAACTCGTCACGGATTTTCTTTAATTGGTCTTGCATAGTTTGGGTGAGTCCGGGTCACTGTGAAAACAGATATTTACAAATGCAAGGCCTCTGTATATTTCCAGCCAAGCAGTATTTGTTCGACTAACTAATTTTTGAAACCAATTTTCGCCGGGTAGGTATAGAGGAATCTACGGTCCTGTGGATTGGAGGCCATGGGTTCCCAACTTTTGCCAAGCTTAGAACTTTTCCAGAGAGAAAGGGGGTGTTTAAATCGGCAGGAGAAAGGAGGTTTTGAATGTGCGGAAGTTGTAAAAAATATTTGCTAGCGCACGTTCTTGCCGCCTGATACCACTTGCGTCAGAAGGTGGCACTTTAGTTGAGGGGCCACAAACAGCAACCCATCTATTTTTCAATGATGGGTTGCTCGTAATAAATGGACGCGGGCGGCACTAGACCTGAAAAATGCAGACTCTCTGGTTTCGGTACCTACGCCGAGGCGTTCTATGCAGGGACAGCTTGCAAATGTTCGCGTGCGGTCTTTGTCAATTGCCTGAAAGACGCTTCATTTTCAATAGCCATATTGGATAGAACTTTTCGATCCAGCTGAATATTAGCTTTTTTCAGGCCGTGCATGAATTTGCTGTAGGTCAGGCCTTCAGCGCGAACAGCGGCATTGATTCGTGCAATCCACAACCGACGAAAATCTCGTTTGCGAACTCGTCTATCGCGATACGCGTAGCTCAGTGCTTTGAGTACTGCTTCTTTGGCTTTGCGATAGTTCCTGCTTCGCATTCCGCGAAATCCTTTTGCCAACTTAAGGATTTTCTTTCGTCGTTTTCTTGATATTGTTCCGTTAACTGCTCGGGCCATCTGATTCTCCTTTAATTTCCGTCAATGCGTTGTCTGATTATGGAAGGGATTTAAGCGTAAGGGGTCAAGCGTCTTATGCGCTTGGCGGCTCCGGCTGTCACGATATCCGTTCTTCTCAGATTTCTTTTTCTTTTTGTCGTTTTTGAGGTCAAGATATGGCTAGTGAAGGCTTTGTTGCGTTTGATTTTGCCACTTCCTGTCCTTGAAAAACGCTTAGCTGTACTTTTGTGAGTCTTCATTTTTGGCATAATATTTTTCTTTCGTAGTTCTTTAGACTGAGCGATTTAAAAATCTGTTACTTTTTCTTTGTATTTGGGGCCAATACCATCATTAAAGTTCTTCCTTCCTGCTTGGAAGTTTGCTCTACGACGGTGGTTTCTTCAGTTTCTTTTATGATTCGATCAAGTATGTCCTGGCCCTTATTACGGTGGACAATTTCGCGACCACGAAAAAAGATCACGACTTTGACTTTGTCTCCCGCTTCTATAAATCGCCGCAGATGTTTGAGCTTGAAATCATAGTCGTGTTCATCTGTAGTCGGTCGGAATTTGACTTCCTTGAGATGAACAACCTTTTGGTTTTTCTTAGCTTCGTGCGCACGCTTGCTCTGTCTATACTTGAATTTGCCGTAATCCATAACTCGGCAAACAGGAGGATTGGCGTTGGGTGCAACTTCTACCAAATCCATTTCATATTCTTTGGCTAACGCTAGAGCATCGGGCACCGACAAAACACCAAGGGGATCGCCATTTTCAGCTATGACATTGACCTCTTTGGCGCGAATCATTTGGTTTATGCGTTGCTTTTTAATTAAGAAACTCCTTCTTAGTAATAAATTATTTCCAATACGGGATTGATCATTGCTCAATAAATATTGAGGATCAGTCCTGTATATCTATGTACTTTTCTTCTATTTCTTTTTTGAGAGTCTCCAGAAACGCTTCTATTTTAAGGGTTTCTGTGACTTTCGAGCGCCGTCTTCTTACGGCGACGACTTTGTCTTCTGCTTCTTGCGCTCCCAAAACAATCATATATGGGATTTTTTGCATTTGGGCCTCCCTGATTTTGAACCCAATCTTCTCATTTCGCAAGTCTTTTTCGACACGAATGCCTTCTTTTTTTAGTTTTTGTGCTACTTCTTCCGAATAATCGTGGTGCGCGTCGGTGATGGGAAGGATTATGACTTGTACAGGGGCCATCCATAATGGGAAGGCTCCTGCGTAGTGTTCGACGAGGCAACCGAAAAATCTTTCCAACGAACCCATCAAGGCTCGATGAATCATAACGGGCTGGCAACGTTTGCCATCTTCTTCAATG
>JAJDBG010000032.1 GCA_029261475.1 Nitrospinaceae bacterium
GTTGCACGCTACTCCATTATGGGGCAAGCCGATGGGTGTATTTTAACGATCACTCGTGGTCAGGCAGAATTGCGAAATTCAGAAATAGTCCGAAAAATTCCAATCGACCTTGCGTTTGAGCTACTGGACTTCCCTCCCGGTCTAACGGATATAGATTACGCTCCTCATTTTTGGGGCGGCTGGGTCGGTCTACTCAACTATGAAGCAAACGAATTATTTGAAACGCTTCCTGAAAGAAAAAATACGGGCACTTCTTTACCCGACGCGCTTTTTATGGAAACTCATCGTCCTTTGATCTATGACCATAAAAGCAAAGAACTAAAAATTATTCACGTCGTTGATACAGAAAACAATGCCAGCTATGAAATGGCAAATCAGTACATTCAAGAAATGGCAAGACGCATTGGAAAAATTTATAACGAAGTGCAAGCATCGCCACCCAAGCACAGAATCCCTTCAAAAAAAAACAGCGACCTGCTTCCTCTAGAACCACAGTCCGAATACATAAAGAAAGTTCAGCGCGCAAAAAAATACATTGAGGAAGGTGATATTTACCAGGTCAATTTGTCACAGGAATTTTCTGCGAAAGTCAACGTTTCCGATATAGAACTATACCGACGATTGAAATCAGTGAATCCGGCCCCTTTCACAGGACTTCTAAAATTGGAAAAGACAAGTATCATCAGTTCCTCCCCAGAGAGACTGATCAAGGCAAGGGGTTCCTGTATAGAAACAAGGCCCATTGCTGGTACTCGTCCACGCGGCAAAACCACAGAGGAAGACGAGCTTCTATCGGCTGAACTTTTTTTGAGTGAAAAAGAAAAAGCCGAGCATTTAATGTTAGTCGATCTGGAACGAAACGATCTGGGCCGCATATGCGAAACGGGTTCAGTCAAAGTAACCGATCTGATGTTTCTCGAACAGTATTCCCACGTCAGCCACATTGTATCCAATATTCAAGGCAACTTAAAATCGGGTACCAGCATACGAGATATTTTCAGAGCGGTCTTCCCCGGAGGAACCATTACGGGATGTCCTAAAATTCGTTGCATGGAAATCATCAACGAACTCGAATCTAGTGCGCGCGGCCCCTATACGGGATCTTTTGGGTACATTGGCAATGGCGGTTATCTCGACTTCAACATAATCATTCGTACTTTTGTCTTGCAGGAAAATAGAGCCAGCTTTCACGTTGGTGCAGGAATCGTAGCCGACTCTGATCCTCAAAAAGAATACATTGAAACTTTGGATAAAGCGGCCGCTTTAGTCGAAGCCCTGGCCTTATCAAATCAGAATGAAAACGAATGACAAAATCTAAAATAAAATATATTTAACTGTCTATATTGCAGGGAGGTATAGAATCCATCATGCTGAAATTTCAAGATATCATCGACAAGATAGACCAATTAGAAGAGGCGAATATTCTTCTCGCCGCACTGGAGTTCCGCATATTCACTCATCTGGGGAAAAAAGGATTGACGGCCTCGGTTCTGGCTCGCAAGTCTAAAACCCAATCCGAACCTTTGGAACGTTTGCTCAATGCACTAACTGGTTTGGGAGCTTTAAAAAAACAAAATAATACCTTTTTGAATACAACGGAAACATACAAACATTTCTGCGAAGACAGCCCCCATTACAAACGAGGCCATGTCATGCTGAGAAAAGAGAATCGTGACGAATGGGGAGGATTGCTAAAAATCCTTCGTGAGGGTAGAAATTGTCCTGAGTTCGAAGGCGAAGACGATCCTGAATTTCGTCGAGAGTTCACTTACGCTATGCACGAGAGGAGTCAGTTGTATGCCTCTCAAATCGCAGAATTCGTTGCCCGAAAACCCGTGGGTCATCTGCTAGATCTGGGAGGAGGCCCAGGATCTTATTCTGCTGAAATTCTTAAGCGGGATAAACAGGCCAGTGCAGTCGTGGTAGATCGCTCGGCCACCCTTGAATCTGCCAAACAGATTTTATCTTCCTTAAAGGTAGGAAAACGCATCGAAACTTTAGCGAAAGATTTATTTGAGTTGGATATTAAAGGAGTTTTTGATTCAGCCCTCTTCTCCAACATCCTGCACATCTACTCACCCAGGGAAAATAAAATTCTTTTAAAAAAAATACATCGTGCTTTAAAAACTTCAGGCAGGTTGATTTTGGTCGATCTTTTTTTAGATCAAACCGAAACGTCTCCACAGGATGCCGCCTTCTTTTCTCTTACCATGCTGATGTTTACAAAAACAGGAAAAAGCTACACCTTCATGGAAACAGAAAAACTACTCAAGGATGCAGGTTTTGGAAAATTCAAACGCGTTCCACTGACCCGAGGGTCGAGCATTCTGGAATGTGTAAAAAGGTAAATACAGCTGTTTCCCCTTCATCTATCCCGGAACTTGATCTGCCATCGTTCTGACAGCTCCCGCAAGGTATTCCATTGCAGACAAGAGATCGGGCAGAAATTTTTTGTCCCGTTGAAATTTACTTTCGATCAATTCATCCGCATTCAAGTCACTTGCCAAACAGCCCGTAGCTCGTTTCCATTCGACGAAAGAAGCATAGGCATACTCTTGAAGTAAACGCATGGAAACCGAATCTTCTAATAATTCACCATAAAAAGATTCCATTTTCTGGACAAATTCTGCACGCTTGTTCTGCCCTCTCCCCTCTTCCGAAGAAATATATTGCGCTTGGATACCATGCAATTGTCGTTTCATAGGTTCCATTTTATCAACCAATCGCAACATTCTAGACTTGAGATCTTTCGGAGGTTTGACTTGCTCGGAAAATACAGACTCAACGATTCCTTCCTCTAAAGGGTTTTGATACTGGAGGAACAGCAATTCCCTCAAGGGATGGTTTGGAATCCCCGGTATAGGAATTCCACCTTCACTTGCGTTAAAACTTTTTTTAGATATTTCAGGGTTTCGGCAAAACTGGTTTTTGTACGCTTCCAGATTATTTAATGTGACCGCCTTTTTTCCAAAAATATTCAGCGTTTTTAGAACAGAGGTATCGAATTTTCCGAAAGAACGCTGCTCCTTTTCTGAAATCGTTTCAGAAGCTGTTATCGAATCGGTATGAAGTGTATTGTAATGACTTGAAGAGCAATGAAGCCGGTGTTTTTGAAAGCATAGATCTTGCCCTACTAGCAAGACAGGATCACAGCCCAAAAAATGAGCAAAGAAAAATGCAGTGTGTGCCACTGAAAACATGTCACCCAAAAACCCTTTTGGTTCATTGATACTAGCCAACCAACGCGATAGCTCAAGGTTTGAATCAAAGCTGAGTTTCGGCCCCGAAAACCCATGAACAATTTGAGGACAAGTTCCCGGATCAAATACAAGCTGTGACTTCTTGGGAATGACCACGCCATGAAAACAACTGAATGCAGTAGGCGCAGGGTCTACAGCAAAAATAAAATCGGGTTCAATACCTCTTTTCAATAATGGTTTGAGTGCCGTCCCCACCACAAGTATCAATGCACGCTCTTGAGCATTTTTTAAAAGGGCAAGATTCTTGTCAAGAGACGGACCTGCGGATACAACAATCCCCGTTTTGCCCACATACGCCTTTTTTAAAGAATCAATTCCCGGACTGGATAGAATATGCGGCCAGTTTGAAACAATATTTCTGAAGAACCTTTTGGAATAACCACTACGGGTTTTCATATCGATGCTTTTTCTCTGCATCAATACATTCAACGTCGATTCTAATTCAGCATAATATTGAGAATGCTCATCATCCGTAGTCTGGGTTTTGATCTTCTGGCAACCATTCATAACCAAGGATGACAACTCATCTTCGTTCAAGACTTCAGCTAATTGTTCCGGTCTGACATTCAAATAAAAGCGAATGGCTTGATTTTTTATCGCTGATTCAAAATCAAAAGTCTCCATAGCCAATCGCATTAATTCAGGATCTCTCTCAAAAACAAAGGCTCTTACATTAGAGTCCGAGCGTTGAATCAATTCGAGCAAAGTGT
>JAJDBG010000033.1 GCA_029261475.1 Nitrospinaceae bacterium
ACTTAATTTACACATTAAATTCCCGAACGCTACACCGCCTGCGGTGGCCATGCAAAAGGCCAATAGCCCAAGTACGATGATTTTAATGGTCTCTAATTTCAAGAAGGACTCGGCTGTCATGGAAGATCCAACGGCCAGTGCCAATAGTATGGTGACGATGTTGATCAAATGCGTTTCTGCTGTTTCGTGCAGGCGTTGGGTGACTCCTGATTCGCGGAACAGGTTACCAAGCATCAACATTCCCAATAATGGGGTGACTCCGGGAAGCATGAGACAGCAAACAATGGTCACTACCACTGGGAACAGGATTTTCACGTTTTGTGAAATGGGTTTCAACTGCTCCATACGAATCTTACGATTCTCTGGCGATGTCAGCATTCGCATGATGGGCGGTTGAATCAATGGCACTAAGGACATATAGGAATACGCCGCCACGGCAATGGGGGCGAGCAGATGCGGTGCCAGTTTACTGGCTATGAAGATCGAGGTCGGTCCGTCGGCTCCTCCTATGATACCAATGGCACTGGCTTCTTTCATATTGAATCCCAGTGCAACGGCTCCTACAAGGGTGGTGTATACGCCGATTTGCGCGGCGGCTCCAAGTAGCAGGGTAGCGGGATTGGCCAGCAAGGGTCCAAAGTCGGTCAAAGCACCTACGCCGAGAAATACCAAGGGGGGCAATATCTCGTGTTTCACGCCTTGATAGAAGAAATTGAGAAGCCCGCCTTCATCGACGCTACTCATGAGACTCATGGGCAAGTTGGCCATGAGACAGCCGAAACCAATGGGCAAAAGTAGCAGTGGCTCAAACTTTTTGAAGATCGCCAGATAAATGAGCACACATGCAACAAGAATCATTACGACGTGACCGGGGGTCAACGCCCCAAATCCTGTCGATTGCAGTATTTGTATAGCGGCTGAGCCGAAGGTAATGTCCATGATTAGTTGATCGTCACAAGTTCGTCGCCCGTTTGCACTTTGTCGCCTTCTTTAACAAGCAAGGCTCCTACGGTTCCACCAACATGGGCTGTCACTTCGGTCTCCATTTTCATGGCTTCCATAATGATGAGCGCATCGCCTTCATTGACCACGTCTCCAACACTGCACTTGATAGAAAAAATCGAACCGGGAAGAGGTGCCGTCAATGTTGCCTTTGCTGAGCCACCTGGAGCGGGAGCCGCCGGAGCGGCTGCAGGTGCAGGTGCAGCTACAGGAGCCGGAGCGGATGATTGAACCGCCACTGATCCTGCGGGAACAACTTCGACTGAATAGGGTTTGCCGTTGACCGTAACCGTGTAATTGCCACCTCTTGCGGGTGAAGATGCAACAGGAGCCGGAGCCGCTGGTGCCGCCTTCTTTACTTCCGCCGGTCGTGCAGCTACAGGCATCGCCGCACCAGAATCTCGCTGGGCAAAATAACTCATTGCCACTTTCGGAAATAATGCGTAGGACAAACGATCGTCGTCTGAAGTGATGCTACTGCCACACTCTTCAACTACTTTTTCCCATTCCGGTTCCAGAAGATCTGCCGGTCGGCATTCAATGATTTCTTCACCATCGGATACTTTTAGGAGTAGATCAGGGTCAATGGGTGCTGGCAATTTACCGTATTTGCCCAACACACATTCGCGCGTCTCTTTGGTGATGATTTTATAGCGTTCGCCGGTCAATACATTGAGCGTTGCCTGCGAGCCTACGATTTGACTGGTTGGCGTAACCAAGGGAGGAAGTCCCATGTCTTTACGAACCCGAGGAACTTCTTTCAACACTTCATCTAATTTATCGAGGGCGTTTTGCTCGCGCAATTGATTCTCCATATTGGAGATCATGCCACCGGGTATCTGTGAGTCGAGGATTTTGACATCCACGCCCTTGAAGTCGCTTTCAAATTCCGAGTAATGCTCTCGGACTTCAGCGAAATATTCTGCAATTTCCGCCAGAAGACTCATATCAAGACCCGTATCGCGGGGCTGACCTTTGAGGGAAGCAACAACACATTCCGTAGCAAACTGAGAGGTTCCCATTGCCAAACTGGAGATTGCGGTATCGATAATATCGACGCCTGCATCTATCGCGCATTGCAGGTTCATTCCCACCAGACCCGTGGTGGCGTGAGTGTGCAAATGAATCGGAATCTTAACCGTTTTCTTGATTTCAGAGATCAGGGTACGCGTGACAGAAGGTGTCAGCAAACCCGCCATATCTTTAATACAAAGAATATCAGAACCCATTTCCTCAAGGCGTTTGGCCATGGCAATGTACAATTCAACATTATGAACAGGGCTGACGGTATAGCTGATGGTTCCTTCGACAATGCCACCGTATTTTTGCGCGGTTTTCATTGCCACTTCAATATTCCTGAAGTCATTGAGAGCGTCGAATATTCTGAAAATATCAATACCAACATCTACAGAATGCTTGACGAAACGTTCTACAATATCATCCGCATAATGCCTGTAGCCGACACAATTTTGGCCACGTAACAGCATCTGGAACTTCGTATTGGGCATCTTGTTACGCAATTTGCGAACCCGATCCCAAGGATTTTCGTTCAAGAATCGCAGGCAAGAATCGAAGGTAGCACCGCCCCACATTTCGGACGAATAATAACCCACTTGATCTATTTTGCTTGCGATCGGGAGCATGTCTTCTGTTCGCATTCGCGTGGCGAGCAAGGACTGATGTGCGTCGCGTAACGCCGTTTCCGTAATTTTCAGAGGCTGTTGTTCAGCATTCATTCCAAAAAAACCCTCTTTAAATGAGGCTGACCCATTTGCGTTTCATCCTGTCTAAGGATTGCGAGGGTCTGCTCTGGTTGGTCTACGAGAAAATTCCATCCTATCACTGTCAAATAAAATTAAACAGTTGAATAAATAGAATCGAACAATTGAATAAATGGAATTGAACTAAAGATTAGGGGAAATACTATGATATCAGTTATCTAAAAGCAACCCTTATTTGCGCCAGGTATGAGGCACAAAAAGGAGAATAATTCCGTAAATTTCAAGCCGGCCCATCAACATATAAGCGATGAGCAACACTTTTCCGCTGTAGGGGATGTCGGCATAATGTCCGACAGGCCCCACTAAGCCCAATCCGGGTCCAATATTGAACAAACAGGCGATCGAGGCAGAAACCGAGGTTTCCATATCCATTCCCAACAGGGAAAGGAAAATACAACTAAAAATGGCAAAACCCATGAACAAACTGGTGAGTGCAACCGTGTTGGTCAATCGGTCAGGATCAAGAGTTTTACCACCCACTTTAACGTGCATGATAGCCCGGGGATGAATCAGCTTTTTCAATTCTCGAGCAATGATTTTAAGTAATACAATAAATCGAATGGCTTTGAGCGAACCACTGGTGGAACCAGAACAGCCCCCAACCAACATGATCGCGAGCAACATCATTTTTAAAAAATCAGGCCATTGATTGAAGTCATCCGTCGCAAATCCAGTAGTTGTATTGATAGACATAACGGTAAAAGCCGCACTTCTGAAATTTGTACCCAAGCCGTTTTGCGGTGCTTCCCGATTCAGACCCCAAGTAGCAAACACAATTCCTAAAAAAAGCATGGTGCAGTAAAAACGAATTTCAGGATTTTGGAACACTTCTTTGATATTGCCGCGAACCAACTGGAAATGGAGCACAAAGTTGATTCCCCCCAAAAACATGAAGAAAAAGATCGCACCTTCAACATAAACATTATCGAAATAGCCCACACTTTTCCCATACGGAGAAAATCCTCCCGTGGCTACCGTGGAAAAGGTATGGCACACCGCATCAAAAAAATCGAGTCCCAGCATTCTGAGAACCAGAATCTCCAGCAGGGTGAGAGCAATATAAGTTTTCCAAAGAATTTTTGCTGTTTCCGCTAGCCGGGGTTGCACGCGCTCCACAGTCGCACCGCCGGGGATTTCTGCCTTGAACAAATGGAAGCTCCCTATTCCCAAGGCCGGGAAAATAGCCAGCGAAAGTATAATGATACCCATACCACCAACCCATTGCATGAGGTTGCGCCAAAACAGAATACCCTCGGGCATGGAATCAATGTCTCTTAATATGGAAGCACCTGTTGTGGTGAAGCCACTCATGCTTTCGAAAACCCCGTCGATGAAATCAGGGCACACACCGGTCAATTTGAAAGGGATCGCACCTACTATTGCAATGAGTATCCAGGAAAAAGCGACGATGGCAAAGCCTTCTCTATCGCGTAACTGCTCGATACCGGAAGGAAGGGACTTCCATAATACCAATCCCAGAACAAAAGAAATGACAAAGGCAACTACGAATGCGTTTGTCTCGCTCATATAACCAGCGATGGGGGGATTATCAAAATACAGCGACACCCCTGCAGGGAGCAGGAGCAAGCTTGAAACGAGCAAGAGAAGGACTCCTGCAACGTTGAGTATGGCCCGAATATTCATCAGAAAGAGAAAAAACGGTTTTTCTTACCGAAAAGTTTATCGATTTTATCCACTGCCTTAGACAAGGAAACGATTACGACCGAATCGCCTGGCTCTATGCGGGTTTCTTCGTTGGGCAGTAGCATCTCGCCATCTCTCAACAAAGCACCGAGTCTGGCATCAGAAGGAAATTTTACCGCGGAAATGAGTTTGCCTGAGATATTAGAGTCCGCATCAACAACCACCTCAATCACTTCAGCGTCCTCCATCAACTTGAAAACGGAAACTACCCGGCTCCTTCGCAAATGCTTTAAAATCGCACTGACTGTAATCAATCTGGGATTGATGGTGATATCCATCCCAATCGAATCCAATATCGGGAGGTATTCAGGATCATTGGTGATAACAAGAGCGCGCTTGGCACCGTTCTTTTTTGCCAACAGGGCGGCGAGGATATTGTTTTCATCATCGTCAGAAAGCGACATGAAGAAATCAGCATCGCTCATATTGATGTCATTGAACAAATCCATATCCGTCCCACTACCATGATGGACAACGGTTTTGGATAAGACATCAGCGGCTTCCATAGCTTTCTCTCGATCCGGCTCAATGATGCTGACATCGGAAGTGATTTCCTCCAACTTCCGGGCAAGATTGATGGACACCTGATTGGCCCCATACAAAATTATTTTATCAACCCGATCAACGGATTTATTCAACATCGGGAGCAAAAAGGGCAGAAAATCCTTGTCCACCAAGGTATAAATTCGATCTCCTGGGCGTATCTCATCGTCAGCATTGGGAAGAAATAATTTTCCCTCGCGCACGATAGCGACGATGAGAATAGAATCCAAATCGGAAACACCACTGGTCTCAGAAATTTTCTTGCCAGCTAAAGGAGCATCTTCCGGCACCTCAAATTGACGCAGAAGGATTTGCCCATGCGCAAATTCGGCAACGTTGACCGCTCCCGGGGTCGCCAAAAGCTTCAATATATTTTCAATGATGATTTCGCCGGGGTTGACCGCCTGCTCGACGTACAATTCTTCAGGAGTGAAGACTTGGTCGGGGCCGGAAAACTCCATGCTACGCAGACGAGCGAAGCGGTGCTTGACATTAAATTTGAAGGCGAGAAAACAAACGTAGAGATTGACTTCGTCTTTTTCGGTAACCGCACAGACCATGTCCATGCCATCTATACCGGCACGTTTCAGGGTACTGGGAAGACAAGCATTGCCCTGAACCGTCAAAACATCAAGCGTGTCAGCAATTGGACGTATACGATCGAGAGAGCTATCCACGATAGCAATATCGTGCCCCTCTTGGGACAGCTCCCGAGCCAGATTATTCCCAACGATACCTGCCCCTACAATTAAGATTCTCATTTTAATTAGAAAGAGACGATCTTCAGGAAATCCTTAACGGGCTTCTGAAAGTGAAGGTGATCGCTTTTCCCGCAATGCGGGTTGGTTCGAATACTTGGAAACTATTTCCGTCATTTGCAAGCCTCGCTCAACGCGAGGGCGTCTTCAAAAACTGTTTTTACAGCATCTGACAAAATAGCGCACCCGTTGTGAGCAAGCTCGCAACTCAGGAGCCCAATAAAAAACAAATACTTCTCAGGCAACCAAAGTTACCAGTCAGCGAGCAACCAAAAAGATATTCCATTTTTTTGCAAGTTCGACCTGAAGCGAATAAACAAATCCAGGGTTCTAACTTGACCCGCTATTTTGTAATACCTGCCTCAGGACTATTGAAAAATTCCAGAAAATCAGAATCTTCCGCCAAGAGGATAGTCGTATCCGTTATCAAAGATTTCCGATACGCTTCCATCGACCGCATAAATGTGTAAAATTTAGGGTCCTGATTGAATGCCTTCGCATAAATCGCAATGGCCTTGGCATCGCCCTCACCACGAATCATCTGTTCTTTTTCATAAGCTTCGGCAATGAGAATGGTTCTTTCCTTGTCCGTTGTTGCTCTTATTTTTGTCGCTTCCTCTTTACCTTCAGAACGGTACTCTTTGGCAATACGCTCACGCTCCGTCCGCATACGATTGAAGATAGAATTGGCAATCTCTGGCGGGAAATCGGTTCGTTTGATACGGACCTCCACGACTTCGATACCCAATTCAGCGGCCTTCCTGTTCGTTTCTTGAGTCACCTTCTCCATGATCTTTTCTCGCCTTTCGGTGATAATGTCGAGCAGTTCATGGGTACCGATTTCGACGCGTAGCTCTGAATAAAGAATATTATCCAAACGAGAGTGTGCGTTTGCGGAAGTACGCAAGGTTTGCAAAAATTTCAAGGGATCAGTGATCCGCCACATTGTAAAATTATCCACCAACAGGTTCTTTTTATCCCGGGTGATAACTTCCGCTGGCGAGGAATCGTTGACCAACAATTGCTTGGAAAAAAATGAGACTTTCTGAACAAATGGAATTTTAAAATACAATCCCGGTTCAGTTATCGTTTCTTTCGGTGCCTGAAATTCCAGGACCACCGCGGTTTGCGTCATGTTCACAGTGAACATGGACATAGAAATCAAGGCAACCGCTGCGGCGAGACCGATGAGCATGCTGTTTTTATTCATAATGAGTTCGCCTACTTTCCGAGGCCGCTAAGCGGCGAGTTGGCCCCCAAGGGCAAAATGGGGAGAACACCGTTCTTGTTACCCATCACAAACTTTTTGGTCTCAGGCAAGATTTCTTCCATGGTTTCAAGGTAAATACGTTTGCGGGTGATATCCGGTGCATGGGTATACTCCTTCAATTGAGCGAGAAACCGGTGCGAATCACCTTCTGCTTTTTTAACTGTCTGTTCCCGATAAGCTTCTGCAACACGTAGAATTTGAGCCGCATTACCACGAGCTTCAGGAATGATTGAATTGCGATAACCCTGGGCTTCGTTGATCAGGCGTTCCTTGTCTTCGCGGGCACTCACAACGTCTTTAAACGCGGCGGCAACCTGCTCAGGCGGATGCACATCCTGAAGTTGCACGGTAACCACTTCCATTCCCGAACCGTACTTATCAAGAAGCTGTTGAATCTGCACAGCAGCAATGACCTGAACCTCTGCCTTACCTGTGGTCAAGGCTTCGTCAATTTTTTTACTTCCGATGATGCCACGAATAACAGTTTCAGCTGTATTTTTAACCAGTCGAAACGGTTGCTCTACATTGAATAGAAAGGCAACGGAATCTTTAATGCGATATTGGACAACCAGATTGATATCAATGATATTTTGATCACCCGTCAGCATGAGTGACTCTGCGGGTGCCTGCTGGTCTGGCCCTCTGCCAGAGGATCGAAAACCGACCTCAATGGCTCGAACCTTTCTCACCTTCGGGGTTCTCGCGTGCTCAATAGGAGAAGGAAATTTGAAATGCAGACCCGGCTGAGTTGTTCGGGAATATTTTCCAAATGTGGTCACCACACCTTCTTCATCTGGCTCAACAAAATAGAAAAGCCCGGGCACTAGCCATACCAAGAGCAGTACAACTACAATCCCAACAACCATAGAAGGTTTGAAGGGAGGCATATTTATAGGGGGAACTTCAAAAGGAGACTTTCCCGGAGGAGTACCTCCACCTTTTGGACGTTCGTCGGAACCTTTTGGATCGTGTAAATCATCCCAGGACATGGGTTATACTTTCGGTAAAATGTTCTAAAAATGCCGTCTGAAAATCAGACAAGCTAGCAAACTAGTACTTCCTTGTCAACCGTTCGAAGGGAAGACAAAACCAATAAAAAACAGGCTTCAATCCGTAAAATTTAAAGCACTCAATTCTTTGATATTTGAGATGCTTCTTCAAATACAGCTTGAGCTTGCTGTATGCTAAGACCCTTGATTTGGAAATTTAAAAAATAGGAATGGTCCAGCAAAGACTCGCCATCCATAAATGTTTCCGCACTGTCGGTATCGTAAAGATATTCATAAATCGGGTTTTCGCGCGAGGTATAAAATAACTCCAGATCTTTCGAAGTAACATTCTTCCCTTCAATCATTCTGATGGTGCCCGCATCTATGTCGTATTCATCCTTCAAACTTTTCACAATTGAGTCCATTGCCTCGCCCTTAGCTTTTCCTTCGGCAATTGCTTTTTCTATGGCTTCAATGCGCTTAAAAAATAGAAAATGCGAATGCTCAATCTTCTTGCCGATCAAAAAATCAGCGTGAGGAAAGTACAACTGCACCCAGTCTTGAAAATCTACTTCCTGCGGCTCGTCAGTATAAATTGAATACTCTGCCGCCTTCCCATCACTTTCTTTTACCAGCCGATTGTAAACCTGACAAAAGCGACCGATGCAATCGTACATCAAAGCCATATAGAAGGGATTTAATTGATACCAGTTGTTAGTCGCATTATGCGCGTTGGAGAGTTTCCTCAACATCATCATGAGGTCATCTGCTTTTTCAACATGACCGAAAGTCGCCGGAAATGCTTTCCGGCAATATTCATCTAGCTTCTTTTTATTTCCGCCCAAAGCACCAATATTTTTCTGCAAAAATGCCTTGGCATGGTCAATCGCGCAATAAACCAGTCTCTCATGGTTCAAGTTCCGCTGATAATCCATGTATTCCTTCAGCTTCTCATTTTTGGTCTCTTCGGGATGAATAGGGGCTTTTTCAGAGATATCTTTTGCGAACGCCAGCATAGAACTCCTCGTTGTGATTGATATGGCATCATTTTGTACTCATTTGCTTACGATTTCAAGATTTTTTGCAAAACAAATTAAATCCTAATTTTCAAAGTCTATTCTATTTTTAGGGTTCATATGAACTTGTTTTACTGGAAATCCTAAAGTTTGCGAGATAAGCTAATTTGAGAACAGCTTCTCGACAGGTCTAAAGCCGTTAGACTTACTTATACTACAAATTGCCTGTGATGATTTTATAACTGCCGGGGATCGTACTCATTTGTCCCTCTAAAGACGAAAGGAATTTTCCCATGCCTTACTTCTCTCTACCTGGATATCTTATTCTGACCTTGCTATTTTGCTTTTCTGGAACCCTGCCCGCATACGCCCAAACCGCTGAAGAAACCGAAGAAAACAGATCCGATCGGTTTCGTGAGAAACGCGGTGAGCGAAAAGAACGACGTCAAGAATTTCGTGAAAATCGACAAGAGCAACGCGGTGAGCGAAAAGAACGACGTCAGGAATTTCGTGAAAATCGACAAGAGCAACGCGGTGAACGAAAAGAACGACGTCAGGAATTTCGTGAAAATCGACAAGAGCAACGTGGTGAACGAAAAGAACGGCGTCAGGAATTTCGTGAAAACCGACAAGAGCAACGTGGCAATGCCAGAAACCGTATGCAGGAACGGCGTGATAGAGGAAGGCAACGCTGAAGAACAACTGAGTCGGATCGTTGTTTCTTCTCTTTCCAACAACAATGAAACTGTTGTAGAGATCATTAAATTTGAAGGCCCGCACAGCGAACTGTAGGGGCCTTCAAATCAAAAAAGTATTATCAATTGTGTGGGTAGTAGCTACAAGGGGAGTTCAACTGTTTTCATTTGATGCTTAAAAAGTAATTTTTTAGAATTCCCAAGTTCAAGGCTTTATTCACCACGCGCACTATCGATATCGATTTGAGAGACACCTTCAACACTTCTCATCAAAACCTCTAACATTTGCGAAGCGTATAACAAGACAGCCAGATCGGTGAGGCCATCCTGATTAAAATCTGCCCCGACGATGGCTCTGGGGCTACTCCCAACAGGGTAATTGTAATGAGGGTAAACAAAGGTTCCATCGCCTCTTCCCGGGATAACGGAAATAGATCCAGCGCGTTTGTTGCAGGCAACGATATCGGGAATACGATCGCCAGTAAACTCTCCTGCGACTAAAAACTCAGGCCCCTTCTCACCAGCAAAATCATTCATCCTCTGAAACGTTCCATTGCCTCCACTGAGGAAAATACTGAGACTGTCAAACATCGTATTGGATATCAGGAGGTCGTCATTGCCATCTAGATTCATATCGTGCTGGGTTATAAAGGCAGACTGAGTTCCCCCCACCAATTTTTGTGGACTTTCAAAAGTTCCGTTGCCATTGCCGTAGAAAATTTTAATATGCTTGATTTCTACAGCGTTCAAAGCGACTGCAATGTCAGCATTTTTATCGTTGTTATAATCCCCTACCGTCAAATAAGCAGGTGTGCCCGCGGCTTGATACGCTTCCGCTACTTTAAAAGTGCCGTCGCCGACACCCAATAAGATAATGAGCTTGTTGAACCTCAAGGTCACCGCTAAATCGGTTTTTTGATCGTTATTGAAATCTCCATGAGCGATAGCAATCGGCAAACGCCCTACCTTGACCGATCCTTTTTTCCGAAACATCCCGTCTTTTTGACTCAATATAATAGAGACTTCATCGTCACCGTAATTACAGACCGCTATATCAGGCAAACCATCGCCGTCAAAATCTCCAGAAGTTAGAGCCATTGGTTCGCGCCCGGTCTTCATGGTCGTAGGATTTTTGAAAGTACCGTCACCGTTTCCAGCGAAAAAGCTAAGCGTATCGCTCGCCGAATTGGCAACCATCAAATCGGGAAAACCATCGCTATTCAGATCTTCCGCAATTAAGGCTGAGGGTTTTTTCCCCACAGGGTAAGTGACCGGAAGTTGAAAAATATCTGGGGGCGGTGCATTGTCAGCGCAGGCCGCTAGTAATATAGAAATGCAAAAAGCGAGAATAAAAGATTTTTTCATAAAGTGATTTACAGTTCTGTGAGTGTCCAAGGTAAGGTTTACTTATACAGAAAGCAGGAAACCTTGTAAAGAAAGCCAAAAATAATTCGCACCGGGCATTGAGTCCTATCCATGAGTCTTGCTTGTCAGTATCCCCTATAAACAAAATGCGGAAACCCAATGCGGGAATCCGACTCCGATACCTGTTTCATATTTAAACCAAATTCGCTTGCGGGTAACTAAAAAAATTATCAGCTTTTGCATATTTTTATAGAATAACTCCCTATTTAATGCCCAAAGAATTAATCTTGCTTTTTATATAAAGTTTACTTAACCTGTATATATAACCAGCATTTCAAAGCAAAGAATCCATTTCAATAACTATATGGAGCCTCAATCATGGACGAGATGGACGCGATTATTGGCGAGTTTCTTGTTGAAAGTTACGAAAACCTGGACCAGTTGGACCTGGACCTCGTGGAGTTGGAACAAAACCCCACCGAAACCGAGATCCTCTCCAGTATTTTTCGGACTATTCACACTATCAAAGGAACCTGCGGGTTTTTAGGTTTTTCTAAATTAGAATCGATCGCCCACGTTGGCGAGAATTTATTGAGCAAACTGCGTGATGGGGAGTTGACCCTCAATCCTGTTAGCACAAGTGCTTTGCTAGCTATGGTGGACGCCATTCGTCAGATTTTGGATTGCCTGGAAAATGAAAGAAATGAAGGCGATGTTGACTATTCCAAATTGGTCGAAACGCTGACTCGAATTCAAAACGGGGAAACCGTTGAAGCGGTTGCCACTACCGCCCCGGCAGAAGCTGCAGACACAGAGACCGTAGCTGAGGAACCATCGGCTCCAGTGGAAGAAGCACCCGCTGAGACCGTGTCTGAAGTTGCAGAAGCACCTGAGACAACTGAAGCTGAAGCTGTAGCGCAAGAAGCACCCGCCGAATCGACACCTGAGCCCGTTGCCGAAAGCGAAAATACAGAAGAAGTAGAAATAGATAGGCGAAAGTCCATCCAGGATGCAGAGTTTTTGGCTCAACATGGCGACAGGCGCGAAGAACCTCAAGCCAAAAAACCTGCGGAACCACAAAAATCAGGCGGCGTTGCCGATACCAGTATCCGAGTAGACGTTAGTCTGTTAGACACGCTCATGAACCTTGTGGGTGAATTGGTACTCGCACGCAACCAGATACTCCAATACGCTCCCGAATCGCGAGACTCAAATTTTCAGACCACCACACAACATCTCAATCTGGTCACTTCTGAGCTTCAAGAAAGCGTTATGAAAACGCGTATGCAACCCATCGGCAATATCTGGAGCAAATATCCCAGAATTGTGCGCGATCTTTCCATCTCCTGTGGCAAAAAAGTACGACTCGAAATGGAAGGCAAAGAAACAGAACTGGACAAAACTTTGATTGAAGCGATCAAAGATCCGCTGACACACATCGTCCGTAATTCCGTTGACCACGGCATCGAAACAGCTCAGGTCCGCGCCGAAAGAGGCAAACCTGAAGAAGGTGTTCTTTTACTCAAGGCATTTCATGAAGGCGGTCAGGTCAATATTGAAATCATTGATGACGGTGGCGGCATCAACCCCGAGAAAATTAGAGACAAAGCTATCAGCAAAGGTTTGATCACGACAGAACAAGCCGCAAGGATGAACAATCGCGAATTCGTTAACTTGATTTTCGCGCCAGGCTTCTCGACAGCTGAAAAAATCACCAACGTCTCTGGAAGAGGCGTGGGAATGGATGTTGTGCGAACCAATATAGAAAAAATTGGCGGCACGGTGGATATCCAGAGTGTTTATGGTCAAGGGACCACCTTGAAAGTTAAAATTCCGTTAACACTTGCCATCATCCCAGCTTTGACAGTTGCTACGGGTGGTGGACGCTATGCCATCCCTCAAGTAAACCTGTTGGAACTGGTTCGGCTCGACGGTCAGCAGGCGGCAACGAAGATTGAAAAAATACAAAACACACCCGTTTATAGACTGAGAGGCAGGCTTCTTCCTTTGATCTATCTCCACGAAGAACTACAGGTGGAAAAGGTTGAAGAATCTGACATTATCAATATTGTCGTATTGCAAGCCGATGATCGCCATTTTGGTTTGGTCGTTGAAGCTATCAACGACACGGAAGAAATTGTTGTTAAACCCTTGGGGCAACAAGTAAAAAATATTTCGGCCTACTCCGGTGCGACAATCATGGGAGACGGCAATGTAGCCCTCATCCTTGATGTCATGGGCCTCGCTCAGAAAGCACGGGTTATTTCTCAGACCCAAGCCAAAAAACGCGCCGAAGCTCATGGCGATGAAGCCACTACAGATGCCAATCGCCAAACCTTACTCATCATAGGTTTGGGCGGTCAACGCATGGCAATACCCTTGTCAAAGGTGGCCCGACTCGAAGAATTCAACAGGAAGAATATCGAGCATTCTGGCGATCAAGAAGTCGTTCAGTATCGTGGCGAAATCATGCCTTTGATTTACGTCGGGAATTTGCTCGGCACTACGAGCGATACTTCCGAAGAGCGGGATGAACTTCACGCGGTGGTCTACACGCAAAACAATAAAAGTGTAGCTTTGGTTGTTGACCAGATCTGCGATATCGTCGAAGAGAGTATTAAAGTGAAAAAATCTGGTTCACGTCACGGAATCATGGGCACAGTCGTGGTACAAGGCCAGGTCACGGATTTACTGGATCTGGAGAACGTCATCCTGTCGGTCGATCCCACATTTTTTAACGAAAATGAAGAAGTAGCTGGTCTATTGGAGGGCAACGGATCATGACGGAAGAAACCCAGTTTTGCACTTTCTATCTGAATAAACATTTTTTTGGCATCGAAGTGGAAAAAGTTCAGGAAGTCTTTCGCTATCAAGAAATGACTCCAATCCCTTTGGCCCCTCCCACGATCAAAGGACTGATCAATCTGCGCGGTCAAATCATAACAGCTGTGGATTTGAGAAAACGACTGCAAATGCCAGACAGACCCGACGGTCAATTGCCTATGAATGTTGTGATACGAACTCCCGAGGGTGCGGTGAGTCTTTTGGTCGATGAAATAGGCGATGTTCTCGAAATGTCACTCGAAGATTACGAGCCGCCACCTGACACCATCCAGGGAATGACTCGTGAGTTGGTACGCGGGGTGTACAAGTTAGATGACAATCTGCTCCTCATTCTGAATACAGCTAAAACCATAGATTTTGGCGAGCCTGCGCCCGCTTAAGCAAAAGAATATCAAACCGATCTTCTGAGCCGCGCCGCGCAGTCCCCTTTTTAAAATAATTGAAATTGAAGGCCTCTACAGCAAGCTGTGGGGGCCTTCAATGTTTTAAAGCGAAGTGCGTAAAAGATAGTCCAGCGTTTTATTATAAAACGCTCTCACTTGGGTGCTATGGTTCTTATAGTCATCGAGCAATTGCTTTGATGTCTCTTCGTCCTCACCGGAATAACCCAAGAGTCGAGCAACCACAATCAAAGCCCCGGTGTCCTTGGGCAAATAATTTCCTGCGTTAGGGTTCCATAAACGCAAAACGCATTCCAGTCGCCTTAGAAAGAGGAAATTATCCTTGATCTTTAAGATTGTTCCTTCGTCCAACAGTCCGTTTTGCGCAAACTGAAGAAGAGCATCTAACGAATTGGTCAGTCGCAATTTTGGATATTTTGCACCATATTTTAACAATAGAATTTGCAGGATAAATTCTATATCCGCCAGTCCCCCAACACCCAACTTGACGTTCAGTCCTTTTTTGGATTCTTGGGCCAGTTCGACGACCATCCGTTCTCGCAAACGTGAAATTTCTATCAGTTCTCCATATTCCAATTGCTTGCTGTAGGTGAATTCTTGGGCCAGGTTGAAGAATTTTTTACCCAATTCAGATTTTCCTGCCACAAAACGTGCGCGAGTCATTGCCTGCCGCTCCCAGATGCGAGCGCGATTCTTGAAATAATCCCTGTACCCCTCATAACTCATTACGAGAGAACCGCCCCCTCCATCGGGTCGCAAATCTGCATCCATCTTATAGGCCACACCTGCGGAAGTAATTTCTGAAGTCAGCGAAAATATCAACTGCGACCAACTGGAGTAATGTGCAGAGAGTTCTGCTATTTCCCACTCTTCCAGCTTTTCTTCCGGCAAATCATAAACAAAAATAACGTCCAGGTCGGAACCGAAATTCAACTCTCGGCCCCCGTGTTTGCCTAGGACAAAAATTGCAAAATCCTTCGGAAGCGTGTCAGTGGCCTTGTCATTCAATTCCTTGTAAGCCAATTCGTAAACCGTTTGAATGAAAACATCAGCCAGATTGGACAGGTCTTCCAGCACCGCCATGATATCCTGCTCGCCAATGAGGTAACGCAATCCACAACGCAATTCCTCCCCCTGCTTGAAACGCCTGAGTGCCAGCTTCTTCGCCGGCAAGTCTTTGATGAACTCCAATTGAGCTTTTAGCTCTTCGCGAATCTTCTCCCGTGGCTTGAATCGATAGATGGCTTCCATATCCATCGCGACATCAATCGTCCCCGGTTGTTTGATCAAAATTTCGGAAAGAAAATCACTGGAGCCGAACAGCGTTAGAATGAGTTCCAGAAATTTTTCGTTGGACTTGAACAAGCTCAAATAGGATTCCCGCGCTCCGCTCGACTCGATGAATTTGACCCAGTTTTCAACTGCTGAGTTTGGGTTGGGCGACATTTGAGAGAAATCGAGTATTTTGGGAAACAAGGCATCAAAATTTTGGATGCTTTTTTCACTGGGATGCGAATAAGCCGGACCGTCTCTAAGCGATTCAAGGAATTTAAAAGTACGCTTCGGGTCTGCGAAAGAACATTTCTCGACTCGCTCCAAAGAGAAAAGCATTTCTTCCTCTTCCGACTCAGACCATTGGCGAGATGCATTTTCCGCCGCGTCACGGTTTTCCTGATCGGCCAGCAGATCTGAAAACAATCCACCAACAAATTCTGTATGCTGACGAAACAATTCCATCAAGGCAACCGGCGCATCTTGAGGTTCTCCCTCAATGCCCATTTTTCTAGCCAAGGCACGCAGGGGTTTTTCCTCATCTGGCAAATCGTGGGTTTGCAATCCAAAGGAAATTTGCACCCGGTTTTCCAAATTTCGAAGAAAAATATAGGCCTCGCGAAGCTTGACATAGTCTTCTTTGTTGATGAATTCGTGTTCGCACAATCTTTTTAAAACAGCGAGGGTATTGGACACTCTCAAGCTGGGATTGCGGCCACCAAAAATCAGTTGATATGACTGAACGATGAACTCAATTTCCCGAATACCACCAAAGCCCAATTTGATATTGGTCCGGTTGCCGGGTTTCTTTTTTAGACTGAGATTGATCTTTTGCTTCATGGCCTTGATTTCTTCGATCGAGGAGAAATCCAGACTACGACGAAAAATAAATGGCTCTAGTCTGTCAAAAAACTGCTTTCCCAAAACCTCGCTACCCGCCGAGAGACGCGCTTTTATCATGGCTTGCCGTTCCCAGGTTCGCCCCCAGGACTCGTAATATGTTTCGCAACTCGCCAGCGAATTGACAATTTCTCCACTCTTGCCTTCAGGCCGTAAATCAAGATCGACGCGAAAGACATTTCCTTCTTTTGTGATCTCATGCAGAGATTTGGTAAGGATTTGCGACAATTTGGTGAAGTATTCATGGTTTGAGATGGACTGTTGAGCCTTCCCCGCATCACCCTCTTCAGCTTGAGTTTCCCCTTTGCTGGATGTGTAAATATAGATCAGGTCTATATCTGAGCTGTAATTGAGTTCCTTACCACCCAACTTTCCCATTCCCAATATGGCAAATTCAGCTTTGTGCTTGTTGCCATCCATGTCTTCATAAAATGGGATGCCGTACTTTGTCTGACAGACATGATCGGCGTACTCGTAAGCGATTTGCATCGTCACGTCGGCAATATGTGTGATGTCTCCGGCGGTCTCTTCAAATGAAGCGAGGCCTAACAGATCGCGCAAACCAACACGCAGATACTCTCGCTTCTTGAATTGGCGAAGAAGAGAGGGCGTTCTGTCGGAATTGTAATCGTCTCCTGCAAGCTCGTAATAATCTCGCTGGAAAACGTCTTTCTTTTTAGATTTGGACAGAACTCCAGGCAAACGCAACCAATCGATGAGTGATGGATTTTGAAAAAGAGTATCGGTCAACACCTGGCTTCCTGAGAAAAGAAAGATCAGGTTTTTATGAAAATCGGGGTTCGTCGCCAAAAGGGAATAAAAATGATTTTTATCTGAAATCAGGTCGGAAAAACGAGAAAAGTTTTTCAGCGCAATGTTCGGATCGAAGGAATCATCTAAAAAATGGAAGAACTCTTCAAAAAATGAAGGGTGTAATTCTGAAAAATTACATTGCTTTGAAATACGAAGGACTTCGTTCCAGTCAGCCGAGGGGTTCTCAAGCTCACATTTCAGCAACAGTTCTTCCAGCTCTTTGTTCCAAGCGGTGTCACAAAGAAGGTATTTATTTAAACTTTTATAAATTTCACTGTTCATAAAAATAAAAAAGCCTCTGGGGCAAAACCCCAGAGGCTATGCGAGGGGTTAGCCTCAATTAAACATCATAGTATAAATGGAACTCAAGCGGATGCGGTCGCACACGAAGCTCATCGATTTCTTTCTCACGTTTGTACTCGATCCATTTGTCGATAAGATCCTGGGTGAAAACATCACCTTTGAGCAGAAAGTCGTGATCCTCTTCCAAAGCTTTGAGTGAACCACCCAGGGAATCGGGCAAGGTTGGGATATTCGCCAGTTCTTCCGGTCCCAAGGCATAAATATCTTTATCCAGCGGCTCACCGGGATCAATTTTATTTTCGATACCGTCCAGACCAGCCATCAACATGGCTGCGAACACCAGATAACCGTTGCTGGAAGGATCGGGGAAACGGGCTTCCATGCGCTTTGCTTTTGGGCTAGGCGAGTACATGGGGATACGAATGGCCGCGCTTCGATTTCGACTGGAGTAAGCCAGGTTAACCGGTGCTTCAAAACCAGGTACCAGTCTTTTGTAGGAATTGGTAGTAGGTGCGGCGAAAGCACATATAGCAGGAGCGTGTTTCAAAATACCGCCAATGTAGTGCAGACCTGTCTCACTGAATCCCGCATAACCGTTTCCTGCGAACAAAGGCTTGCCGTTTTTCCAGATACTTTGATGAACGTGCATGCCGCTTCCGTTGTCGCCATGAAGTGGTTTGGGCATGAAGGTAGCGGTTTTGCCGTATTTTTTAGCTACGTTTTTAACAATGTATTTGTACCACATCAAATTGTCTGCAGATTTAACCAGAGAGGAAAATCGCGCCGCAATTTCACATTGTCCACCGGTCGCTACTTCATGATGATGACATTCCATAGACATGCCAATTTTTTGCATGATCAACATCATCTCGGTACGGATATCGTGCAGACTGTCTGAAGGAGATACGGGGAAATAGCCTTCTTTATGACGTGGTTTGTAACCCAGGTTCGGGCTTTCTTCACGACCTGTGTTCCAAGACCCTTCTACAGAGTCAACATAGTAGAACGATTGGTTGGTATCGCTTCGATAGCGAACGTCATCAAATATAAAAAATTCAGCTTCGGGACCAAAATAAGCTACGTCGCCAATGCCTGTTGATTGAAGATAAGCTTCTGCTTTTTGTGCAACGTTTCGTGGATCTCGGGAATATTTTTCACGTGTGATAGGATCAACGATATCGCACAACATGCTCAATGTCGCAACTTGCATGAAAGGGTCTTCTACTGCTGTGGTTGAGTCGGGAATGACCAGCATATCGCTGGCATTGATCGCTTGCCAACCACGGATGCTGGAACCGTCGAATCCCAAACCATCTTCAAAGAGGCCTTCTCCTAATTCGCTGACAGGTACTGAAAAATGCTGCCAAGAGCCGATCAAATCCATGAATTTTAGATCGACGACTTCGATGTTATTTTTTTTTGAAAACTCCAGAACCTCTTTGGGCGTCATTTACAATGTCTCCTCGTAATAAATATAAATTAGTTTAATTGATTGCGTTTTTTACAAAAATCCCCGCAAAACTTCATCCTGTCGGCCCAGAAGTTTTGGAGGATCATAGAATCAGGCATTTCAAAGGTTCTTTTTTCTCAAGCAACCTCTTTTATTCCTTCTGCCAGCACTAGTGTGATTGTAAAAAACTTGAGTGCAAAAATTGTTTTCACTAGACTTAAGACTTTCCGAACTCAAACAGCCTCGTCGCCTCGTTCTCCAGTCCGAATTCGTATGGTATCGAGCAAGTCGGTCACAAATATTTTTCCGTCGCCAATTCTTCCAGTTTGCGCGGCCTGCATAATGGCATCAATGACTTCCTCGACCTGATCGTCGGAAACAATGATTTCCATTTTTATCTTGGGAAGAAAATCGACTACATACTCAGCCCCTCGATATAACTCGGTATGGCCTTTCTGACGACCAAACCCTTTTACTTCTCCTACAGTAATTCCTTTGATTCCAATCTCATTCAACTTGTCTTTTACTTCATCCAGTTTGAATGGCTTAATGATGGCTTCAACTTTTTTCATGCCCCTGTCCTTATGTAAGAAGTTACCAGGATATGGCAGGGGTTTAAAAGATTTCCCCCGTTCCTACTTCAATATCCTTTTTTGTTCTCCTGTATTTGGCCGATAATGATTCGATGCCTAAAGCCAGAACCGACTGTTCTCTAGCTACCTAATACAATTTTCATGCCAGCCAGCTGAAAAAACACCAAGTACCTCAACCCTTCTGTATACATGAGTTTTCCGGACGATGGAATAATAGCATACCGAGGGGCTTTATACCAAACTCAATCGCCTGCACCAAATTGTATCATTTACAGGGAAAAATGCTTTAAAATACCGCTTTTTTAGATTGCTACTGATCGCATTCCAGGTTTATTTTGTTCAACTCTTCTTGTAATTCCTCTTGCTTGTCTTTGAGATGATCGGGGTTGGACCGCCCTTCAATTTCTATGGGTCTGCCAAATTTTACTGCACAGGATTTGAAGGGAATGGGCAGTGCAAATCGATCCCAACTGTTCAGGTGCTTTTTTTGAGCCGCACCCCAAGTCATGGGAATCACAGGAACCTTGGCGATTGCCGCCAACTCCAGAGACCCTGTCTGGGCAACTTCGCAGGGTCCGCGTGAACCGTCGGCGATGATGATTACCCGCCCGCCATTTCTCAATATTTTTATTAAAGTTCGGGCTGAGGACACCGCTTTTTTATAGCTAGAACCGCGCACCACGGAATATCCCATAATGAGGGCGAGCCGAGCTAAAAAATCGCCATCTTTGCTTGGACTGATTAAAAGGTGGTACTCGGGACGGTTGCGCAGATGATAGAACAAATAAAATATTCGCCCGTGCCAGAGGGTGAGGATGCAGGGCCCTGTTAAATTATGCACATGAGATTCGGCAGAGGGGGCAAGATTGACCATGCGCATGGTTCGACACCATAAACGGATCAACCCGGTTGCAAATAAAGGCAGTGCTTTTTCCAAAAGCCAACTTTTCATTCTTTTTTTTCGTCTGTGCCCAAACTGCGAACAATGCTCTGGGCTATACGCTCCATGACACCGGGACGGCCTAAAGACTTTCTGATACCGAGTAATTTTTGGCGTACTGAATCTGAGTATTCAGGATCTTTCAGAAACTTCAGGGTTTCGCGTTTGATCGACTCGGCGTTCAAATCCCCCTGAATCAATTCAGGCACCACTTGTTCCCCGGCTGTGATGTTGGCAAGACCATAGAGATCTATCTTTACAAGCGGTCGGGCCATCCAGTAGGTCAAAGGATTCAGTTTGTAAACGATCACCATAGGCGTTCCTATCATGGCGGCTTCCAGAGTTGCGGAACCGGATGCTATGATCAGGCAATCGCAGACATTCATAACATCGTAAGTTTTTCCGGATACGAATTGAATATTGAGATTGTAGGGAGCAGCCTTCTTTTTCAAAGCTTCGGGATCGATGGAGTCTGCAACGGGCAAAATAAATTGACAGGTTTCAAGCTCCTTGGCGATTTCCTGAGCACCTTCCAGCATGGGACCCAGCAACATCTCGATTTCTTTTCTGCGACTCCCTGGCAGGAGGCCTACGGTGGGGCAATCGGGTTTGAGGTCAAAATAGCTTTGCGCCTCAGAGCGTGTCATTTTGGGAGCAACGGTTTCAGTGAATGGATGCCCTACAAATTCAACATCGACCCCAGCCTTGCGATACACTTCTTCCTCGAAGGGAAAAATCACAAACATTTTTGAAACATCGCGCTTTATTTCTTTGATACGCCCCGCTCTCCAAGCCCATAGTTGCGGTCCGATGACATAAAAAACCGGGATTCCTTTTTCTTGACACAAGCGGGCCAAGCGCAAGTTGAGGGTGGGATAATCAATCAATATAACGGCATCGTAACCACCGTTGGCGACCTCTCTGGCGAAACGCCGATACACTTTGACATAGTGCCCCAGGTCTCCAAGAACTTCTACGATTCCCACAGCACCCATGCGTTCTATATCAAAGAAAGTTTCGGCTCCGGCAGATCGCATTTTATTGCCACCGAGGCCGTAGAACTCGTAATTTGAATCCAAACTATGGATGGCTTCTATCAGGTGAGCGCCATGAAGGTCGCCTGAAGCTTCTCCAGCGACAATCAGAATTCGGGTCGGGGTCATGGTGCTATGCAACCGGGGCTAAATGCAAATAACGGATATATTATGCTTCTCCGCCAT
>JAJDBG010000034.1 GCA_029261475.1 Nitrospinaceae bacterium
GGTTGGTTGCCGGCTGTCGACCATCTACAACTACCACCATCGGGGGCTGATAAAGGGTGTTAAAATTGGAGGCTTAAGGTTCCAATACAAATCTGTGATGGAAGAACTCGAGAAAAGCTGAGGGCTTTATGGCTATCTACCAAGTTGCTAAAATAAAATGCCCCGATTGTGAAAAGAACTTTCCCGGGGTGTTTGCAGAAAAAACACCCCTAGTGAAATGTACGCATTGTAAAAGCGTAGTTGCCCGGCCTCCTGTGCTTCGGGGTGATTGGGAAATCAGCTATTACGATGCGAACGGGAAAAAGTATAAAGAGCGGATTGGTAAATCCAAGGCGATGGCCATAGCGATTCACGGACAAAGAAAGCAGGAAATTCTCGAAGGAAGGTTTTTGAGGAAGAAAAAGTCAGTTCGAATTCGCTTGTCAAAATTGATGGCCGAAACTATCGAATGGGGTGAAAAAAACCGCGAATCAGGTACCGTCAAGCGTTATAAAGTCAGCCAAAACGCTTTGATGCCGACTTTGGGTAATTTGTATCTCGAGCAGATAGAGACCTTGGATATTGAGAAAAAGCATATAGCCCGGCGACTGGATCGGGACGGTGTGAGCAAGGCCACCGTGAACAGAGAGATAGGATTTTTAAAAGCGTGTTTTCGTCAAGCGATTGGATGGGGCTATGTTGAAGAAAGCCCAGTTAGCTCGATTGAATTCATGAAGGAAGACAATTTGAGGTATCGGGATTTGAGCCCCGAGGATGCGGCTAAAATAATTGAGTCCGCCAAAGAAATAAATTTCCATTATTTTGCTGATTTCTTGGAAATTATAATAAACACGGGTATGCGGCATTCTGAAGTGTTGTCTCTTCGCCGATCACCGTATAAGGAGCGCGACGGGAAGAGTGTTCGCCAGAACCATGTGGACTTTGAGCAATGTTTGGTTCGCCTTTGGAATACAAAGGGAGGGCGGTGGCGTGAAATCCCTTTAAATGATCGAGTGATTGAGGTATTTCGGAGACAGCCTCGACATTTAAATTACAAAGATCATTTCCTGATCAATAAAAACGGCAAGCCAAGCATCAAGATACAAGACGCTTGGGAAAAGACGAAGGAAGCATCACTGTCTAACGGTGTAGACGTCACAGACCTGCATATTCACGATCTGAGGGGCTTTTTTATAGATAATATGTTTCGTGCTGGAGCCGATGTTCCCACCGTCTCAGAGATAACAGGAATCAGGACATGGAAGGTGTTGCAAGAGAGATATACCCGGATTCATATGGACCATAAAAAAGATGCGGTCCGTAATTTACGAAACATTTTAGAACCCCAGGTAGAACCCAAGAAAAAAAGGGCAAATCCCTCTAGCCCTAAGCGCTTGAAATAAGTGGAGGTGCCGGGCGGGATCGAACCGCCGATAAAGGTTTTGCAGACCTTGGCCTTACCGCTTGGCGACGGCACCTCGATATGATTTAGAAAGAAGGGGGTGGAGCGGGAGAAGGGGTTCGAACCCTCGACTTCAACCTTGGCAAGGTTGCACTCTACCACTGAGTTACTCCCGCGTACCTGTATATATGGAAAGGCTCAACCTGTTTTGCTATGGGACAGCAAGCGGTTTGAGCTAATTCTTCAAAATTGAAATGTAGATTATAATGACGACGGCTGTTTTGTCAAATTCTATTTTGATGCAAACTTGTTTTCTGTTCCAGCTTTGAGTCGTTTGATGTTCTCGCGATGTCGCCCGAGGGTGAAAATTGCGATAAAGCTGGATAAATAAACATATGGCAGGGCTTCTTTGAAATACCATGCAAATACAGGGATCGTGAGTGCTGACAGGATAGAGCCGAGGGATACGTACCGGGTACTCCACAAGACGAGCCCGAAAATGCCAACAGCGCAAACTGTCGCTATGGGGATGACATAGAGAAGGACGCCGAGTCCTGTTGCCACGCCTTTACCACCTTTAAATTTAAGAAATACAGAATACAAATGCCCGGTGAAGGCAAGGGCACCCGCAATGGCAATTCCTGTCGGGTCTTTTAGGAAGAGGTCGGCGATGAATACAGCGAGGAGTCCCTTTAATAGATCTCCGAGAAGAGTCAGAATGCCGGCTTTTTTACCTAAAACACGGGCGGCGTTGGTGGCCCCGATATTGCCGCTTCCGTGTTCCGCCAGGTTTACTTTTTGGGCGCGGGCCAGCACAACTCCAAAGGGTATGGAGCCCAATAGGTAGGATACCAGTCCTATTATGATTATATCCATTTAGAGTTTATGGTATTTTTCAGAGCTGTTAATCTATCTAGTTGTCTTGATAGAGGTTTTGTGTCCGGAGCTTTAAGCGTGATTTGGCTTTTTTTTCTATCTGTCGGATGCGCTCACGTGATAATCCCATTTCTTTACCAATTTCCTCCAGCGTTTGGACAGGACCGTCGAATCCAAACCGAAGGCGGAGTATTTTTTCTTCTCTTTCGTTCAAGTCTTTGAGGAGATGATCGATTTTTGTGTTTAGAGTTTCCTGCATGATTTGATCGTCGTAAGGAATCGCATTGGCATTTTCGAGCAAATCAATATAAGGCGTGTCGTTGTCGCCTCGCAAAGGACAATCCAGAGAAACCTGAGTTCTATAGGCGCGTAGCAAGGTTTCAATTTCTTCCTCTTTCATGCCCATGCTGTCCGCTAATTCGGATTGTGTAGGCTCTCTATCCAGAATTTGAGATAGTTTGTTGAACGATTTGCCAATTTTTGATATTTTCCCGGCTTGTTTGACAGGAATTCTTACCGGGTGCGCGTGGTCAGATAGAGCGTGGAGTATCGCCTGGCGAATCCACCATACCGCATAGGTTATAAATCTCACTTCCCGGTCAGGGTCGAAACGTTTTGCGGCCTGAACAAGGCCGATGTTCCCTTCTTCTATCAAGTCTTGAAGGGATAGGCCACAACCGCGATATTTATTGGCGACGCTGACGACGTACTTCAGATTCCTGCGAACCAGTTCCTGTAAGGGAAAAAAATCGTCTTTTGTTTCCGAACGAGCTAGTTTTCCCTCTTCTTCCCTGGTCAATGGTTGGATTTTCCCAATATCATCCATGTATCGACTCAACGCATCTTGGTCAGAGCTATTCTTGTATTTATCGCTATTTTGGGTCATAGGAAATGGCCTCATAAATGACTCGGTAATGCTACAACAACAGGGTACGCTCTTTCTTATTGATTTTTCTATATAAACCCTTTCAAAAGAAATCAGAAAGCTGAATTTGTTATTTTTCGGTGCGCTTGCTTTTGGAACTATTTCTGTAGTGAAGCCTGGCTTTTTGGATAAATTTGCTCCTGGGATACTTTTCAAGGAGTTGCTTAAAAGTACTTTTTGCGGCTTCGAAATTTTGTTCCTTTAAATATGATTCACCTAGCAGGTATAAAGCTTCATCAATAAAATGTTGCTCAGGGTATTCCTCTATAACATTTTTTAGTCTGCGTATAGAGGACTGAAAGGATTGTGTGCGAAAATAGAATTTACCAATTTCAAACATATTTTCTGCCAATGTTTGTTTTGCTTTGTCCAAGTTTATTTGCGACTGAGCCGCGTATTGACTGTCTGGATATGTTTTTATAAGTAGTTCAAATCCTCTTATGGATTTTTGTGTATGTGTTTGGTCCCTGGATGCTATGTCCATCTGACGAAAATCGGACATGGCTGAGTAAAAATAGGCTCGATCTACGTATTTATGTGCAGGATGTTGTTGAGCAAAACGGACATATTGAAATTTTGCTTCTTCAAATTCCTCATCGTTGTAGTGAAGGTCGCCCAATAACATGAGGGCACTGATGCGTTCCTGGCTATTTGGGTACTCTTCTAATAATTGCTGAAAAGCGTCTCGAGCCTTTAATGTTAAACCCTCTTTTATAAATTTTTTACCCTGCTTTAGGAGCTCTTCGGGAGGAAGTTCAAACCGCGTTTTTTTGGCGGTACAACCTTGGCCCAAAATAAGGATGAATGTAAGGGCGACTAATAGCGTAAAGGCAAAACGTGATTGGGCAATTTTCATAATGGCTCGTTAAGATTATTAAACTTCTATTATATAGGATTATTAGAGGCACAACAAAGAATAGATAGATTGATTGGGTTTGCTATGCGTAATTTCTTCATGTTATAAACAAGAACTTAACGGCGTTAATTTCTGGAAACTTCTATGTTTTTTAAAATAATCATTGGTTTTATTGTGATTTCCTTCTATTTGGTTGGAAATTCCTCTGTGGCACTGGCTGAGGATGGCGTAGCCTCTTGGGGGCTTCTCGCGGTGATGGAGAAGGGCGGCTTCATGATGTACCCCATCATTTTTTGTTCAATTTTGATGGTAGGTATTTCATTTGAAAGGGCTTACAGCCTGCGTCGTTCAAATATCATTCACGAGGATTTCCTGAATAACGTCCGCGAGCATTGGGATTGGAAGGATATTCAATTGGGGCTCAGGTTGTGCAGTGCCCACGATAATTCACTTTCCCGAGTTTTGAAAGCGGGGTTGTTGCGTTTTGGCGGTCGTCTGGATGAAATTGAAGGTGCCATCGAAGGGGCGGGCCAGCATGAAGCGTCTTTGATGAATTCTAATTTGAGAGTGCTGGGAGCTATTGCGAACATCACTCCCATGATTGGTTTGCTGGGAACGGTTTTTGGAATGATAAAAGCGTTTAATGTCATTTCTCAAAGTGGGACAGGCAATCCTGGACTGGTTGCGAGTGGTATTTCTGAAGCACTGATCACCACTGCGGCTGGCATGGTCGTGGGGATTCCGGCTTTGGCTCTGTATCATTATTTTCGTGGAAAAATAGATCGTTACGTTTTTGAGATGGAAGAGATATCCTTTCAGTTGGTAGAAGAACTGTCTTATGAAGCGGCCCAGCAAAAAATGCCCAGTCCTCGCAGTCGTGTTGTAAAAACTCCTCGCCCTGTACCTAGGGAAAAGAAGAAACCTCAAACCGAAAACCCAAAAGCCGCTGAAGCGGCGGAGTGATCCCAGGTGCAATTTCGCAGGGAAGATGAAGATAATTTTGCACTCGATCTGACTCCTTTGATCGACGTTGTTTTCCTCTTGCTCATATTTTTTATGGTTTCAACCGTGTTCGTCGACTTTAACCGGCGAATGGATTTGACTTTGCCTTCCTCTAAATCATCGACCTCGGAGGCCCCTGACGATATTTTGACGATAGAATTGACGGCGAATCAAAAAATGTTCTTTCAGGGAGAGCAAATCTCGATGCCTCAATTGGAATCAAAAATTTCAGGACTGAAAGACGTAGGGAAAAAATCTGTCGTCATACGTGCGGATAAGGGACTTTCGTTTGGGAAAGTCGTCGAGGTCATGGGAGTTTTGCGAGCGAAAAAAATAGAAGATATCAGTGTCGCTGTGAAGTGAGTGCCCGAGGCGTTTTTTTGCTAAGGGATGTCGCGTCGTAGCAATTGCCCTCTGCGGTTTTTTAGGATAATCCACTCATTCATTTTGCGAATTTCCTGTGGCGTTAAAATTTCTAAAACAGATTCCGGGCTTGGGTGATCTTCGTCATTGATCACGATGCAGTAATTTCTCTCGATATAGGCGGCCACGTGCGCCTGAAACTGTGGGTGCTCAAACAACTCTGAGAAGACAGCTCTATTGTATTTTGAATCGGTGTTACTGGAGTCAAACTTGTCGAGCTTGGAACTTAATTTATTTTGAAATTTTGCCTGGATAACAATGGCCATACATTGCCTCCTTTTCAATATTCCAGAGTTTAATTACCTTACTAATTGGTAGCATACTAATTTCCTTGAGCCAATGAATTTACAATTATTGAAAAAAAAATATTTTCAGCCGGAGTCTTGGTCGATCCTTGGAAAGGGTAAATACTTTGAATAAAGATTCTTCTCACTCAAAGATCAGTGCACGGGAAATGTTGGATTTTATTGATAAATCCCCAACGCCTTTTCATGCGGTGGCAACGAGTTGTGAAATTTTGGAAAAAAATAACTTTCAGAGATTGCATGAAAAAGACGAATGGAACTTGACTGCTGGCAACAAGTACTACGTTGTTCGAAACAGTTCGTCGTTAATTGCATTTGTGTTGGGAAGCGCGCAAACGGAAGAGGCCGGTTGCTATATTATTGGGGCGCATACAGACAGCCCGAACTTGAGATTGAAGCCCAATCCGGAATATGAAAATTTTGGTTACGAACAATTGGGAGTCGAAGTTTATGGTGGCGTCTTGCTCGCTTCGTGGACGGATCGAGATTTGTCAATAGCGGGCCGTGTTTTTGTCCGGGATGATGGCGAGACACATGAAAAACTGGTTTTTTTTGAAAATCCTTTATTACGAATTCCACAATTGGCGATACATTTGAATCGTAATGTGAATGACAAAGGTTTGATCCTCAACAAGCAGACACATCTTCCACCGATTTTTACGATGGGAGGATTGTCTTCAAAATCGACCGTCAAGGGATTGATATCTGACCGCTTACAATGCGATCCTGATACAATTGTAGGATTTGATTTGTCCTTGCACGACACCCATCGGGGCGTTTTGGCAGGCCCGAATGAGGAATTTATATTTTCCGCCCGATTGGATAATCTTGCTTCTTGTCATGCGGGTTTGAAGGCCTTGACGGAATCTCCAGGAAATATGAAAACGACGCAGGTTTTGGCTCTTCATGACCATGAAGAGGTGGGTAGCTCTTCTGCACAGGGTGCAGAATCGTGTTTTCTTAAAGATGTGTTAGAGAGGGTGGTTGGCACTTCAAAGCCAAGAGAAGCTTTTTTCCGAACGCTTGCACGCTCTTTCTGTATCTCCGCCGATATGGCTCATGCCGTTCACCCTAATTATGCAGATATGCACGACACTCGGCATATGCCCCTGCTGAATCATGGCCCTGTTGTAAAATCGCACTCGAACCAGAAATATGCGACCGATGGTGGAACGGGGGTATTTTTTGAATCTCTATGCAAAGATGCGGAAGTGCCTTTTCAGAAATTCATCGTTCGCTCAGACCTCTTGTGTGGAAGTACCTTAGGCCCCATTACTGCGACTAATCTTGGGATTCCCACCGTAGATGTAGGTAGCCCCATGCTGTCTATGCATTCGATAAGGGAAATGGCGGGGACATCGGATCATGAAAACCTGGTCACCGTCTTCAAACGTTTTTTTTCAATTTGATTTTAAGTGAACAAAGTTCTAATGGGCAGTCTGAAAGTTTTCTTCCCACTTTTTCGCAAGGGCTCGTGCCTGTGAAATTTTTGCAGGAGACATCAGCTTTTCGAGTTCCTTTTCGGTTTTAGTCGCCATCTTGTAACCTTTTTTGCTTGCTAGATGGAGCCATTTATAAGCTTCGACATAATCTTTTGGAATGCCATCGCCTAAGTAATAGACCATCCCCAGGCTATGCTGGGCATTGATGAAGCCGTGTTCTGCAGATTTTTTATACCATTTCAGACTCTCTTTTTCGTCTTTAGGAAATAGACCCTTTCCTCGGTAATATTGGATTCCGACATAGTATTCCGCTCGAGGATAACCTTGGGTTGCGGATAAGGTCAGCCATTTTACAGACTCCTCCTCATTTTTCTCGATCCCAGTTCCGCCAAATCCTTCATAAATAGTTGCCAAAGCGTATTGGGCTTTAGCGTTGCCTTGATGAGCTAGTTTGTTGATGATTTCGAAAAACGTTTTAGAGTCCTTGTTAGCATAGGCCTGTTCTGCCTTTTTAAATTCGGCTTCGACATCGGCAAAAGTTTGACCCGGATTGAACATTAAAATAGCGACTATTAAAACTGTGGCCAATGGTTTCATTTTTTACTCCAGTGTGGCCGGTCCGATTCGGTTCGGCGCAGTCGTTTTTAATCTAATTCAGGTGCGGTAATGAGTTGTCATTTTTCCTTAACCGAACTGAGAAGCTTTTCGACGATGTCGAGCGGGGTGATATTTTCAGCTTCGGCTTTAAAATTTAAAATAATCCTGTGTTCGAGTGTTTGGCTAGCGATGCTTTTGATGTCCGAGATTGCAACCGTTGTTCGATTGTCCAGCAAGGCCTTTGCCTTGGCCCCAAGCAGTAGGTATTGAGAGGCGCGAGGACCGGCACCCCAATCGACCCATTCTTTTATGAAATCCGGAGCAGTGTCGTTGTCCGGGCGGGTGGCCTGGGTCAAACGCACAGCGTATTGGGCGACATGGTCGGATACAGGAACGCGAGGGATCAGGTCCTGAAAGTTTTGAATTTCTTCCGCATTCAGAGCGATTTCCAATTTGGGATGTTCGCCGGATGTGGTGGAAAGTGCGATCTCAACTTCTTGATCGAAACTTGGATACGGGACATTGATGATAAACATGAAACGATCCAATTGCGCCTCAGGCAGGGGATAGGTGCCTTCGTGCTCAATAGGGTTCTGCGTTGCAAATACAAGAAAGGGTGGCGATAGATCGTAAGTCGAGCCGCCTACGGTCACCTGTTTTTCCTGCATAGCCTGAAGGAGCGCGGCCTGCGTTTTGGGTGGCGTACGGTTGATTTCATCTGCCAGAATTATATTTGAAAAAATAGGTCCTTTGATGAATCGAAACGAACGTCCCTCGCCAGTGCCATCGTCATAAAGAATTTCAGTGCCCGTTATATCGGAAGGCATCAGATCAGGAGTGAATTGAATCCTGCTGAATTTCAGATTGAGAACTTGAGCGAGCGCTCTCATCAACAAGGTTTTGGCCAGACCTGGCACGCCAACGAAAAGACAGTGACCGTTGCATAAAAGGGCGATGAATAAATTTTCAATGACTTCCTCTTGACCAATGATGATCTTGCGAAGTTCCTGAGTGACTTTTTCTTTGGCGCGCAATAGATCTTGCGCTTTTTCGAGGTCGTCCATTAATGGGTTCCTTTGTGATTTTGCGAATGGGCCTGTACTGCTAAGCTCATTCTATATGACGATAGAGTTGTTCCTGAAATTCTTTTTTTTCCTTCAATTCCTGCTTGTTGTAAATTTGAATCAAGCGATTGTGTACGAATGGATTGAAAGGGTTGATGCGTTGAGCTTTTTCATAAAAATTTTGGGCCTCTGGGTAATCTTGAGTTTGAAAATAGGTTTCACCCATGTTGAGCAAGGTTGTATGGAAATGTGGGTAATGCTTTAAGCTTTTTCTCAAAAGTACTTTAGCCTTGTCATGCTCTCCAGACTTTAAATAGGTTCCTGCGAGTTTGTTGTACAAAATGGGATTGAGTGTTTGGGTTTCATTGATAGCTTTCTCGTATTCGAGAACGGCGGCCTTCACGAAGTTTCGCGATTTAAGGATGTCCGCAAGGAAGACAAGATCACGAGTTCGCTTTTCTTCTATTTCCCGATAGGAGGATTCCTCTGGGTCTTCTCCACCTTTTTTGAATTTCGAAGTCAAGGTCTTGTGACCCGGGATGAATTCCAGGTTGAGGGAGCGGATGCGTTTTTGCCAATTTGTCTGAAACTCTGCGATAGATGTCCCTAAAGCGGTCTCAAGCGTTGATTCAAAGTTTTGCCCCTGTGCAAGTTGCGCCAATAAATAAGAGAGAAAGGAGTCTCCCTTCAACTCGGCAATATACTCCATCATTGTCGAAACTTCAGCGTAGGCGAGTTGAACGTCCTCGGCAGATTTTAGCTTGGCGAGAGACGGCATCATATTTTCCAGAGGGATGAAATAATCGTTTTCAAAAGCACCGGCAAGAACTGTTTCCATGATGGGACTCAGGTAATCAGTCTCTTCGCGCCAGCGCGTTTCCAAAAATTTTGCGGCACCTTCATGCAGCCATAAGGGAAAACGATTTTTACTTTTTCGCGTCAGAAGATAATGCACAAATTCGTGGCTCAAGGTATCGAGCCAGTTGTATCCCCTTACCAGAAAACGAGGGGAAATGATCATGATGCGATTGTATTTGCACAGGGCAACCGTGCCCGAGGTCTCAATGTCCTGCAAGGTCAGAGGCGATACGCGTGAAAGGTATTCTCTACCAGGATAAATTTCGACCACGATTTTTTCCCTGGGGTGGTACTCCAATAAATCGCCAAGAACTTTGTAGGATTGTTCGAGTGCTTCTTTAGCAAAGGGCAATAAAACTTCATCGGGCCCTTCCAGATATCGAAAAATAAAATGGTCCGATTCACTGCTGACAAAATGTTCGGTAGCCTTGAGGGTTTCCTTTGCGAGTTCTTTGAACTCTTTTACGTTCTGGTGAGAACCTTCAACATACTTCAATCGGTCCATTGCCTGAGCATAATTGCTTTTAAAAAAATCGGTGCGGGCGAGGAGGAAATGAGCGTCGCCTGATTCAGGGTTTTGTTCGATGAGTTCTTGAGCTAATTTTTCGGCACCTTCAATGTCCCAATCGTTGATCAACTCATGTCCTTTGAAAACTTGATCGGGAGCAGGGCGTACTTCTGCATAAACAGCGGATGCCATAGCTGCTAAAATACAGATAAATACGAGAATGAATAGACGCGGGATCAGTTTCATTTGACCAGCTCCTTGTAATATTCCATCACCCTGCGTTCATAAGATTGCGGTGTGAATTTTTTCATCGCGTCCAGAATTTCCTCGCGGAATTCTTGCGGAGCCTTGTATTGATCTTCAGAAGGAAGAAGAACTTTTTCTTTCTGCATACGAGCAGAGCCGCCTCTTTGTGGGTCACGCGCCCGGCCTGTTCCCAATTTCATTGGCGAATTTCGACTTCCTTTTTCCCCTTGTTTCTGGCCGCTGTTTTTCATTTCGTTGATGATCTCTTTGGTTTTTTTGAGTCCGCTGAGAGCATTACGGCCCGAGGACACGCTACGATTGACATCGGGTTCTTTCAAATTATCACTGGTTTGTTTCATGTAGCGACCGGTTTGTTCCATTTGCCGGGAGAGATCGGGGGGTATCGTGGGATTCTCACGATTCATCTTTGCAAAACGTTTTGCAATGTCCTCAGTATCTTTCCGCATTCCTTGCTGTTGTTGCGCCATCTTCCCCATCTGAGACTTGTCTTTGGGGGTCAAACGAGATTGAAAATTTTCTTTCATCGCCCGACCCAATGTCCCCAGTTTTTTTGAAATTTCACTGTTGAGACGACTCACCTGCTTTAAGTCTTTATCCAATCGGTCGGCGATGTCTTCTTTTCTGTTTCTTGATCCGCGCAAGCTACTTTGCTGGCGATAAATCTCGGGATATAAATTCTGGAATTCGCGGTTGAATTCGTTCAGGTCAGATAACCGAGCCAGCTCATCCAGGGTCTCATATTGTTTTTGAATAGCAGGAAGAGATTTCCTGAATTGCTCGAAGGATCGAGTTCTTAGTGAATCGATTTCACGCTCAATCTCAGAGTAGGCACGCCGTGCTTCTCTTAATTTTTGGAAGTGTTCTTTGGACTCGCCCTTCAAATCAGCGTCGATAGTTTTCTGCTGGATAGCTTTTAAGGTTTCGTTGGCTTTGGCTTTTTCGTCCAGCAGGTCATCCATCCGTTTTATAGTTGGGTGCAATGACAAGTAGGTTTCATCGTCTTTTAGAATGGTCTGAACTTGTTCGACCAATTGGCGCAGTTCTTCAAAAAAGGTATCCATTTCTTTTGAAAAAGATTCGGATTGTTTTTTTCGCAATGTCTGGTTGATATCGGTTGTTTGATCGAGAAGCTCTTGTTGCTTTTTTTCTAAAGACTCGATTTGGGCCAGTGAGTCATCGAGATCTTTCATAGTTTTTTGATCGACCATGTCGTCCATTTGGCTTTGCGCTTGATCGATCTGATTGGTCATCGTTTGCAAATCGCGAGTCAGTTCCTCCAATTCCTTCATGGCCTCTTCCATTTTGCCCTCATTTGCCAATTCAGAAATGCGATCCAGTGCCGCTGAGAAGTTTTCCATCTTAAGATGCTCGAAAGCATTTTTATTCAAAAACTCGTCAGGACGTGACTGTGTTTGCTTGGCGAGTTGGTCCATGATTTTTTGCAAAGTTTTTCTGATCTCATCGAGTCTTGAATTTAACTCAGAAGGACTGGGTGGAGATTTTTTGTCTAAAGCATTTTGAAACTCGTCCTTTAACGCTTGCGTCAGCTCATCAAGTTGATTTTCCAAATCCATTACCTGTTCCATTTTTTGGCGATTGGTCATTTTGATGAGGAATAGTATGTCGCGCTCCAATTGAGAAATCAGGCGAGAGTGAAGCGAACGATGCACCGAGTCGTCCAAAGAAACCGGTGTGGGTTTGTGAAGCACTTGTTGTTGCATGTCGGTCAAGGCGTGGATTTGTTCTTGACGCAATTCGGTGAGTCCTGAGATTAAATTCATCATCAGGTTTAAATAAGATTGTGGAAAGTCGTCAATGGCTTGAGACCGATCTAAAATTGTTTGAGCAATGCTGATGCTTTCAATCATATGGTCTGTATTGCTGATGAAGAGTTTCCTCCATTTAACAGGACCGCCGACTTGCTTGCTCAAGACGGCTCCAGTGACCAGATTGTCAGCCAGCAGGGCAATGAGAGTTTCCACTAATCTGTCTTGCAAAGCGATGAGATCTTGACGCTCTTTTTGTGAATCGAAAATAGTGAAGCTGTAGCTTTCTGATTGTCCTGAATTGGGGCCTTGAACATTGTCGATATCCTTGACCTCCAAATAATATTGCACCTCGTCGCCAGATTTAAGATCCATCGTTGCAAGATCCCAAGAGTAATTTCCTTTATATTCTTTTTCCGGGACATTCAGTTTTTTGACTGTGTTGCGGTGTATTTCGCCATTGACGTGTGCCACCAAATCAATTTGCGCGACGCCATAGTCATCTGAACTTTCATAAAACATTTTTATCTTATCGTTTTCAAAGTAGACAGGCTTTGGATTGGAAAGAAAAAGCATGATGTGAGGAGCTCGATCTTTTTCTAACTCAATAGGAAACTTTTGCGGCAGTAATTGCTTATGACCACTTTCTGTCTTGATTTGAATTTGATAAAAGCCTTTCTTGCGAACAAGAAAAGATCCCGAGAAGGCATTTGCATCGGCATTCTGCATGGAGTAGGGGGCTTCCTCATTGACGATCAACTCTGCGCTTCTAATGCGGGGCGCGATTGTCGCTGTCAGCACAGCTTCTGTTCCTGGTAAAGCGGACACTGATCCATCGGAAGGAGCAATGGTGGTGCTTTTCTTTTTTGTATAAGCCGGGTATTGAAAGCGGAGAGACATCGCCTCAATCGTAAAAACTTCTTCTGGAACGGGAGCGACGGGAGTAGATGAAGAACTTTCAGAGGATATGGTTTTTACCAAGTCGTCAGAAGAGAGGAACCAATTGGCGTATCCCCGGTTCAGATAATCGGGTGCCGATAATAAAAGCAAGGCCCATAGACCCGCGACGGCAACCAGAACTTTTGTGGAACGAACCGTATCGGAACGATCGAGGAAATCCTCAGGTTTCCATTTTGAAAGAGTACGCTGGGTTTTGGTCAGCAATTCGCGGATGAAGGAGAGAGAGGTAGCCTTGTCTGTTTCAGGAGAATCCAGCTTGCCTTGCAGTTGGCAGGAATTCAACAAATCGTTGTTCAACTGAGGGTGCTGATCTTCGACCAATAGAGCCGCTGAACGGTCGCTGTACTTTGAAAATATTTCCCGGAAAAAGTAGCGGTACAAAATCCATAGAGCAGGAACAAAGGCAACAGCTAAATAGGGTTGATAGTCCTTTGCGATGCCGATCAAATTGGAAAAACTAATCGCTATGAAAAATGCAATTCCAAACCATGAGAGCAAATAGGAAACTCCCGCGAGAGCTTGATATTGCAGGCGACGCCTTTTGATCTGGCGGATGAAATGGTTTATGTAGTTGCGAGGTTCCATAAGAGGATAAATTTTAGAAATGAATATTAGACTCTCATTTTACCAAACTTATGCTCGAAACGAAAAGTTTCACCACTAAATATTTACAGAGATATTTGGGTTAATCCCTTATTGGTAATTTATGGGAGGGGGGACATCCAGGAGATTGTATCGCCTTTTAAATTGGATAAGCAGAAGCCGTTTTATTTTCAGGTAAAACCTTTTGAGAAAAATGGTGAAATTGTAAAAATTTTATATTAATCGACGCAACAGAACAGTGGACCTGAAAGAAGCTAGAGAAAAAGGGAAGCTAAAAGAGTTTATCAAGGAACGAGGCAAAGGTTTGAAGGGAGATAAGGATATCTTCGATAAAATCTTAAAGTTTATTTTTTCTTTTTCCAAGGACGGTCGCAATCTTTTGCTTTAAAATAATCGCCTCCCTTTGCGGCCTTATCCTCCGTTCCCCAGTGCGTTTTCTTGTCCAGATTTTTAAATAGGGGAATGTGTTTTGAACAATGGATATAAGCCTCTTCAACTTCAACGAAAACCCAACGCTCGGGATTTGCTTCCCCTGTAGAGGAAATATTATTTTTTAGAAAATCTGCAAGGTCTTTTTCTTTGTGGATTTGTTCATTTTCTATGATTCGAGCTTTCCCGTTCACATGCAAGCCGATTGAATCCTGAGTGAAATCAATAAAGATGATTCCAATATGAGGATTTTCCATGATGTTGCCCAAACTAGCCAAAACACCATTGCCGCGGTACTCAGGGTAGATCAAAGTTTTTTTGTTTAAAACGAGGGCAAATCCAGGCTCACCCGCTCGGAAAGAGCAATCGCATTCCCCTTTGGAATCGGAAGTTGCAATGAATGCCATCTCCTGACGGGAAATAAACTCACACATGCTGGGGTTTAGATGATCCAGCATCTGCTTATTATAAAAAGTTGAGGCTTTGCGGAACGTTCCTTGCTCTCGTTGCAACCTGCGCTCGCCATCCGAACCGGGTGTTTCAGTCATGTGGCCTTTGAAGAGATTACTAATAACCAGTATTCATAGCTTGGAGTCTGGCAACCTTTATTGAAAGCATCAATGCGAAAACAGACGGCTTGCACTCAGTTTCGAGAGAAGCCGCGTATTTCAATGTTCAGTTGTTCGTCTGGAATAGGAGAAGGCTCCGGTTCCTTCATCACACTACTGAGGTCGCGTTTTTCAAGATAGAAAACAGCCTGGTCGGGATTGATTTTATTTTCAGGGCACATTTTAAGGTGTTGCTGGAAAAAAGGCATGTTCCCCATTGCATCGTTGTAATGGCAGTCGAGGCCAAAGAAATCGAACAGTCCTTGCATGGGGCGCGGTCCAGCTAGGAACAGGATGCCGCCGGGCAATAAGGCTTCTGCCGCATGTTGCAAGATCAACTGGCAGGTGTTCTGATCTTGAAAATACATTTGCGGAATCCATTTGAAGATCAATCCAAATTTTCCTTTATAAGTTTCCTCAACGTTTTCTCTTTCAGGTAAGAAAGAAACTTTCTTTAGATTGTCCAATTGTTCTTTCGAAACACCGTGATCCCACAACAATTGTGCGTTGCGTTGGGCCAACTCAGGATCGCTGTACAATACGGTGTACTCTCTTTCAGTGGAGCTATCGATGCACCCGGCAATGACCATGTCAAAAGTGTGGATGAGAACGCGTTCGACTTTTTTCAATTTTTCCGGCATTCCCGGTGACATTTCCATGTAATAAATGATCTGATCCAGTGCCATAGGTTGCAGGCCCGATTCGTCAACTTCCGACATTCCTTCAGGGTAAAACGGCAAGGCGTAAAACTTTTTGACAGGGTCCACTTTTGGCGGAAAGCCATTGAAGAACCATTTCCAGGTGAATGGATATTGCTGAGCGATTCGGTAGGGTGTTGTTTCCGGAGTGATTTTCCATGTCGATGTAAAAGGAATTTCGCGGCTGATAATGCCGTCGAGAATGAGGAAACTGCTCACGCCAACTTGCACTTCCCTTTCGCAGGAAATTTTACCGCCCTTCATGGTGTTGATATAAGGAATAGCGACATCGTCCTCAAGGTTCGTAACTTTGAATAAATATCCTTCCTGAACCGTTAGGCATATTTGGTGCTCTTTGCTGAAATAGCGCCAGGGAGGATGCGGGCGGAGTGTCCATTCGATTTCATGAGAGCGATTGGGGTCCATGAAAACCTGGAAAATTTTCTGACCACGCGGCCCCTTGGGTTCAAAGAAAGATGAAAAAATATTGAAGGCCGCACGTGAAGGGTAAGTTGGTAAGCCTCGATAGAGAAGCGGCTTCATTTCACCCGCACGACTTTGATCGTCGCACAAGCCCCATACAAATTCAAAAACTGCACCGCCTGAGCCGGGCAGGGTGGATTGAAACAATTCAACAACCGGAATCAAATCGAGCTTGGCCCAATTGACAGAAAACATAAAACTAATAAAAATATTTTTTTCAAAGGTCCCATCAATAAGGCCATACAATCCGTCCTTGACAAGTTCGACCTTGTATTTCCCTTCCCCTTGATGAGTCAGTTTGTCGTCAGTGTAAAAATATTTTACTTCTGAAAATGGCACTCTCCATGCTTCGGCGGCTTTTTCACGCAGGTCGTCGAGCTCCAGTTTTTCCCAACCTTCCTGAGAACTGATATCGATCTGTGAACTGAAAGTTTTGGCCGCTGGTTTGATGCCTACCCACTGCTTGCAGTCCAATTGCATACGAGCGAGTTTGAGAATTGTTTCGCCGGTTGTTTCATCCTTGCCCCACAGTGCTTCGTGCAAAGGTTCTCCGTCTGGATCGGAAAATAAAAAGCGTCGTCCCTCGGCATTATAAAAAACCATATGTCCCGTAGTGTAAACTTTGATGCGGGTATTTTCTATCGACGCGGCGTCGTTGACAAACCAGTACTCGCCACCTTCGGTCGCCTCTTTTTTGAGATCTTTTATCTGGCCCTTAATTGTTTCTGCAAATGTGGTGTTTTCCGGGAAGCGGATAGCTTCCGGGTGGTTTAAGGCATTTAAAAAATTATCTTCAATAGTCACAGGAGAAACCTTCACTTTAGAAGTTCTTTATAAGTTGTGGATGATCGACCTAGTATAGATTATATTACCCGCTGGGAAAATAATAATTCTACCCTTGCAAAAAGGTTGCGCATCTAAAAAAATAGAAAGTATTAAATTCTTTTTGTAAAATATCCTCGTCATTGACGCAAGCGCAGATAAGATATATAATTTCAGGCTTACCTCGATCAATTCATGTCGCATCATGCGAAATATTTAGAAAATATTGAGCTGGGACCCTAAGGGTGCTTCCTATATAAGTAGCAGGCATTCGAGAGTTTCACTCTAATCAATTTGGGAATAATCCATGGACGAAGGAAGGCAGTACGAAAAGCAAGGCTTTGAAAGTCTGAAAAACAACGACATCAAAGGTGCAGAGTCAAATTTCAACAAAGCCCTTGAAGCTTTACGCGCTTCCGGCGATGAAGTCGGTCAGGCCTACGTATTGGGGAATCTGGGCAATATTTGTTTTCAGTCACGGCGTTTGGATAAAGCCGAGTCGTTTTACACCGAGTCGTTGAACTTGATGGAAAAATTTAAAGACGGCAAGGGAATGGAAAGTTCTCTTGGAAATCTTGGAAGTATATTTTTCTATAAGGGCGATCTTGATAAATCGATTGAATACTACGAACGGGCCCTTTATTTGATGAAAGATGCAAAAGATCCGGTGGGTCAGGGCATCTACAATGAATACCTCGGAAACGTATTTCTCAAAAAAGAAGATCCCAATCGAGCAGGAGATCATTACGACAAAGCTCGTCAATTGATGGATCCATCAACACAAAAAGAATCTATAGAGCAAATCGACCAAAAAATTTCAGCCCTCAAAAAACACCCCAAGTACGTGGACAAGGAAAACGAGTCCCTATGGAGTGAAGCTGAAAAATTGATTGGCGATGGAAAAACTAAAGATGCTCTGAAAAAATATCAGGAACTTGAAGAGATGGCTTTTCAGGCTCAACGTCTGGACCTCGCCGAGAAAGCCATACGCAGATCTATCGAACTTTATGAAAAGTTGGAAGACTCTTATTCCGCAGGCGTTTGTATGGGGAACTTGTCAGCACTGCTCTTGCAACAAGGTTTTAAAGGCGATGCTGAAAAATTGGCTCAGGCTGAAACAGAGTGTTTGAAAGCCGTCTCAGCAGTGAATAAAGATAAAGATCCTCGACGCTACACCTACCTGATCGGCAGTCTCGGAAGTATTTATTTGCACAAAAAGGAATTGGAGAAGGCTTGGGATTATTACAACCAGACCCTCCCATTAATGAAACAAATTGGAGATAGCGATGGTCTCGCGCGCGGCTATGCGAATTTGGGGGATGTCAAAGCCTTGCAAAGCGAATGGGAACCTGCGCTCGAAAATTATCATAAGTCACTCGAGTTGATGGAAGAGTCCAAGAACGAAAAAGGGATGGCTCTGCAATGCGAAGTTTTAGCGGATATCTATCTTAAGAAAAAAGATTTCGCTCAAGCCGAAGGTTTTTACATGCGAGCTAGTGGACTCTACGAGAGCCTGAACGATAATCAAAACCATAGTCAGGTGCAGGAAAAACTTCTCTATATTATGCGCATGCCAGAGTATTTGGAAAAACGCCGGGAAGAATTGTTGACAGAGCTTAAGGATCTTACTGCGGAGAAAGATGGCGAAAAAAGGTTTAACCTTTTAGACGAATTAGGAAACCTTTATATCTTGGCCAATCAGCCCCAGCAAGCGATAGAAACATTGAATGAAGTTTTGGCACTGAAGGAAAAGAAAAAAGATCAAAACGGTATCGCCCAAACCCATGTCAATTTGGGGAATTTGTACTTGGAATTGAGTGCTCCTGAAAAAGCCACAGAACATTTTGATGCGGCTGTTAAAATAAAAGAGGAACTCTCTGACGCCGAAGGAATGAATGAGTTGTACGCCAACCACGGTTCAGCTTTATTGATTAGCGGTAAGCTTGATCAAGCTGAAAAATCCATGAAAAAAGCACTTAAATTAAATAAGGCTCAAAATAACGAAAATGGGTTGGTCCGGGATTACCAGAATTTAGGAAATCTATCCCTTCAAAAAACGGATTGGGTCGCCGCCGAGCAGAATTATTTAAAATCCCTCGAAATCAACAAACGACTGGGTAATAAATGGGGTGTTGCCGAGGATTACCGAAACCAATGTAACCTGTACCAGAAAAAGGAAGATTGGAAGCAAGCCTTAAAATACGGAGATTTGGCCCTCAAAGCCTCCAAGGATGCACAAGATAAAATAGGATGTTGTCACGACAGTCGAACTTTGGCGCAAATATATTCCGAGAAAAAAGACCGAGGAAAACAGGAGGAATATTATTTACAAGCCTATGAAATTTCACAGGGACTCGATGATCCTAGAGAAAAGGTCATCGACCTTAGGAATCTGGGAAAATATTATCTGGAGAGAGGGTATCGGGAAAAAGCTGAAGATAAGTTTAAGGCCGCCTATGATTTGTCTGTTATGATGGATGACAAAAAAGAGATCGCAGAGGATTTTAGAAATCTGGGGAACTTAGAATTCTTTAATGGTAATCGTGCTGAAGCTGAGAATAATTACCTGAGAGCCTTGAAACTGACAGAAGAAATCCACGATTACAATGGCGTTGGAAAAGATCAAACTTATCTAGGCAACCTGAAATTTAAAGATGGAGAGTTTGACAAGGCCGAAAGCTATTTTAATCAAGCCATAGAAAACTTCACAACAGCCCAAAACTGGGGCAACCTGATTCAGTTAGAGCTCACAGTTGCGCGGATGGAAATTGTCGTTTCTAGAAAAGACGAAGGCAATAGGTACTTGGATTTAGCACGTGAATTATCAAAAAAGATGGGTGAACCAGCAGAATTGGTCTCCACGATTGAAGAAATTGCAAAAATGACAGATAGTGTCGACCAAAGGTAGAATTTTACGTTTTGTTTTCAGCATATAAGAAGGTCCTTTTAAAATTGAATTTTGGTGTTTGTGGTAAGTAATTCATTTTAAAACAATAGGTTGTCTGTTCTTCTTTGAGGAAGTCGTTCGAAATCAATGAAAACCTTGATTTTTGCGGTATTTATTACATAAAAGTCTGGGTTTGATTTCCCTTGACAAAGAGCCGGAAAGTACCTATAAAACTATATATTAACGAGAAAAAAAGAAGAAGAAAACCTCAGTTTTCCTACTAATCTAAGCGGTTAAAAGCTCTTTATGAAAATTTCCTTTAGCCCGCAGTTGATGGAAGAGTCTGTCTTCAGACATCTAAACCATCTAGAACGATCTGGATTTCGATCCGAGTATGATGAGTATCATTCTCTGGCCGATCCTATTTATGAACTCCCTGAAGACGATAGGGAGATCGCTTTTGAAAAAGTAAATAAGATCTTTTTCGTGGAGAGATTGAAGCTAGGCGACCATGTCTTGAGAGCCTTAGAAGCTTGCGGTCTTATCCCAAAAAGAAAAAGAGCAAGGCGGAGGATAGAAACAGCACCCGCCATACTTGAAGCAAGAGCAAAAGAATCTGACCAGATAGAAGAAACGGCAGAAGGTGAAGTTGCCGAAGAAGATGTAGTTGAAGAAGCCCCCTCTAGCGAAGCATCTCCCGCTTCCATCGAAGAAAATTCAGCAGTCGCCCCAAGTGATTATAATCCAACTGAAGATGAAGTTCCCGTAAGTTCCCCTGACGAAGATGAAGATGAGATCGCTTACGATCTAGCTCGGGAATTTGAAGAGAGGATTAAAGAAGTTGTCGTCAAGCGTGCAATCAACAAGGTTGACGAAGGGTCGAACGTTTTGAATCGAATTTCTGGAATGCCGCTCATTGAGCTGAGGGTTCTTGCTAGTCGTTTCTCCAATCCCGAAGACGTGAAAGACCTGGGTGCTTTTTTGATTCAGGAGTTTATGCACGCCAAGGATATGGTTGATCCAGAGTTTGACTATGAAGATGCATTCATACCAGGCAACCCATCCATTAAAAATCTGATCACTGCTCGTTTCCGATTGCTGTGGAATATATACGTAGACTCTCGCCTTGAGCGCATGGGTGTCATATCAGCAATGCCCAAAGAAGCGCGATTTCGCGAGTTTGATAACTTCTATCGTAAGGTTCCAGATAAGCAGCGAAGAGGGATTTTTGAAGGCGTCTGGCGTACTGAAGTGTTTACTCATGAAGAGTTGTTGTCCATGGCGACAGACTTAGAAACTCTCATGACCAAATATGTAGACGATGCAGAGTTTGGTGAAGAAGAAAGAGATTATATTCATCTGCAGGGTGCTCCGTGCCCATTGTGTAAGTTCCCGACCTATAACTGGGTGGACGATCCAGAGAGTATTTGTGATGAGATGGTTCTGGAGGCCATTCAAATTGATTTCCCAGATTGGGAGAATCGGGATGGTGCGTGTGACCGTTGCATTGAAGTGTATGAATTGCGTGCAGGAGTGGGTTGATCCCGCTTGTCATCTTTGATGGTGATCAGGAGTTGTGACTGCTTCTGCGTGTAAGGGGTTTTAGGGGTTTTATCATTTGGGAGAATGAAGAGCTATCGCCGTTCATTGGCGGGAAGTATTAGTTAATTAGTTGAACGATATATGAGTAAAGGCAGTTTGAATCCATTTAATTGGGAGGCTTAGAGAAAATGAGATTAAACAGGAGGAAATTCTTGCAGGTGAGCGCTGGCGTAGCGACAGCTATGGCGTTGACGAGTAAGAAAGTGGGAGCGCAGTTGAAGCCCGTAGTAAAGGTAGGCAATCCGCTGGAAGCCTATCCAGATCGTCGT
>JAJDBG010000035.1 GCA_029261475.1 Nitrospinaceae bacterium
TACATGCCCCCCTCCGAAGTATGCCCCACGGAAATCGACATCTCCCTCTCCGAAAAGTACCCTAACAAACAAGACATCTGTCTTTCCAAAGTCTACACCACGGAAATAAACATATCCCTTGCCGAAGCTTGCCCCACCGAAATTGACTATTCCCTTTCCAAAGCTTGCCTCACCGAAATTGACATCTCCCTCTCCGAAACTTGCTCCACAAAAATCGGCGAGCCCATCTCCGAAGCTTGCTCCATGGAAATCAACAGAGCCTTTCGGAAATTTATAGCCCTGAAACGAAATACCATCTTCCTTGGCCTTGTGCTTACTAAAATCCACACCTTTAAAACTGACATCGGCAATGGGATTTGCTTCAACCCATTTATTCCATTTATCTTTGCCTGCCTGCCATAACTTAATGGCTTCCTCACCTTCCAGTTTTATCGTGTCTTGATTTGTCATGGGGTGGCCCTGTATTTTTTAGAAACTCTATACAAGCAAATGAGGATCATCGTACCTGGAGGTCGAGTTGGTTTTCGCGTACGAAGGTTTTTGTTGTTACGAATCTGGCCCTTATCCTAATTCAAGTTCGGGTATTTTTACAGGCTTTAAATCGTTTCACAGAAAACGGGCGTTGTATACAAGGCCGTCATCGCGAGTCGCTGAAAGCGACGTGGCGATCCATTTTAGCTGATATCACTTCCTCTTCTCTTTTCCCTGAACACATAAAGTCAAAATGGATTGCCGCGTCGGCTAACGCCTCCTCGCAAGGACGAACGGGCCAGCGTGACGCTGGACTCTATGTAAACAATTGCATCAGGCGTTGCCCGCAGGGCCGAATGACGATTGGGTGGTGTTTGGTTTTTTTGCACACGCCCGCCGGAGCGGGGTCGGCTTGAGAGCTTCCAATTTGAAGGAAACGATCTGTTGACTGGTTCTATTTATAGTTGACCTGACTGGATGTTTAGAGTTAGCTTGGATATAATATAGAGATATTCATTCATAACCCCAAAAACGCTTATGAAAACACATCGAAAATCCAGCATTGTCCTTGGTCTTGTGTTGATCCTAATTACGCCACTATTGGCGAGTGCCGAGACCCTTTACATCAAGAAATCGGGAACCAAGTTGATGTCAGAAGCTTCCTCCAAGTCCAAAGTAGTCGGGAAATTGGGTGCGGGAACGGCTGTTGACGTTAAAAGTAAATCTGGCAAATACTATCAGGTAGCATCTGGTGGCACTGCGGGTTGGGTGTTTAAATTCAAGCTCAGCTCAAAAGCCCCTGCCGGTGCAGGTGGAGACAGTGACCTTCTGGGTGATTTAGGCGGTCGGCAAAAAGTTGCCGCACGTGAGACAGGGTCGAGTTCCAGCATACGCGGTCTCAGCCCGGTTTCGGAACAGTTGGCTCAGAAGAAGGGCATTCCCGCGGAGAGTGTCAACGCGGTCAAGTCTATGGAAAAGTTTAAAGTGTCCTCTACCGATCTGGATCGATTTCTTCAACAGGGTCAATTGGGAGAATACGCACAATGAAAAAAAGTTTAGCTTTGCGTTTGTTGATTCTATCCAGCCTCATCTTTGTGCCGTCGGCCTTTGGTTTCTCTTTTGGCGATTTGGGCAAGGCTCTGGAAAAAGTAGAAGAAATCCAAAAGCCTCCGGCTAAAACGGAACCGAAGACGGAACCGAAGCAGGAAGCCGCGCCTCAGCAAGATGCGGCCCCGCAAGCGGAACCGAATATACTCGATTTGGGCGGGGCGTTGCTTGGCGTGGATTCTAAAACAACGGGACGTGTGAAGCAGGGTTTGCAAGGTCTTAAAAATCTACAGCCTCTGACTTTTGATGAGGAGCGGGAAATTGGTGGGATGCTTGCGGTGGAGGTCTTCAATAAATTTGGCGGGCCTTACCACGACACCAAGCTGGAACGTTACATCAATCTGATTGGCAAAAATCTGGCGGAGGTTTCTGATCGCCCTGATATTGACTACCACTTTGCTTTGCTGAACACAGAGTACCCGAACGCTTTCGCTACGCCGGGCGGTTATGTCATTCTGAGTATCGGTCTGGTCAAGATGCTCCGCAATGAAGCTCAGCTGGCGGGTGTTCTCGGGCATGAGATTTCTCACATAAGTCGCAAGCACGCTTTGGGAGCGATTGAGGAGAACCGCAAGTTGCAGGGGATCGGTTCGATAGCCACTGCCGCTTCGGGTAAGAAACTGGATTTGCTCGATCAGCTCATTTCCTTCAGTTCGGAATTGATTTTTGAAAAGGGACTCGATCCTAAAATGGAATACGAAGCCGACCGCGATGGAACGGAGTTTGCCTATCGTCTTGGCTATCATCCCGCAGGTTTGCTGGAGTCGCTGAAAATTTTAGGGAAATCGCATTCGCAGAAAGATTCCGTTTTCAACAAAACACATCCCAGCTTTGAGAACCGCTACCGAAACCTGGCGCAAAGAATTGGGAATTATCCATCCAATACAAGAAATCCTTCACTAGAGCAGAGATTTAAATCTGTCTTACAAATTCGTTAATGAGTCAAAATTCTATATTTCGGGAGGAGTTGCCCGGCGAAAAAAAAAGCATCATCAACTTATTGATGACAGGCTATCTTGTGTCCATCACCTGTCTGGGATACATGGCCTTTTATCTTTTTATTCAGATGGGGCAGTTGGACAGGATCGTGCGGACGATGAACCCGGAAACTCTCAACGCTGAGCAAATGACGGTGTTGAAGGAGCGTGTGACCCGTTCGACGGAACAATTGCAAAACGAGATGATCGGCCTCGCTATTTTTGGCGGCGTTGTGTCCATCATCGGGGCGTTTTACACCTTCAATCTGGTGATACGACCCTTGAACAAGATGATAGAGTACGCCAGCAGTCGGGGCGAGACTCCTATGCCCGAGTTCAAAAGCAATACCGAGTTGAAACAACTCACCACAGAAATCACCGTGCTAACCGAACAACTTAAAGCCGACCGTGATG
>JAJDBG010000036.1 GCA_029261475.1 Nitrospinaceae bacterium
TTACTTTGAAATATGGATAAACTTGTGCTGACCCCGCTCCGGCGGGCAGGACCACGTTCGATGAAATAAAAGGAACAAATGAAGAATAGAAAAAGTTTTTGTAGGGGCAAGCCCCCGTGCTTGCCCGCATTTATGGATGTCTAGAAATTAGCGTTTTGAAATAACAATAAACTGCTCAATCGTCACCCTGAGCCGTAGCGAAGGGTCTCTGTAGTACGAATTAGAATCAATGGATTTCTACGCTTGAGCTCGCAATGACGACCGGGATAGGTTCTTATCATGGAAAGCAAAATTTTATTTACGGATATTGGAAGTGCTATAAATAGTGAGAGTGTGGAAAAAGAAACCGTAAAGGAAATCATGAAATTACTTCGACTTAATTTGAGGCAAAAGTGAAATACATCATCGGATACAAGGCCGCTTATACGTTCCTGATTTTTTTGAATATTGCAATTGCTATGACTTGCATGTTCGAGGGTGGTGAAGAACTATTAAAAACACATTTGTCAAAAAATATTACATCTCATCTTGCTATTTTTAATTTAATTTTTACCATTCCTTTTTTCATTCTTAATTTCAGAATTTTTAGAAAAATACTTCGAGGTCACGGAAATATATCTATCTATAGAGCTGAACGGTTCCTTTCACTAGGGAGGATGTCAAACCCCATATTAATGCTTCTTTTCACTATGGGAAGTGGCGGTGCCCCTGCATTTTGGATTGTATGCAGTCCAATTCTTAACAGTTTTTGGATGGTTGTTGATCCCGGCACGGGTTCATTAAAAGTTTTATTCTTATGCGCTCTCATTAGTTTGGAATTAATTTACTTCATCCTGCTGAAGAGAAATCCAAAAACATTCAAATCAAATATTAATACTGAAGAAAAAGAATCATTTTCTCAAAATGAATTTGATCAAAATAAAACTTCAGATTCCAATAATGATGAATTTAATAAAACCCCAAAATTGATCTTAGCTTTTAAAAATTTCTGCAAAGATATTCCTCCCGTCATTATAGCTCTTGGATCAATGATGCTGCTTGCAGTACTGGGTTTAACAATATTTTTTATCTACGGAATAACAAAAGAAAAAGAAGACCCTAATGCGATCAATTTTATTGAGTTGCAAGGATCAAAAGCCAGAGCCTATCACCTTGAAATCCCAAATGGATACATTAGAAAACGAAATAAAATAACAAGCGATATTTCTATAGAAACCGTTTACCCCGGAATGGAGGGCAAAAACCCAGAGAATAGGCATCGTTTTAAAAGAGGAAGGAGTAATCGAAAAGGTAAAGACGTCGTCAGTATTTCCATGTGGCCCAAACTAGAAAAAACTGAAGGAACTTATACAAAAAAAAATGAACGTGAAGAACGAAAAGAATTTCTTTTAAATAAATCGACCATTAAGTACAAACTTGTTCCCACACCAAATCATATTAAAGAATCTGAAAAAATTGACAAGTTTGTTCAAAACCACGACGAAGAAGATCAGGGTCTTTATATCATTTACCATGACGACCTGCATACATCGAAAATAAAATGCACCTTAAAAACTATCTGTACTGGTCGTACTTCATGGGAAGACCACATTTCAATCAGATATGATTTTAGAACAAAATATTTCAATGAAATGGTCGACTTGGACCGATCTATAATTGTTCTAATAAATCAATTTAATCCTAAAATTATTCATTGAAGGAACTTAAATTATGTTTACTGTTTTCACACTCAATCAAAGTCAAAAAAATGAAATATCGGCATTAATAAATCCGCCACCTCCAGCAACACCAGATTACCCCGAAGGCTATCGCAAACTTGCCGCTATGATAGAAGGACAGTTTGGTGGCAATACAGCTGAAAAAGAGAAAGTGGTCAATTGGCTAGAAAAAGCGGCTAAGATAAACGCCGGCGATGGCAGTCCTATTAGTAATTTTGTAAGAAATTATACAAAGGCTGGGGCTGTACATTCTGATATTCCGATAGATATAGACATCTCAAATGCCCCTAATGGAGATTTTCAAAAAGCATCAGACAAATTAGCCAATGATATTCTTAATAAAGCGATTTCAGAAGGAGTACCAGATGCCGGTACAATTGTAAATGATGATGTCCAGAATATAGTTGACGAACTTGGAATTGATGAAGAAGCTTTTGCTGGTGCTTTTGGCGGCTCTACTCCCATCTGGATGGGGGGATTGGATGTTGATTGGGATGACAGTGTTTTTGTAAAACTGATTGAAGACTTAGCAAATATTGAAAGTTTTCAGGATTTTCAAGGTGATTTAGAAAATTTCGTCAATTTGATAGATAATCATATTGCAGGGGGGTTAGGGATTGCTGAGGGAGCACTGGCGGAAGCATGGGAGAAACTTAAGAAGATTCCCGGTGATTTTGGCGATGCGATTGGCGAATCATACGATAATTTTGTCGAACCGTTTACCGATGTTCCACAAATCATTAGAGATACGTTCCAAGATGCGTTCGATTTCTTTGGCAATGCGTTCAATGCTCCGGCACCTCACCAAGATCCGCTGGTGTTGGATCTGGATGGCGACGGATTAGAGCTTTCTGCACTTGCGGGTTCCAATACTTTCTTCGATCTCGACAACAACGACTTCGCCGAACGAACAGCATGGGTGTCTGCAGACGATGCTTTCCTTGCACTTGACCGAGACTCAAATGGAACCATCGACAACGGTTCGGAACTGTTCGGCGATGCTACGCCAATCAATGGCGGAACGGAAATTGCTGCTGATGGATTTTCTGCACTGTCTGATCTCGATTCTAATGCCGATGGCGTCATCGACGCGAACGACGCTCAGTTTGCCGATCTGCGCGTGTGGCAAGACCTCAATCAGAATGGCTTTTCCGATGCGGGTGAATTTAGGGGTCAAATCTTGCTTTAATATAAATATAAAAATTATGATTCCCTGGATTACTTCATTTTCTATGGTAGCTCTCAATGGCGGTGGAGTTCAAAATCCGGCGGGAACAGGGTAACGCCACGGCAAAAACATATTGGTTGATATTCACAATTGCGCCCAAGCAGGTCACAAATGCTTGCAGTGTCCAGCCATTTGCCTGCGGCGGCTCGCCGCTTATTCTGTTCTTACGGCTTCTTTGGGGTCGAGGCGGCTGGCAAGGCGGGCGGGGAGCAGGCCTGCGCTGATGGAAACACTCCAGAAAAACAGCGCGAGCAGAGCCAGGAATCCATAGGGATAATGCACTTGTATCGTCCAACCAAAGGATTGTTTGTTTATCACGAATATCAATAAATAGGAAACCGCCAGTCCTGCGCTGAAACCCAGAACCGACCCTGTCAAACCGAGCAATCCTGCCTCTATCAGAATGACGCGCTTGACTTGATTTTTAAACGCTCCAAGCATCCGCAGTATTCCCATCTCGCGTTTACGTTCCAGCACCAATGATATGAGAGTGTTGAACAATCCCAGTGCGGCAACGAACACGGCGATCACTTCTAATGAATAGGTGATAGCGAAGGTCTTGTCGAAAATTTCGATGACATCTTTCCTCAATTCGGCGTTGGAACGCAAACTGAGAAGTTGATCTGGAAAATATTTCAAAATTTCCTTGCGCACCGATTCCAAATTGGCTCCCTCTTCGAGATAGACAACAAAACTGTTGATCGCAGAATCTTTATAATATTTCAGAAAGGTCTGGCGGTCGATGATGATGTATCCACGCTCCCGCGAGTAATCAAAATAGATCGCGGTTACTTCAAGTTCAAGCGGACCCGTCGGCGTATTCAGTTTCAGTACATCTCCTAATCGAGCTTCGTGCTTCAAGGCAAAGGCTTCGGAAATGATGGCACGGTTCTGATCGACCAGTTTTTCAGCCAGTTCACTTGCGGGAGGGCCTTCTTTGATGACCAGATTACCGTATCGAGACAGGGCATTGAAATCGCCTGAACCGAGCGCGACGGGTTTTTCGTTGTAGGTGATGTCTATGGCGCGAAATAAATCGACTTGTTTGACACCGGGGATGGATTCAAGTGCTTTGGCTGATTTTGCAGGCAGAACAACTTTATAATCGATATCCCGTCCGCCAGCGGGACGCACATAAAGATCGGCCTGCAAGGTTTGTTCGAGCCAAACGATGACGGTCTGCCGAAAACTATGAACCATGATAGACATGCTGACCACCATCATGAATGCGATCGCCAGGGATGAAACTGCGAGTGCATTACGGCCTACATTTTGCGACAGATTCATGCAGGCCAAAAGTCCTTCGGCCCCAAGCTTCCTTCGACAAAACCCACTCAAATGATCGCGAGTCCAAAGCAATGCAGAGGGTGCCGAAAGTGAAAGCCCCAGTATGATTAAGAAAACAGCGAAGAATCCGAGATAAGGAAAACCGTCAATCGGTGGAGCGAGTGAGCAAACCCCGGCAAGCACTAGCACTGCCAGTGCCAGAATATTCAAGCCTTGGTTACCGCGAAATATTTTAAGGTCGTAACTACCACGCCGCAAAACGAGAGTGGGCGCAGTTCTAGCCGCATCCCATGCGGGGATGATTGCAGAAAAAGCCGAGGCGGCTACACCGAAAATAAAATGTGCGATAGCTTGATCCCATCGAAACTCTATGGCTTCTGCATAATTGGGTGCGTACAAATTGTTGACGGTTCCCGAAACGGCAATCAGTGAAAACTGCGCCAGATAATGACCCAGCCAAACACCAAGGGCAGAGCCTACAATACCGATGAGAGTGGCCTCTAAAATAAAAATCCCGGCGGGAAGATAAGGCGAGGCCCCCAACGCACGCAGGGTCCCAATTTCAGAACGTCGACGCACCACGGACAAGGCCACCATGTTGTAAATCAAATAGAGTGCGACCAGCAAAGCAACAAAACTCAGAGCCGTTAGATTGTATTGAAATGCGCGCAACATCTTGCCCACTTGTTGGCTTTTGCGCTCGGGACGATCGAATCGTAAATAGTCGGGCAGAACCTGCAGGACCCTGTCTCGAACGGTTTCAAAATCTTCATTCCCAAGAAACTCAATGTCGATGCGGTCCAGCTTGCCCACGCGACCAAAAACGAATTGCGCAGAGGCGATATCCATGATCGCAAAATTCCCATTCAAAGCACGCGCCACTCCCTTTTTTTCGAGAATGGCGTTGACGTTGAGAGACTCTATTTTACCGTTGATGAGGAATTCAATCGAATCCCCAGCCTTAAAATGGGAGCCGGGAATGAATTTTTCAGGCAGGACAATTCCCTTCGGGTCCAGTATCAAAGGCAGGAGGCCTTTTAGATTTTCTTCTTTTGTTTTTATAAAGAAATCGCGCCGACTGCTGTCCCGTAGCAAGTCCGTTCCCAGAATTTCTACCGCTTCGCCGGATATCTGCTCTACACCAAAGCCTTCGATCACAGGGTAGGCTTTGATCCATTCTCTCAGTGGAATCAGTTTGCGAAAAACCAATTCATCAAAGGAACTACCGTCCGCATGAATGACGGCATCGGCTTTTCCCAAAGCCTGATCGACGCTATTCTCAAACGAACGCATGGTCTGCAAATTAGCTAGTTGAATGCTGAGAAATACCGCCACACCCACCGCCACTCCCAGAATCGTAATCAACAAACGAAAGGGATCGGCATGTAAAGGGCGCAGGACCAGACAAACAAACAGGTCTCTATAGCGAAGCAGAGGTTTCACGTCAACTTGTGGAAGAAAGTCGTCCGTCACGAATTTCCCAGCGACGGTTGCCATGTTCCAAAATTTGTGGATTGTGCGTCGCCAGAATCACCGTCGCACCAAAATCTGCAGAGGCATGTTTCATCAAATCAAGAATTCGCTCACCATTTTCCGAATCCAGGTTTCCCGTCGGTTCATCAGCCAAGAGTGCCAGTGGCTTAGGCGCAAGAGCACGGGCAATAGCGACCCTTTGCATTTGCCCGCCGGAAAGTTCCGCAGGGAAAGATTTTGCACGGTCAAGCAAACCCACATAGTCCAGCAATTCTCGAATCCGTTCCTGCCCACCTTCGGCCTTATTCGCAAGCAATAAAGGCAGTTCTATATTTTCCCAAACGGTCAAAGTCGGCAAAAGGTTGAAGAATTGAAAAATGAATCCTATTTCTGTGCGGCGCAATTGAGTGCGCTCTCTATCATTCATACCCGCTACAGAACGGCCTCGAATGAGGATCTCGCCCTGATCGGGTTGATCCAGGCCACCAATGCAATTGAGCAGAGTGGTCTTGCCTCCACCGCTCGGCCCCATGAGCACAGCAAAATCACCCGCTTTCAAATCGAGGCTGACATCATCCAGCCCGATGATCTTTTGTCCACCTGCCGAATAATACTTGCAAACATTTTTCAGGCTGATGATGTTGTCAGAAGAAGACATAAACTAAAACTTTTCAAAAAATAGTTTCTGAGGGACTGTTGGAAAATGCAGATCATTGAAATCAGAACCACGTGGTTCTAAAGATGATTTTTTTGGAAATTTTTCCGCTCGGGACTTTCTTCAACTCACCCTTGAAATATTATCCCGTATTTTAGCGAAAACCAGAAATCATCTTTGCTTGCGTTTGAGTTTGAATGGATGGCGATCCAATTCGAATAGCGCGGGGATCATGAACAAAGCACACAGGGTACAAATGATAATTCCCAACTCAACGATGGATGCAATGGAACGAATGCCGAGGTGCCCAGCAACGTTCAAACTCGCATAGCCGGAAAGAGTGGTCAGCGCAGAAAGCAGAATAGCACTCCCCGTTTCCTTGACAGAGCGAAGGGTATCTTCTGGATTGTGTTCGAGGATATGATGCGTCAAATAAACACAATGATCGATCATGATACCAACGATGGAAGGCAACATCACAAAATTGATGAAGTTGAGTTTGATCTGAAAAACACTCATCAAAGCTCCCGTCAGGGCCAGACCAATGAACAAGGGTAAGGCTGTTTTAAGGGCATGTGAAAAATTCTGTAGATCCAGAAGCAACAGTATAAAAACCAGCCCAACCGCCATAGCAAAGGCTTTAGGACCTGTTTCTTTTACCCAATCCATGACTTTCGCCGCTAGCAGATTTTCATTCAATACAGAGATCGGGATATCGGCTTTTTCCATCTTCCCCTTCAACTCAGCGATTTCTTTTTCCAGTTGATAGATATTGCGGATGTCGAAAAAATTCTTTTCAGCTGGCGAAAATACCAGAGTCATATAATCAGACCCGGCAGTGAGTTTTTTATTGATAATAGTCGGCATCTGACTTTCATCAAAGGGTTCAGCATTTAGTAATGTTTTCAGACGATTGACGCGGCTTTTCCCGAGAGCTAGCATGATGATGTCCTCGTCCAGCTCAAAATCTTCAATGATTTCATCCAGAATATCTTTTTTGCTATCGTATTCCATGCGACTGAAAATATTTAAACTTTGACACACGCCGATAGTAGAGTGTTTCCCATTTTTATTTTTTATTTCCTCCAAAGCCTTATGGATATAGAACAAATTCTCTTTTTTAGGCGTGAGAATCACCGTCGGAGAAAAAGCATAGCCAAAGTCTTCGGTCGTTTGGGTTTCATAATCTGCCTCGGGAGAAACACCACGCAGATTTCTAAAATCGTATTCAAATTGTATGTTGGGAATGAGAAATAGGCTGGCAATTCCCAACAATAGAAATAATGCGGTGAGAAAATAAGGCGTGTTCGAATAGAGGTTAGATATTTTCAAGGAAAACATCATGGGCTTGGGTTTACGCAACCAATGGATTTGGTCGAAATACAAAATCAACGCCGGGAAGATGAAAAAATAAGACACGAAAGCTGAAACAATTCCCAAGGTAGCAATTTGTCCGAACTCTGAAAATCCTCTAAATTCAGAAAATATTAGAATTGAAAAAATCCCTGCCGTCGTCAACATCGCCATCATCCCCGATCGCCCCACTTGCACGACCACTAGTTCCAAAGCATCGACCAAGGGTTGATCTTTGAGCAATTCCTGCTTGAAGCGGATATACAGATGAATCCCAAAGTCAATTCCCAGCCCCAGCAAAATGGCAATCAGAAATCCAGAAATTATGTTCAGTCCACCCACAAAAAAGCGGGCCAACGCAAACGTGTAGCTCATCGATATAAGCAGAGGGAAGAAAATCAGCGGCAAGGCAAAAAGCGAGCGGGTATAAATGTAGATGATGAACAAAGCCACCATTCCCGCCACGACAGCAGAACGAGACAGGTCTCTCACAATGGCAGAATTCTCTTCGATACGAACGATGATGGAACCGGTGAGGCGAATTTCAAGTTCGGGCATTTTTTTTCGCCAACCAGAATCTGCTATAACGTCACGAACATTTTGGACAAATTTTTCTGTAAAATCCGTATCCGTAACCGTACCTTCGGGCTGGACGAAAATATAAAAATTACGTTTGCTTTCTCCTTTGGCAAAAAATCGTTCGTTCCGCTTCCCTTTATAGTAGGGATTGATCGGCTCAAAAAGATGGTAGGTGCTGGAAAAAGCTAGCAAGCGTTCTGGATTAAAATCTTCTGCTCCCGAGATAAATAATCCGCCGAATTCCTCGCGGGCGTAATCGACCGCTTCGTTCATCAATCCTGACAATTCTTTCAAGTTCTGGCGCGAAACCAAAAGCAGTTGGCGGTCTTCCAAAAAATCTTTGGGGAGTTTGGAATCCACGAATCGCACTCCCGGAACAGATTCCAGACGTTTCGCCAGATCATCCACTATCTTCTCAGCATCTTTTTGTTCCAGATCTTCAAGAACGATCGCAAGTGGACCCGAACCGCCTGTCTTGGCGATCACCTCATTGAACTCTTCAACCAGAGGAAGATTTTGAGGGAGCAGTTTGTCCATTCTGGAATCAAAACCAAGGCCCATCGCATACCAAAGAGAAAAACCACTGAGCAATAGTGCCCCCAATAGCGTACGCTTCGGATGTCGTTTGCTGATGTTTTGGAAACACCAATTCAAGATGCTCTTCACTCGTTTACTTCCTCAACAGTTTCATCGTCAGGCTCTTTCGGGATAAGACATCGGTGTGCGACCAAAGTCAGAATAAACTGGACAAGCATCACTACAGCAAGTGGATTGAGAATCGAATCGAGAAGATTGAACATACCGAACAAGGCCAGGATAAAAAGGCAAAGTTCGTGTCCATTCCAACGCCAGAGTGAAACAAGCGGTCGAATGCTATCGCAAAACTGTATGCCTTGAGCCTCGGTCAATACACGCTCAACAGCTCTGCCTTCACCTTCTGCATTATAAGCTTGCAGAGAAGACCAACGACCATGAAAAATCCATTGCTGGAATTGCAGATAGTAAAAATACACTTTCAGAATTGCAGATTTATCATCGTTCCAACGATTGTAAGCACTGAGAATTTCGCGTCGCGCCCCATCACCGCCTTCCTGAACTTTAGCGGTGAAATACTGTTTGCAATAATCAAAAGAAATCGCCTTTAGAATTGAAAAAAACGTGATAACCGCAAGCGCAACCGAGTGATCGGGAAAAGCAATCCATAGCCCCCAGACCACAGCAAGGTATGCAATATAGCCGCCAATACCATCTAGTAAACGTCCCCACTCACTGGACAGCCCGGTAGCACGAGCCAACTGACCATCGACACAATCCAGAACCAACGAAAGCTCAAGACACACACCGCCCCAAAACATTCCGACAGGTGTTCCCTGAGCAAACGCCAAGCCAGAAACGATCCCCAATAGAACGGAAACATAAGTCACCTGATTGGGAGTCACAGGGGTTTTTATGAGCCCATCTACAATCTTCGCAGACAGTGGGATGTGAAAATAGCGGTTGACCGGTTCCAGAATATCAAGCAAGACATGGTCGGTCGGTTTGGGAGTGGGCATACGATTACTTTAAAAACATCTCTCTAGGGACTGTTGAAAGTCGTAAAACAAATTATCTGATGGGGAAAACGCATTTTTTATAGCCAATGTTGTTGACGATACCATGTCAGAGTGTTTTGCAAACCTGTGTTCAAATCATACATAGGCCGAAACTGGAATGTATCAAAAAACTTCTCCGAACTTGCAGTCCAGGCACTTTGACGAATATCAATCATCCTCTGCCGATCCAAAAGCGGCGCCGAGTCACGCAGAACATGAATAGCTTCCAGGAACAATGCCAAGGCCATCATCGCGCCTTCTGGAATTATGATTTTCCGCGCCTTTGTATCCAACACAGATAAGGCGGCCTGCGCCACTTCATCCCACGAATAGTTTGAGCCGTCGGTGACAAAGAACACTTTATCTTCTACTTGCGGATTTTCCGCAACTGCGATCATCGCCCGCACAAGATCTGAAGAGTGAATGAGCGACAAATAACGTTCCTCTGCTCCAATTTGGATTTGCCATCCGCGAGCCAATTGTTTCAAATACTCGAAAAAATTTTTCTCTCTCGGACCATAAACCACTGGAGGGCGCAGAACAGCCATCGGAAGTTCGTTTGCAAATTTCAGGGCAATTTTTTCGCCAGCTAATTTGGATTGACCGTAATGCGTGAGAGGTTGGCAAGGTGTATCCTCGTCGACTGTTCGCCCTGTATCAGCTGGCCCAACCGAAGCCAAACTACTCAAGTGAACAACCCCCTTTAATGTTTGCCCTGCGGTATCAACAGCAGAGCGATACAAAGATTCGCAGGCCAAAGCATTGCAACGGAAAAAATCGGCCCGGGTTTTGGCGATAGTGAGGCCTGCACAATGAAACAAATAGTTGGCACCATCTAAAAAACCCGTCGGCAACTCACTGGAATTCAGATCACCTGTGAATAGACGAATTCCGCTTGCACCGAGGTATTGCAGAGAGCTTGTCGACCTTACCAACAGTCGAACCTCACAACCGCGTTCCAACAGTGCATCGACCAAGTGTCCGCCAATGAATCCCGTTCCACCGGTTATGCAGACGATGGCCCCATCCAGGTTTTCAGCTGACTTCATATATCCGATGGCGTTTGTACTCCCACCCTCCCAGTCGTCGTAAAGCCATGAGCATAGGCTCGTTGTCTTCCAGCATCCACGACATTTCACAATAAGGAACACCATTATCGAGAAACTCTTGAAACGTGTCGTGATACATCAAGACATCAATCCCTTGTCGCTGATACTGTTTTTTTACTCCCAGAGTGAGCACGCGCCAAAACTTGACCTTGCGCAAGCCATACAAAAACTGCGCCCATCCAAACGGAAACAGCTTGCCTTTAAGAGATTTTAGAATTGGATTGATGTCTGGAATCGTCAACGAAAATCCCGCAGGCTGTCCCTCCACTTCCGCTATGAAACAATATCTTGGGTTCACAACTTTCTTCATCTCTTTTGCTGCAAACCAGAATTCCGCTTCAGACATGGGGGCAAATCCCCAATTGCGACTCCAGGCCGAATTATAAATATCCCAAATAGTTTGCACTTCTTCTTCAAACCGACTCATGTCAAGTCTGCGCAAATTGAATCGATTGCGCAGCCGGATTTTTTTGGTAGCTCGGCTAAGGTACTCTGGAATTTTGTCTAGCTTCAACTTGAAAGATAACAAGTCCTTTACTTTTTCCAGCCCCCATTGCTCAAAAAAGTCTTTATAGAATGCAGGGTTGTATGGCATTCCAAAAGTAGGAGTGCTATCAAATCCCTCGACCAGCAAACCACATTCATGATTGGTTGAAAGATTCATCGGCCCACGAAGACAGTCGAATTTTTTTTCCCGGCTCCAGCTAAAGGCTTTGTCCAAAAGAAGCTTCGCTACATTGAAGTCTTCAACGCATTCGAACATCCCAAAAAAACCCGCACATTCGTTGTGAAATTCGTTATAGGTGCGGTCGTCAATCAACGCAATCCGGCCCACAGGTTTTCCATCTTGCAGGGCAAGATACAGTTCAACCTCAGCAGTATCAAAGAATGGATTTTTTGCAGGATCGAAAAAAATCTTTCGTTCAAACTTTAGGGGAGAAACCCAATGGGGATCGTTGCGGTATAACAACCCAGGCATTTCAATGAAACACTCCAGGTCACGAGGACCCGCAACCTTGACAAGCTCAATCGGCATATTAGCGGGGGATGATACCTAATTCGACACCAAACTTTTTGAAAGAATTCAAAACGTAATCTAAATCTTCTCGCGAATGATTGGACATAAAGCTGGTGCGGATCATCGCCTGTTGCGATGGCACCACAGGAGAAACCGCTACGCCAGCAAACACGCCGTCTTCAAACAGCAATTGATTCATAAACAAAGTGAGTGCTTCGTCGCCTACTTTGATAGGCACAATAGGAACAACATTGTTGTTGACCTGGAAACCCATGTCAAAGAACCCCTTTTTGACATACGAGGTATTTTCTTGCAATTTTTCCTGCCGCCAAGGCTCGCTGATCATAATGTCCAGTGCCGCCAGAACTCCCGCAACAGAAGCAGGAGGCAAAGCCGCTGTGAAAATAAACGCAGAGGCTTTGTGGCGAATGTATTCCGTCACTTTTTTATTGGAAGAAATGAAGCCCCCGATTGAGCCGAGGCTCTTCGAGAAAGTTCCCATATAGAGGTCGATTTCTTTTTCCAGACTATAGTAACTCGCAACACCACGCCCGCCATCGCCCATCACACCCAGACCATGCGCCTCATCAACCAGCACCACCGCGCCGTAATCCTTGGCGAGTTTGACGATTGCAGGCAAGTTGGCAATATCGCCACTCATACTGAATATGGTGTCTGTGATAATGAGTTTACCGGGAACATCGCGGTATTTTTTCAGATAGTATTCCAGATGCTCCATATCATTATGGTTATAGCGCATCGTTTTTCCTGGCGAGATAGCACACCCTTCATAAATACTGGCATGATTTTCGCGGTCGGAAAAGGCAACGTCTTTCCTGCCAAGGAGACAGCTGATCGTTCCCTGATTGGCTTGAAAACCCGTGGACATTACGATTGAGTCTTCGCGTCCAAGGAAATCGGCGAGTTCAGTTTCAAGCCTTTTATGCAGACTGAGAGTACCGTTAAGAAAACGGCTTCCCGTACACCCTGCCCCAAAAAGATCGAGTGCTTTTTTGGCGGCTTCTACCACGCGAGGGTCTTGCGTCAAACCCAGGTAGTTATTAGTCGAAACCGTTACAACCTTTTTTCCCTCAATAACAACTTGAGAACCACTGGCTGCTTCAATTTCGCGGAAATAGGGATAGATCCCCAAAGCCTTGGCCTGATCAGGAGCGTCGTAGTTCTTGCATTTTTCCAACAAACCATCATTGTTGTTAGCAGTCGAACGCAAATGAGCATTCTGAAAATCGAATTTGGTTTTTAAAAGGGAGATGATTTTATTTCGCTTACGATGAAGCACATCGTCAACTTCATTGTCGTCAGCTATTTCACGTCTGATATCTTTCACAAAACTCACTAGGCTAAAATGGATAAGACCTACCTCCCATTCTAAATGGCGGGTAGATCACTCTACCATTAACACCTTGAATCTGCAAGCCTAGTATGGTTTTTTCAATAAAATAAGGGAAAAACAATGGTGGAGAATATTATGAGTACTTTCAATCATTATTTTTCCGCCCTCAAATATTCCCCTCCTAAGGAAAAGACGGTTCGCAATCCGCTCTAAGTCGAGCAGGAAAAATACCCCGCGCTCTCAAAATATTCTCTTTAGGCTATTGAAAATTATAGGTTTCCTTTTCAAACTTGAAAGAGAAATGCTGTTTATCGTATCATTAGCCACCCTGCTGACTTGAAGGTTCTTACTTTTTCCAAGTTTCTATTTATCCTCGAAATAGTCAGCGAGGTTTTTCTCACCCTAGGATCGCGTAATATCTCTGTTGCTGAACGCAATAAAGCCATTGATAATTGCCTCTGGCAAAGTCTATAATCCAAGTTTGTCCCTAATTTACCCGCAGGAGCCCATGGAAACCAATAACGAATATCGATTTTTGAAAGCATGCCGTGGCGAAGCCACTGACGTCACACCAATATGGTTCATGAGACAAGCAGGCCGCTACATGAAAGCCTATCGTGACTTGAAAGAAAAACATACTTTTCTGGAAATGTGCCACACCCCCGAGCTGGCGGCAGAGGTAACTCTACAACCGCTGGATGTTCTGGGTGTCGATGCCGCAATCATCTTTGCGGACATTTTACTTCCCCTGGAACCGATGGGAACGGGTCTGGAATTTGTCAAAGGCGATGGGCCGATGATACCCCGACCGGTAAAAACAGAGAAAGACATAGACAACTTGCGTCCTGTCAACGCCAAAGAGCAAATGGGTTTCGTCGGCGATGCAATCAAAATCGTACAATCCGAGATCAGCGGCAAAATTCCTTTGATCGGCTTTGCCGGTGCCCCTTTCACTTTATGCAGTTACATGATTGAAGGTGGCAAGTCGAAAGAATTTAAAGACACTAAGATGATGATGCTCGAGCGACCTGATCTTTGGAAGAAATTAATGGACAAGGTATGCGTCGTCCTCATTGATTATTTGAAAATGCAGGTCGATGCCGGAGCGCAAGCTTTACAATTATTCGACAGCTGGGTCGGTTGCCTCAGCCCCTACGATTACGAACGCATGATCTTGCCTTACACCAAGCGTGTTATCGCAGGCGCACAAGAAACCGGAGTTCCCGTCATCAACTTCAGCACCGGAACTTCTCCAATGCTCAATCTCGTCCAGCAAGCCGGTGGCGATGTCATCAGTTTCGACTGGAGAGTCAACCTCGACGATGCCTGGAAAACTCTGGGACACGACCAACCCATTCAGGGGAATCTCGATCCCTCTGCGTTGATGGCACCTATTCCTGTTTTAAAAGAAAGAGTTCTCGATGTATTGCGCCGTGCGGAAGGACGACCGGGCCATATCTTCAATCTAGGCCACGGTATTTTCCAATTCACTCCAGTAGATCATGTCAAAGCTGTTGTGGACATGGTGCATGAATACGAATACAAGAATGACTGATTCGGGAGCGGCAGAACCGCCGATTGGCGTTTTTTTAATGGCGCATGGAGCACCAAACAGCGTAGACGATATCCCCCAATATTTAAAAAATATTCGCGGTGGAACCGAATCTTCGCAAGAAGTCGTGCAAATCATCAGTGATCGCTATTCGGCTATTGGTGGCAGTTCTCCATTACGGGAAATCACCACCGGTCAAGCCAAAGCCTTGGAAGATTTTTTGAACCAGGGAGAAGGCCCTCGCTTCAAAGTCTATTTTGGCATGAGAAACTGGAGTCCCTATATCATCGACTCCGTTCGCCAAATGGTCGAAGACGGTGTTAAACAAGTTTGCGTCATGTGTCTGGCTCCGCAGTACAGCACATGGAGCACTGAGTTATACTTCAAAGCCTTTCGCACTGCCCTGAAGGAATGCGGAGCACCTGAAATAGATACTCGATTTATCGGTAGCTGGGCCGATCACCCCCTTCTGATTGATGCTATTGCCGACAGGTATCAGGTCGCTCAAAAGAAACTTCAAGATGAGGGCTGGGAAAAAATTTACACCATCTTCACCGTTCACAGCATTCCCTCTGAATCCTTGGATTACGGCGATCCTTACGCAAATGAATACGATAAAACAGTAAACGCACTGTTGCCCAAAATTTCTCCCGGAACATGGTTTCAAGCCTACCAAAGCCAGGGAATGATTCCTGTCCCCTGGCTTGGCCCCACGGTGGAGTCCACTCTCGATAAAGTAGCCCGCTACGGAAGACGCGCCGTTCTTATGGTCCCCGTGGGTTTCGTCTCTGACCACATCGAAGTTTTGTACGACATAGATATCGAGTTCAAGCAATATGCGGAAAAGCGGAAGCTGGAATTGCGCCGAACCGAGTCTCTGAATCTTTCCCCTTTGTTCATAGAAGCCATGGCCTCCGTAGTTTGGGAAAATTTAGCATAGCTTCAGGTCTACCTGAACATCATCATCCACATCTAAACCAGAAAATATGAATTCCCCCTCTTTAAACGATCAGCAAATGGAGGCCGTCCACTGCACCGAAGGCCCCCTCATCGTCATCGCCGGCGCAGGTTCCGGAAAAACACGCGTCATCACCCATCGCATCGCTCATTTGATCCTGGAGCGCAACATCGCCCCCGATCAGGTCCTCGCCATCACCTTCACCAATAAGGCGGCGGGAGAAATGAAAGAGCGTATTCGGCAGATGATCGACCTCTCTCAATCGCCAAGCTGGATCAGCACCTTTCACTCCTTCTGCCTACGCATTCTGAGACGTCATATCGACACACTTGGTTACTCTGTCGACTTTGCAATCTACGATTCCCAAGACCAGTTGACTCTGATAAAGCAATGCATGAAAACAGCAAATATCGACAAGGACTCGTTTCCCCCTCGCACCTTGCTTTCCTGCATCAGCGGATTCAAAAATGATTTTCTGTTTCCTGAAAATGTCGATCCCGACTCTTTTTCTTACGGAAATAAATACCGGGCCGCCGAGCTGTACCCAATCTACCAAGATGGGTTGCGTAAAAACAATGCTCTCGATTTTGACGATCTGCTCATCCAGTGTGTGCGCTTGTTTCAGAATTCGCAAGAGGTTCTCGACCGTTACAGTCGCCAATTTCGCTATATTCTGGTAGACGAATTCCAGGACACCAACGCCACGCAATACAACCTTATAAAACTGCTGTCTCAAGCACACAACAATATCTGCGTGGTCGGCGACGATGACCAAAGCATCTACCGCTGGCGTGGTGCAAATATCGAAAATATTCTAAATTTTGAAAAAGATTTTGCCGAGGCCCGCACCATCAAGCTGGAAGAAAATTACCGTTCGACACAAAACATACTCAAAGCCGCCTCCAGCGTAGTGGCAGAAAATGTATCGCGAAAACCCAAGACTTTATGGACCCAAAACGTCGACGGCGACCCCATCACCTACTACCGCGCACGCGACGAGATGGACGAAGCCGAATACGTTTGCGGAAAAGTTCAAAACCTGAATCAGGAAGATGCCCTTTCCTTTGGAGAAATCGCTGTACTCTACCGCACCAACGCCCAGTCTCGCGTGATGGAAGATGTCCTTCGCCGATGGCAGATACCTTACCAACTCGTAGGGGGACTCAAATTTTACGAGCGCAAGGAAATCAAAGACATCCTGTCCTACGTCAAGATTATCCTGAACCCCGGTGATTCCATTTCACTGAAACGCATCGTCAACGTTCCCCCGCGAGGCATTGGAAAAACATCATTGGAAAAACTCGAAGCCTATTGTGCCAGAACAGGACTCAGCTTGAGCGAAGGACTCAAACAAGCAGAAAGAGATCGTTTTGTCGCACCCGCCGCGGCACGTAAAATGACCAAATTCATGGAAATGGTCGAAGACCTTGCTCAGTACCGGGAGGAAAAAAGCGAAGCCGACTTTTTTCGCGCTGTGATGGAACGTAGTAATTACGCCCCCTCCTTACGCGACGAAAACTCTATCGAAAGCCGCTCCCGTCTTGAGAACCTCGAGGAATTGATCTCCGCAATCCAGCAAGCCGAAGAAGAAGGCCGAAGCCTGCAAGAATTTCTCGATTCCTGTTCCCTCGTTGCAGATGCCGATGCAGTGGATGACGAACGCGGTGCCTTGCTCCTCATGACCCTTCACTCCTGCAAAGGATTAGAGTTCCGATCTGTGTTCATCATCGGAATGGAGCGCGGCCTGCTCCCCCATGCAAGCTCCATGGGAGAAAATGCAGAATACGAAGAAGAACGCCGCCTCTGTTACGTCGGCTTTACCCGAGCCCGTGAAAAATTATTTTTGACCAACGCCCGAACAAGAAGGATCTATGGAAACACCTTCAACTATCAGCCCTCTGATTTTCTCGAGAGCGTTCCCGGTGAGATTCTGCAAAAAGAAAACGCCGCCTATTCAGAACCCCCTTCACCACAAGGAGGATACGGAAGAAGCCGCCCAACGGAAGAACCTAAAAAAACCGAATCCTGGCAAGTCTCACGCCCCTCCAACGAAGACGTGGCCTACCCCGTCGGCGCGCGCGTTGTTCATGCCAAGTTTGGCCCCGGTGTCGTCATCCGCAGAGAAGGCAACGAAGACGACCTCAAGGTAGACGTTTTCTTCAAAGCCCCACATGGGAAAAAGAAACTCGCTGTCAACATCGCCAAACTGATACAACTATAAAATAAAGACTTGACCTTTTAAATCAGTTCTCGGCCTAAGGGAATCAATATCTTGTTGGCTTTTTTTTACCTAACATCTGAGTTAAAATGTCCTTAGAGCTTTATTATTTTCTGGTCAAATAGAAAACACCCTTTCCCTTTTATGGAGCGTTTATGACGGATGAAAACGAAAAGGAAGAGATGATTGCAAACGAACTTTCCGTCAAGCTCAGGGAAATGATGAAACACGGCGATCCCGAACTAAAGGAAATGGTTCGAGAGACCGTTCGGGGTCTTCACAATTTCATGATGGATGACCCTAAATCCAGAGCTGAAATGAAATCCAAAGAAAAAGGTGTCTTTGGCGGAAAGGTAATCCCCTTCCCTACCGGATTGGTCGAAACTCAAAGTTCCGAAACATTCTCGTCGGAAGAAACCGGTTTTTCCAAAGCAAAAACAAAAATCGATCCAAAACAATTTGCCTTTTCAGCATTGATCGGCGGCCTTCTGTTGACATCTATTTTTGTTATTTTTTCTTTTCTGGGCACACCTGAAAAAAATGGGAAATGGTGTGATATTAAAGGCAATATCAACACTCAGGGCGAAAAAATTTTTCATATGCCCGGCGATCAATGGTACGAAAAAACAACGGTTGACGAATCCCGGGGTCGAGGCGAAAAGTGGTTTTGTTCTGAAAAGGATGCGATAGCGGCAGGTTTTCGACCTGCCATGCACTGATTTTGAGAAACATCAGACTCACGCTTGGAAAAGCCAATTACCTCTTTATCCAAGCACCTGTCAGGCTTTGCCCTCCCGATTCCGAATCAAGTAGGGAATAATTTTAAGTTCTGCTAAAAAAATATGAATAAAATGACAAGTTCTGTCCTCTGATTTTATATACACATTGGTATCTTTCGTTGCGCAAAGCTACCCTTAGGAGCAAACGAAGGCAGTCTTTCTTAACGAAGTGATTTACAAGATTTAACAAAATCCCACAATGCTTCAGAGAAATTAATTTTTCAAAAAAATAGATCCATGGAGACCTCTTTTATGAAACAGTTACAATCAGGCATTAGATCAATTCTTATGGCGACCGTTTTAATCCCTCTTATCACCTTAGGGTTTTCAGCCCCTGCCTTCTCCGCAGACTGCCCTCAAAAACGTAGCACGCCGAAAGCTCCGGGCAATGCTTCAGAACAAAAGAACCCCTTAAAACCAACCGATGAGAATCTAACGGCGGGGAAAACGCTATACAATCACACCGCAAAACCTTTGGCTTGCCTCCAATGTCATGGTGTCAACGGCAATGGAAACGGAATGATGGCTAGGAGTATGGAACCCAAACCCAGAAACTTCAGCTGTAAAGCAACGATGAGTGAAATCCCCGATGGGCAACTGTTTTGGATCATCAAAAATGGCTCTAAGGGCACTGGCATGATGGCCTATAAAGCACTGGCAGACGAAGAAATCTGGCAATTGATTCTGCACATCCGCCATCTGGGTAACTAGAACAAGTTCTCTTCATAAAAAATAATAAAAAGTAGGGCCCATGGGTATTGTTCTGTACCTGTGCGCCCTATTTATCTTTTAAGAGCAGGCTCTAGATTGCACTTGCGAGTTGAATCCAAGTGCCTCTATAGTGTAGGAAACTCGACAATCTAAATCTTGAAAGAGATATATGACCATTTCACAAAAAGTTGAAGGAATGCTTTCTCAGGCATCTTGGATCCGCAAGATGTTTGAAGAGGGAGCACGCTTGAAAGAAGAATTTGGAAACGACGCTGTATTCGATCTCTCTCTTGGCAATCCTGTAATGGAGCCACCGAAGAAATTGAAATCCGCTCTGGCTCTGGCGGCACAAGACGAAACCCCCGGTTTGCATCGTTATATGCCCAATGCGGGTTTGGAAGAAGCGCGTATGGCCATTGCCAGAACGCTCTCGCCTGAGTCCGGTGTGCAATTGACGGCGAAGGATACGGTGATGTCTTGTGGTGCCGCAGGTGGGCTCAATATCACGCTCAAGTCCTTGCTCGATCCGGGAGAAGAGGTGATCGTATTCGCTCCCTTTTTCGTCGAGTACTTGTTTTATGCAGACAATCACGGTGGCAAAGCTGTTCCGGTGAAAACCAATGACGATTTTTCTATCGACACTTCAGCCTTGGAGCAAGCCATCACCCCAAAGACCAAGGCCGTCATCATCAATTCGCCCAACAATCCAACCGGGGTTGTGTATTCCCGTGAGTCCTTGCAGGCAGTGGCCGCTGTCCTCCAAAAAGCATCGGAGAAAAAAGGCTCCCCGATTTATTTGATCTCGGATGATCCTTATAAAAAAATCATTTTTGATGGAGTCGAAACACCGCATCTGTTTGAAATCTACAAAGACTCCATATACATCAGCTCGCATTCCAAGGATCTCGCGGTACCCGGAGAGCGCATCGGTTTTGTGGTAGTGCATCCCGAATGTTCGGATCGCGACAAGCTCATGTCAGCACTCATCTTTTGCAATCGCGTGCTCGGGTTCGTGAATGCTCCGGCGCTCATTCAAAGGGCCATCGCTGAATCGCAAGACGCAGGGATCGACCCTATGGTCTACCAGCTAAAGCGAGACCGCTTGTATTCGGCATTGATTGAGATCGGTTATTCTGTGGTCAAACCTCAGGGTGCTTTTTACTTCTTTCCCAAATCGCCTTTGGAAGACGAAGTTGAATTTTGTCGTATGCTGGCACAGGAAAAAACCCTCGCGGTACCCGGCAGAGGCTTTGGAACGCCGGGTTACTTTCGGCTGTCCTATTGCTTGCCCGATCGAGTGATCGAAGGTGCCATTGGCGGCCTCAGGGCGGCTTTTGAAAAAGCTACGAGCCTTTAGAAAAGGCTCGTAGGCTCAACACGCATCGTAATCGATCACCGCTGTTTTGGTGAGCAAGACGGCCTGACACGTCAGGATATTTTTGTTTTTAAAATCGTCTTCATGCATGGCATCGAAATTTTCCATTTCAATACGCCCTTCTACCAACCTGGCCATACAAGTCCCGCACACCCCACCCACACAGGACGCCGGTGGCTCTAGTTTGGATCTCATAGCGGCATTGAAAATGGTTTGGCCTTCAACACAAGGCACCTTGTGTTCTTTACCGTTGATGCGAATCGTGACCGACTCGGGGGTTTCGTTTTCTATCGAATCAGATGTTCCTATTTTTACACCCATATGACCTCGCAAATTATGAAAGACAGCCAAAAATTTTGTCGGCTCGCTCCCTTTTTGTTAGAATTGAATCCAATACATTATACAAGGGCTGTACGAAATGGAAGTTTTAATCGCCCTCAATCATATCGTCATTAATCCTTATTATCACAAAGGCACTCTCTTATGAGCTTGAGTCAAGATCAGATCGGACGCTACAGCAGACACCTCTTACTTCCCGAAGTGGGCGTAGAAGGTCAGGAAAAAATTTGCAATGCCAAAGTACTGTGCATCGGAACCGGTGGCTTAGGGTCTCCCCTTAGCTTATACCTCGCCGCCGCTGGAGTTGGAACTCTCGGGTTGATCGACTTTGATGTCGTCGATTTGAGCAACCTACAACGCCAGATAGTCCACGGAGAATCCAGCTTGGGCAAACTGAAAGTTGACTCTGCCAAGGAACGCCTGTCAGACATCAACTCAAGCATTGATATCAAAACCTACAACGCCCCATTATCTTCAGATAATGCCTTAGAAATTTTTAAGGACTATGACATCATCGTAGATGGCACCGATAATTTCCCTACACGTTATTTAGCCAACGATGCCTGCGTCCTGCTCGGGAAACCTTATATTTACGGGTGCATCCTGCGCTTCGACGGACAGGCATCTGTTTTCGATGCCGCACAAGGCCCCTGCTACCGATGTCTCTATCCCGAGCCTCCACCCCCAGGTTTGGTCCCCAGTTGTGCCGAAGGCGGTGTATTAGGTGTTCTCCCCGGTCTTGTCGGATTGATCCAGGCGACGGAAACCTTGAAGATCATCCTTGGAAAAGGAGACACGCTGGTCGGTCGACTCATGTTATTCGATGCTCTGAGCATGAAATTCAGAGAGATGAAGTTAAGGAAAGACAAGGATTGTCCCATTTGCGGAGAAAATCCAAGCATCACCGAGCTCATCGATTATCAGGAATTTTGCGGCATTCCCGCAGTCAGTGCAGAAGATGAGTCGGCGGACAGTGATTTGGAAATCGATGTCCAAACTGTCAAAGACATGCTTTCTAAAGGCAGTGGCTTCAAGCTCATTGACGTACGCGAACCTTCAGAATACGATATTTGTAAAATTGAAGGAGCCACATTGATCCCTCTAGGCCAGATACAGGAAAAAAACCCTGCAAACCTGAACGGCCTGGGCAAAGACGACGAGATCGTTCTCCACTGTAAAGCCGGTGTACGAAGCATGAAAGCCTTGAAAGCGATGCAGGAAATGGGATACAAAAATCTTAAAAGCATGCGCGGTGGCATTGATGAATGGGCGGTTAAAATCGACTCTTCGATACCAAGGTATTAGCTAACTATTTGAGATAAAACATCTTCCAAATCATCGACATTCCAAATAATTTGGGCGACGTCAGTCTCTCTTGACAATGACGTCGCCCACGACTAATCTAAACAGGTATATATAAATCTTTACCCTATGAAAGGGGGATCTTGTGAGTCACTCCCATGAGTCAGAACCCAATTTTGAAAAACTATCCAAAGCCATCACCGAGGCGGTAATGTCCTCCAACAAGGTGAAAAAGGTTATGTCTGAGATGCAAAAGACAGAAAAAATATGCCCCCAAAGTTTCATGGTTCTTGTTCTGAAAATGCAGGCCTTGTCAGAAGCTTTGGATACAGAACTCGATCTCGAAACCGATTCAATTGAGAAGCCTGTTCAAAAGAAAAAAAATACAAAAAAAACCCAGTTCATTGATGGCCAAAAACTTTCCCCAAACGAGCTTAAATTTCAAGAATACAGGAACAAAAATTTTGACAGCGACGATTGGCTCCGGGAAAACGGTCTTATTTTTTAAACTCTTTATTCCAGGTCTCTTGGTTCTAATCTTCGCCCAAGGCTGTAACAGCTCGGCAAATACTGAAGACGCCAAGTATTCTGCCGAACGCAAGCGGATGGTGGCTCGCGACCTTCTAAAAAAAGATATTCGAGATCCCGCCTTATTGGTCGCCATGGAAGAAGTCCCCCGGCATCTGTTTGTTGACCCCATCTATCGCTCTTTTGCCTACGCCGACCGCCCCCTACCCATCAACAGAACTCAAAGCATACCTCAGGCCTATATTGTAGCTTTGATGGTTCAATCCGCCCAACTCAGTCCGCAACACCGTGTACTGGAAATCGGCTCAAGGACAGGCTACCAAACCGCTATATTGAGTCGCGTTACCGCTCAGGTGTATGGCGTCGAAACGGCTCATAATCTTGCGTTTGGGGCGAATCAACTCTTGAAAAAACTGGATTATGTCAACGTCCACATAAAACAGGGAGACGAATTTCTGGGATGGCCCGAGTACGCACCTTACGATGCCATTCTCATAACTGACCCTATCCCGGAAATCCCCCAGGCTTTAGTCGATCAATTGAAAGTCGGAGGCCGAATGGTTCTTTCCCTGGAAAACTCGCATGGAATCCAGCGTGTGACCGCATTGACAAAAACAGATCAGGGCTTGGATAAAAAAATCATCGCAGGCAAAGCATTCATCTCCGTCACCGGAGTGGACACCGAGGAAAAAGGAGAAACCCCGTGAGACGGGCACCCGCAGTCGCAGGTCGATTCTACCCCGCTGAAGCGACCGAGTTGAATCGCGATATACAATCCAGAATCGAACCCATAGCAGAGAAAATTCCGGCACTGGGAATTGTCGTTCCCCATGCCGGCTATATGTATTCCGGGAACGTTGCAGGATCGGTCTACTCCCGCATTGAAATACCCGATACCGTTATCCTATTAGGTCCCAACCACAGCGGCAGGGGTCCCAATATTTCGGTGATGACGGAAGGCACCTGGGCCTCCCCTCTGGGTGATGTCGAAATAGACACCGCATTGGCAGAATCCATTTGCGCCGCCTCACCCATTTTGCAAGCCAACGCATCGGCTCATCAGCAGGAACATTCCCTCGAAACACAAATCCCGTTTTTACAATATTTTTGTTCCCACTTTAGAATCGTTCCCATCTGTTTTATGCAAACAAACTGGAAAAACTGCCAGGAAGTCGCCCGCGCGATTCTGGAAGGAATGGGTGAACGGAAAGCCTTGATCGTCGCCAGCTCAGACATGAGCCATTATGAATCCCACGAGAACGCTACAAACAAGGACCGTCTCGCCATCGAGAAAATGATCGCACTCGACCCCACAGGCCTGTACCAAACCGTGCGCCGAGAAAGAATCAGCATGTGTGGTGTCGTGCCCGCGAGCATCATGCTCCTCTGCGCAAAAGCACAAGGAGCCCGGTCCAGCAAGTTGATCCGCTACCAGACCTCGGGCGAGATCAACAAAGACTGGAAACAAGTGGTCGGCTACGCCGGGATGGTGGTCTGCTGATCGCCTCACCTGCAAACTATTTTGCTCAAAGAGATCGATGCGAGTTGCCCAATATCACAGACCCAACTTCGATAAGCCCTCAAGGTCATCCGGGCGGCGACCTAATGGCCAGTGATATTTACGGTCTTTTTCCTCAATGGATAGATCATTGATACTCGCTAGGCGCCTTTGCATGAAACCTTTCTTATCAAATTCCCAATTTTCGTTGCCGTAAGAACGAAACCAGTCACCGGAACGACTCCTCCATTCATAAGCAAACCTCACAGCAATGCGATTGTCGTCGAAAGCCCATAGTTCTTTGATCAAACGATAGTCCAACTCTCGCTTCCATTTGCGTTGTAAAAATTGAACGATCTCCGCACGCCCAGAAAAAAACTCTCCACGGTTTCTCCATTGACTGTCTGCCGTATAAGCCAGCGCAACCCGCTCGGCATCTCGCGTGTTCCAGGCATCTTCAGCCTTTCGCACTTTTTGAGACGCTGTTTCCTGCGTAAAAGGAGGAATGGGTGATTTGATTCCAGAATCTCTAGACATTTTATTCTCCTTTAATGATTTTTTTTAAGCTGTCGTTCTCTGTTTCAACAATTTATTTTCTTTTTTCAGTTCATTGATTTCTTCATTCAACGATTGGACCTGCTCATGCGAGTGATAACGAGGGATATGTTTGGGGCAATTCACATCCCAAGCCTCCACTCTGAAAACAATGACACGCTCCACTCTGTCAGCAGTGTCTGTCACCTGCGCCATCAAATCGGCGTCATTTTCCACAACCTCTGCCCGGCCCCATATTTTGACCCGCCGCTGATTTTCATAATCCATTAAGAAAATAAAAGCACGATCATTTTCAGACAGATTTCCCACCGTAATGTATTGACGATTTCCAGAAAAGTCGGCAAAGGCCAAGGTATTTTCATCAAGAACTTTGAGAAATCCTTTTTCGCCTCCCCTGTGTTGAATGTAGGGGTAACCTTCGGAGCCTGTGCTTGCCAAATAAAAGGATTCCCTTTCGGCAATGAAGCTTTTAAGATCACCCGTCACCTTGTCCTCCCAACCACCTTGTTCTTCCATGCGTGCGTAACCCATACGCGAACCAAAACGTTCTTGCTGAGATTTGACCGCAGGTGTGAATGCGATGTCGCTGGATATTGTTTTCATGATTTCCAATTCTCCCTTTTATATAAAAAAACAGGCCCGAAAAAATTTCGGGCCTGAAATATTTAATTGGCAGATAAGGCTGCCGCCTTCGGGAAGTCGTTCAGAGTTCCCGTCACATTATTGAAATAGTTACTGAAGGTTACAAATACAACCAATGCAATGATTTCGGTGATCTCTTCATCCGTATAACCCGCTTTGGTCATTGCCGTGACTTCTTCTGTTGTGACGGCACCTCGTGTTTCCAAAATACGACCCACAAACTTCAAAGCTGTATTAGTTTTAACATCCGGAGACTGTCCTTTGCGCCCGTCACGCACTTCTTCATCGCGCAATCCAGCCGTCTTGCTAAGAGCACAGTGGACCGAAATACAATACGAACAACCATTAGATTCCGATACATAAAGTGAAATTTGTTCTTTCAGTGCTACGGGTAAGACGCCTTTATCCATAAAACCCCTGAAGCTAATATAAGCTGAGACCACTGCGGGGGAATTGGCCATCGTCTTGATCATGTTGGGAACCATTCCCAAGTTATTTTCCACTCCCTGATAAAGTTCCTTAACTTGACAATTGGCTTGATCGGCTTCGATTGCTTTGATTCTTTGCATGTGATTCTCCTAAGTAAAAAAATATTGATTTCGATATACTTTATTCCATTCAGAACTTAGAGTTTTAAAACCCGCAAGTTCTTATCTTCTACAGAGCATAGAACGTGCCAAACAACGAAATAAAATAAAGTCATTTAATTATGTAACTTTAGAGAAATTTAATGAACCTCACACAATTACTAAATTTAGTAATAAACGAAATTTAGTAATTTAAATTTTAAAAATAGTATATTATTATGAGAAACAATGAATCATTCACCCATAAAAAAACCAAGATGAATTACCCCATCAAACTAATTCTAGACTCCGCAGGCGAAGGTATTTATGGATTGGACTCTGAGGGTTCCACTACTTTCATCAACCCCGCCGCCCAGAGAATGACCGGTTACAGCGAGGAAGAAATGATCGGAACTTGTCAGCACAAAATGGTGCACCATTCTAAAGCGGACGGAACGCCCTACTCCGTTCTCGACTGTCCCATTTATTCGGCTTTTAAAAATGGAGAGGCCTATAGTATTTCTAATGAGGTGTTCTGGAGAAAGGACGGGACCTCTTTTCCTGTGGATTACACCAGCACACCTATAATGATTGACGGAAAATGCCAAGGCGCAGTCGTCGTGTTCAATGACATTACCCTGCGAAAGAAGGATGAAGATGAAATCAATAGACTCAAGCAACAACTTGAACTGGAAAATGCTTATCTGAATGAGGAGATTCTGGAAGCCAAGTCGTATGGAGAGATCATAGGCAAAAGTCCGGCTCTTCACGCAATTTTAAGCCAAATCGAACTCGTTGCACCAACCGATGCCAGTGTGCTCATCACCGGAGAGTCGGGAACGGGAAAAGAATTGATCGCTCGCGAAATTCATAACCGTAGTTCACGCAAAAAAAGAACTCTCATCAGAGTAAATTGTGCTTCTATTCCCAAAGAACTTTATGAAAGTGAGTTTTTTGGTCACATCAAAGGAGCTTTCACGGGTGCAATCAAAGACCGGGCGGGTCGATTTGAGATGGCTCAGGGAGGGACCTTATTCCTGGATGAAATTGGCGAAATTCCATTGGATTTGCAAAGCAAATTATTGCGCGTTCTTCAGGAAGGAACTTTCGAAAAGGTTGGAGATGACAGGACCCGTAGTGTTGACGTTCGCATCATTGCCGCCACCAACCGCAATCTGAAAGAAGATGCACTTGCAGGTAAGTTCCGACAAGATCTGTTTTACCGGCTAAATGTATTCCCCATTGAATCACCACCGCTTCGCGAACGCATGGAAGATCTTCCAGCGCTTGCCGCTCATTTTCTAAAAAGTGCTACGAAAAAAATGAAAATTGCCGAACCACGCATCACTCAAGCCAACTTGAAAAATCTACAGAACTACGACTGGCCAGGCAATATCCGTGAATTGCAAAACGTCTTAGATCGGGCCGCGATTCTTTCGAAAGGGGGGAAACTTCAGATAAATTTGCCCACAAACAGCCCCCGAAAAATAAATTCACCGACCCAGGAACTGAACAAAGAACGTATCTATACAGATGAGGAGATGAAGGAAAAGGAAAAACAAAACTTGGTGTGTGCATTGAAACAATGCGAGGGAAAAGTGACGGGCCCCAATGGTGCCGCTGAACTTCTCAACATGAATCCCACGACAGTCTACTCGCGCATCAAAAAACTAAATATCAGAGTTTAGACTGAGTGATTTTAAAAGGTGGTTGAATAAATAACACTCGGAAGGAAGAAATTCAAAAACTGGAAAGAAGAAATAATTCACAAGTGAGTCGCTCCACACAATGCGGAGCGACTTTGCCTTGTATACCCCGGGTGGGGAATGATGGGGTGTTTATACGGGGGCTTTAATTAAAATCCGCCGCCGATCTTTTTCATAAAAACACGTAACTCTTTGCCTGCTTCGCCGTCCCATTGATCGGCTTCTGCACCCAATGTGGACAAGACGGATTTGCCAGCACTGATCTCTAAACCTTTAGCAATGCTCACCAGAACACGTGTTCCGTAGCGTTCTACGAGATCATGTTCTTCGGCCGCACGGAACGCAATGTCAGGCCCCAATATCATGGCCCAAGTCTGTATCACGCTCACTTGGCGGGATTCTCGAAATTGCAAACTTTCGATACCATCCATATAAGTTTCCGCATTGATCTTTCCTTCTTCGTATTTTTCAATCAATTCGCGGAGTGTTTCTTCTTTGGAATTCATTTTTCCAATCAGATATTCAAAAATCTTACCTTCAAATTTCTTCAATTCTTCCAAATTCCAAGGCGACTGAAAAATTTCTGATGGTCGAATTGCGCGACTCTCTTGTTCGATCTTATCCAAACAGACAGAACATCGTTCTCCAGCATCGTGAGAGAACGGCTTTCCACATTGGCATTTTGAGAGGCAGGTTTGAATTGCCAGAGCAAGAGCTTCCCCCTTGAGCCCCATAACCTCTTTCAAGGTGACACGGACAGGGTTTGCAATGTTGATAGAAATCCAATTGGCACAACAGGAACAATAAAGCCTATAGTAACTCTCGTCTTCTTCAGGTTCAATGATCGGAGAGTATTTGTCTTCGCAGAGTTGGCACTGAATTTCGCGAGTCAGTGAATCGGTCATAGTAAGTTTTTCCATTGGTGAATAATGCAGTTTAGATGATGCTGAGGGAAGTGGGGATTTAATTTTTTTCACAACAAAAAAAGCCCATGCCCCACTCGTTAGAGGGGCATGGGCAATTTACTTTTTGGAGGGGTTTGATTAACCGGCGTAAGCCTGTCCTAATCCTGCCGTTTCAGCTTCCTCGGCATTCCAAATAATCTCCCCAGTGGCACCATTAACTGGATGCATACTGATGGCTTTAGCCGTAGTACAGACTATCTCGCATAAAACACAACCCTTACAGCGATCTAGAACAATGACGGCCTTCCCTGTCTTTTTGTCTAAAAGAATAGTGTCGGATTCAGGGCAATACATAATGCAAAGCCGACAACCTTTTTCGGCCGTACATTTTTCGTTGTCAACATGGGCTACATTATACACGCTTGACTACTCCTGATTGAAACGTTAATGAAAACGAACGCGCCTCCCCTATGGGGAAGCGTTTCATAAAATTGAAATCAATGAACGGCTAATGCCAAGTTGTCAGAAGACTTTGCCCATTCCTGAGCTATCGCATAGGCTGCTTTAATGGTCTCGTTGTTCTTCTGAAGCAATTGCTCTTTCTTGGCGTATTTTTTCTTAATGGCTTCGTCCAAAGTTGCTGTTCCGCCGGAAGCCACGTATTTCTTTCCAAATCGATCTTGAACCGCTTGTTCCATCTCGGCAAGACTAACTACATTAGTGATACCGATACAGGCACCAATCATAGCCATGTTGGTTGAAAGCTCGGTACCGCCAATTTCGAGTGCCAGTTTTGTCGCATCGATATCAAAAACAGCAACATTCAAATCGTCAAGACGCTTATGATCTTCTTCATTCAACAGATCCGTCGCTGTATTGATGATTACCAAGCCATTTTCTTTGACCCCTGAATAAAACGGTGCTGTATAGCTCTTCTGCATTGTGATTACCTGAGGATGATAAACCATGATGATGTCAGGGTAAACCAATTCACCACGGTCATAAATCTTCTCAGGACCGATACGAGCGTAACTTTCAGCGGGAGCCATTCGTTTTTCGGCACCGAAAAACGGATTCGAGATGGAAAACAAACCAGCATTATTAGCGGCCATCGCCAATAGATGTGCGGAAGTAACAGCCCCTTGACCACCGAGACCGGATATCCGGATATTCAACCTTTTCTTCATAACTACTCCTTTATCAAATATCAAAACCCTCTTCAGGGCATCTCTAAAAATTTAATTTTACAATTTAGGAATTTGCCTGCCCTTTTATCCAAAGGGCAAGCTCATATCCTAATAATTTTCAAAGGTTCCCTCTAAGGGGAAGCTATTATGCTTTTGCAGATTTCTTTGCTTTCTTTCTGGCTTTTGCCTCGTCATCCTTTTCCTTAAGGAATTTTTTGACATCGTCAGTTGCGTACTCTTTGTACACAAAACGACCGCCAATAGACTCAGCATCTTTCATCTCGTCAAGTCCCTCCATGCTTTGTTTTCCTATTTCAAGAATACAAGGCGTATAGAGTTGGATGAAGGTTGGTCCAAACTCACGTGCAACAAGAATTGCATTTTTCAATGCTTTCTCAACGCGGTTGGGCTTACTTACTGTGAGACAAGCCACATAATGACAACCTGACTCACGAGCGATTTCAGGCAGTCTGACTTTGTCAAACAGCTTCCCAACGGGAGCCATCTTGGAAACAAAGCCTTTTTGCATGAGTCCACTTTCTTGTCCACCTGTGTTTGCATACAATTCGTTGTCAAAACAAATGGTCGTGAATTTTTCCTGGCGGAACCAGGATTGAAGAGTCATGTCCAAGCCGATATCAACGGTTGCACCGTCACCAGCCAAAACAACAACATCTTTCACTTTGTCAGGAAAGCGTACTTTCAAAGCGCGGTGCAAACCCGAAGCAATCGCATTCTGGTTACCAAAAAGCGAATGGATGTTTTGTACGGCTACATGTGGGAATACCAGACTGGTACAACCTGTAGAACCTACAAATACAGTGTCTTCGGGTGCGGGCAAGCTGGCCAGAACATAGCGGAATGCTATGGACTCGGGACAACCGGCGCAAAGAGAATGTTGCTCTATAAGCTCTTTGGAGGAACCAACATCTTTCCAACCACGATCCTGGTCTCCATAAGTTGCGTCTTCAACGAGATCTTGATACTCGGGAGGCATGATATCTGCCAAATCTTCGCAAATTTGTATTTTATCTTTACTCATAGCGAGCCTTTATATTGAGTTAATGGTAAAGTTCATTTTATTTTTATTAATGCACCGTCCAAGCGGCTTTCGCACGCTCAACCTGCGCAACGTTTCAAAGCCCTAAATGCTTTTTGATCTCTTCCGCAATAACTTCAGAAGGCATGGTCATGCCGCCAGCAACGCGGGGGCCTTCATACACTCTTTCGTTATTAGGAATAAGGGCTTTGATCTCTCGAGCCATCCATCCTGCCATATTGAACTCGGGAACAAAAATATGTTTAGCATTCGCCGTCGCTTCAAGAATTTCCTCATACGGGAAGGGGCGAATGGTTTTGATTTTAACCAAACCAACTTTAATACCTTCTGCTTCCAGCAGACGAATCGCTTCGCGTCCTTGGCTCACAGCGGTTCCAGAGCTTACGATCAGGATTTCCCGATCCACATTCTCAGTTTCAATCAAACCACCCAGAATAGCAATGGTATGCTTTCGAGATCGTTCAACCGCCGCTTTCACTTCCTGTTGCCAAGATGCATGCGTCGCGTAACTGATGTAGTTGGATTTCATGATGAAAGGATCACGCATCATTCGTACGGGAGGACACTCCATATCCATACATGGAACGGGTGACTTATAAGGATCATACGGAGGCAAACACAGATCCTCTGGTGCTTTGTTGACGGTATCTTTAGTATGCGTTACGAAAAATCCATCACAACAGTTTGCCAAAGGAAGATGAACATCAGGTTGCTCGGATACCATGAAGCCGGCAAGAATAAAATCATAAAGATCCTGAGCCGTTTCTGCATGCCAAACCAACATACCCGTTTCCAAAAGATAAGCCATCTCCAAAGTATCAGGTTGAATACTAAGAGGTGAGTTGACACCACGACAAGTCACTACAACTTGAATCGGCAATCGAGAACCCGCCCACATGGGGAAGTTTTCCATCGCACGCAAGGTACCGGGACCTGCGGTGGTGGTAAAAACACGCGCTCCGCCAAAAGCGGCACCCGCACATTGACCCATAACCGCAAATTCACTTTCTCCTCGGAAATAATCAAGCAGATAACCTTCAGCGAACAATTCCCCAATCAATGCCGCCGCTTCACTCTGCGGGGTGATTGGATAGGCCACCGAAATATCCACACTGGCAACTTTGACAGCATCACGAATGATTTCACTGCCGGTCAAGAAAGATGGAGCCCCTTTCGCCGCGAACATATCGCTGACGTCAGTGTAGGTCTGATTCATCTTATTCTTTTCGCCAATCTTGACATGCTGAGACAACTTTACTTTTTTGCCTTTTAAATCTACTTCTTTATTCATAGGATTTCTCCCTGAAAGAGGCCGGCCTCCTTGCGGAAAGCTCGCTCTATTAGGTTTTTATCTCAGGCCGGTAAAGACCTGAAGTTTAGTTTATATGACGCCTGAAAAAATATTCAGGCGATACGCCCTTGCCGATTAAGCTTTATTTGCGTGAACTCATCTGCCTGGCTTTCGACACCTTCACTTTTCAACTTCAACACAGCTGCAGTCAGGCGTTCGATTTTTTCGACAGATGCATCTCTAAAAGATAGACATGCGTCTTCGTGGCCTGCTTGTGCACACATCGCCATGGTGTAGCAATCGGTTCCACCACGGATGATTTTCAATGCCAAGTTAGCCTGATGGCAGTGTACCCCTACAAATATGCAAACGTCAATTTTGTTATGCCAAATCGTTAGATTGGGATGATTGGGATTGATTTCCACTTCGGGATCAATCTTGGGATACTTGGGACGATAATCCGCCATAGGTATTAACCTGCACGGAATAGAATTGGCAAGTTTGCGAATTGCAGTTGCTTTCTGCGCCGCCTTATCATTCCACTTCCAAAGCACGAGGGGGCCAGGGAAAATGGTAGGCACTTTAGCACCCAGTAGTTTCCTTGCGGCTTCTTCGTATGCTTCCTCTTCAGGAACAATTCTACCTTCAATATGCGCTTCTCCCGGGTCTGGAAGAACAATTCCCATTGATGCGGCGGACGGGGGTAAAAACGCCTCCGGTCCGGGCTGAACCTTATATTGACTCATCCTTTAATCCCTCTTTCTATTAGTTGATTGGCCTTTGGGGCTGAAAAATAGCTACTATAGACTAGGTTAAAAATGTTGTCAAAGCTTTTTGGGTAAGGCTTTTCCTGCCAGCTATTGACTAATATCTATGTCCGTGTCTCTCGCGGGTAATTATCAGTACTTTGCTGGATAATCTTAGCGACATAAATTATACAGCATTAACAACACCGCTGGATGCTTCGTAAAAATAAAATAATACAGACACTAACTTTCAAAGCACTCTTTCTTTGCCGCTTCTAAAACTTCCAGATGCCTTTTTTCTTCTGCCAGAAGATGACTGAATACTGCTCTGACTTCCATCTTCCGTTCTTGCTTTAACAGTTTTTCTAATATGATTATCGATTGCTTTTCTGACTCTATCCCTATCTCTAACGCTTCCCGATCGCTATCGACTTGCCGCCCTTCGGTATCGTCAAAGAATCTTTCTGAAAAAATCTGTTCTTTTACCAAGCTTTCAATATAAGGACTCAGAGGTCTTTTCCTAGCGTGCGCCCCACCTAGTGCAGGTTGCAAAAACTGAGACTTTGTCTGCAGAGACTGCATATGCTCTTTTTCCTCCCGAGCCAATCGGGAAAATACTTCGCGAACACCTGGGGTGCGAGCAATTTTCATAGCTCGCTCATAAAACTTGATGCCTTTGAGTTCAATATAAAGGCTAATCTCAATGGCATCAGCGCATTGCAAACTGGAAGTCGGCTTGTCGTTGGTTTGAGTCATTTTTAAGCTGGAATCGATTTACCCTTAATCTACCATATTTTACACAAAAATTATCTAAAAAGACGCAGTGGGCTGAAAATCAATTATTACTTTTGACCTGGAAGTCTAGAAGTTAGCAGGCTAACTCTGCGCACATGATTGCATCATCAAGCTGTTCGAGGCGAAATGATCTTCATTCTTATAACCCATTCGTTGCAGGGTTTTGAACTTCCACAACCATTCATTAAGAGATAACTCGAAAAAAATTCAGCCGCTCGTCCTCAACTCAAAATATTATTTCATTCACCAGATTGACCTATTCATAATACCAAAGTCGGTGCTCTCGCAATCACCTCTATCGAGTCCAAAATTTGCACGAAAAAAGAGCTACCGGAACTTTCCAACTCGTGATAATACTTTGGCGAAACAACAAACGAGTTCCCTTGGCAGCTAAAAGATTGTATTTTGATGATACAATCACTCCAGTTTTGATCAGAAAGCAGGGTTAATACATATTTTCGGCTTCAATTCAGTAAAAAATGATTTTTTCTGGCAAAAGTATGAATCGTTCACTTAAGTGCTACCATCCTAAATGAAATTAGCGTATTAATAGGCGCATAGCGTCTTTTTTATAATCTAAAGATATCTATACATTTTACGAGAATTTTCGGTCGAGAGAGATCCTTTAATAAAGGAAAACAGGTTGTCGAAAAAAATTATCTCTCAGTAGATATCTTAAAAGGAAAGGGTCGGGTAATAAACAATGTGGGTACTTGAATTTCTTCACGTTCTATTTGGTATTTTTTGGATTGGTTTGCTGTATTTTTTTAATATGATTCAAGTGCAGGCTATGCCTAAAATGGTTGAAGCCGGGGCCGCAAAGCCTTATACGCAAATCATTCTTCCCCAAGCCTTATTCTATTTTCGATATACGGCTCTCTTGACTTTCGTCACAGGTATCATCTATTACGGTGCCTCAAGACCAGCCAGCCACCTCATTCACACCGGAATGGTTTTGGGAACAATCATGGCGTTTAATGTATGGTTCATCATTTGGCCAAATCAAAAGAAAATCATCGCAGGTGTTTTAGAAGGCGATGCCTTGAACAAAGCAAAACGAACGGCTTTCCTCGCTAGCCGAACCAATGCTTGGCTGTCACTTCCTATGCTCATTTGCATGGTCGGCTCTAGCCACGGTGGATTGGGTTTCTAAAATAGCTTAGCTGAAACTTTTAAGGCGTCTCTGAGATTTGGACTTTTGTTCCATTTTCAGAGGCGCCTTTTTTTAAGCTATCTAACTCGCCGCCTTTTCTATTGGAAGGGTTACGATAAATTGAGCTCCCTTTCCGACTTCGCTTTGGGTCTCAATTCTTCCGCCATAAAATTCAACAATTTTTTTGCAGATCACCAACCCCATCCCCGTCCCCTCGTAAACGTTTCTTCCATGCAAACGTTCAAACGGTTGAAAAATTCTTTCCGCATATTTCTTGTCGAACCCGATACCATTGTCTTCAACTAAAATCTCCAACAATCCATTCTCCAGGCACTGGCTCGTTATTTTGATCACTGGAGAAACATTTTTTTTGTGATATTTGAGAGCATTCCCAATCAAGTTCTGTAGCAGTTGGTTTATATGAGTGGGATCTGCTTTAAGAACATTTAAATTATCGAAATGGATTTCGGCCTGAGTCTGTAGAATTCTAACCTCTAAGGTATCAAGCACATCTCGAACAACTTTATTGAGATTGACCGATTTAAAAGGCCCAACCCTTGTGGTTGCCTTGGACAAGCTAAGAAGATCCTCAATCAATCCTTGCATTCTTTTTGTAGCACTGAGAATACGTTCTATGTTTTTTTGAGCCAAATCATCTTCCTTTGCCAGGTTATTTTTCAAACGACTTCCATAAACACTGATCTTACGCAAAGGCTCCTGTAAGTCATGCGATGCTAACGACGCAAAGCTTTTCAACTCCTCATTATTTCTTTCTAATTTTTCATTAGCCGCCGCTAAATCTTCCGACTGCATTTTCATCTTCCTCTTCAAATCCAGTTGTTCCAGGCATCTTCTTGTCCTAATGAACAACTCTTCACCACTACAGGGCTTGAGAAGATAGTCCGAAGCACCACCAGACAAAGCTTCGATAGCTGTCTGCATTGTTCCATGACCGGTCAGAATGATTACAGGACTCTCTGCATTGATCCGCTTAATTTCCTTCAGAACTTGAATGCCATCCGTTGTTCCCATCAGCAAATCTGTTATAACCAGATCAAATTCCCTCTCAACAAATTTCTTGATACCCTCATCCCCACTTTTAGCAACATCGACATCGAAGTTGCCCATATTTTTTAAGCTATAGCTCAGGCTTTCGACAATAGACTCTTCGTCATCTATCAATAAAATGGAATATTTATTGTTCATAACTAATGCAATCCAGGCACACCCGGCATGTGTGCAACATTTGAATACCTTGTAATTAAATTGAAGTCGACAGTTCCGCTATGATATGTTCCTATTCTACAGACAGCCCAGCCTAAAAGCTATTAGAGCCTTTATTTAATATATTATTATGATCCTTTTGCGCATGAAATATTCATTCCACGGTCAAAGCTTTCATTGGATCTAAGCGAGAAGCTTTCAAAGCAGGGTACATCCCAAATATAACACCGATGAAGATGCAGGCACCCGTCGCGTAAACGACTGCGTTCCAATCCAGAACCAGAGTCCACTTCCCCCATTCAGCTATGCCCAGAGTGATGCCCACCCCCAGCGCAACACCTGCAAAGCCACCCAATAAACCGATCACAATCGATTCTAGAATGAATTGACTCACCACATCCCAGCGTGAAGCACCAACGGCTCGGCGCACACCGATTTCGCGTGTGCGCTCTTTCACCGAGACCAGCAAAACTGCGAGAATACCGATTCCTCCCACAACAAGTGATATCCCTGCTACGCCAACGATCAAACGCGTGAACATTTCGTTCGTTTCGCGCTTCATTTCCTCCATATCAAGTTGACTGATGATGCTGAAATCGTCCGCCCTGCCGTCGGGTAATTTGTGACGCTCGCGCAACAAATCACCGATACCAGCTATGGCCTCGGGGATGACCTCTCTTCGCGTGGCTTTTGCAAAAATCGTCGTGATATGCCTCTGGTTCACCAAGCGTCTCTGCAAGGTAGTCAATGGAATGAGGATCACGTCATCCTGGTCCATACCGTTCGAGTCCAGACCCTTGCGTTCCAGCACGCCAATGATTTTTATGGGAACTGTCTTGATACGAATCATCTGGTCTATCGGATCCCCATCGCCAAAAAGATTTTTGATCGCAGTTTCACCGATCACTCCAACCCGACTGGCAATTTTCACGTCACGTTCTTCAAAAAAACTCCCCCTGGCGATCGAATAATTTCTCACATTCGAGTAATCTGGAAGCGTTCCCCCAATAGAGGTTTCTACAGAAGCCTCCTCATATTTCACCTGCATCTGCTGACTCTCGAACGGAACAGCATATTCTATACTCGAAATATCATCGGCAATCGCTTGCGCATCTTCCGGCTTTAGAGTCGAAACATTGCCCGTCAAACGAATCCGCCCTCCCCGTACCTTCATCTCGCCCGCATTGATGGTGATGAGGTTTTCGCCCATTCCCGCGATGATATCCATCACCTCCTTCTGCGATCCTTTGCCAATCGCAACCATGATGATCACAGAGGCGATGCCAATCACAATCCCAAGCGAAGAGAGAAAGGTTCGCGACTTTCGCGCGTTCAGTGCTGTCATCGCAATGGACAATGAATGCCGTATTTTCATAATAAGATTTTATTGACCCAGAGGAAATTCAACGCAAGGTCTCTTCGGGATTTAACATTGCCGCCTTGCGCGCTGGCTGTATGCCAAATACCAGACCCACCAGAATAGAAAAACCTGCCGACAAAGCAAACGGCTCCCAGGTGATCCGTGTCGGCAACCAGTCGAAATACTGCAAGCCCAATGAAAGCGCAAGCCCCAAAGAAACTCCCAACACACCGCCTAGAAGAGAAACAAAAACAGATTCAAATAAAAACTGTTGCGTGATGTCAGAACGACGCGCACCAAAACAACGACGCACACCAATCTCTCGCACCCGCTCTCGGACAGACACCAACAAAATATTCATGATAACGATTCCGCTAACCAGCAACGAGATTGTCGAAATCAAAACCAGCATGCGATTCATCGCCTGCGCCGACCGGGTAACCCATTGCATGATCCCCTCGGGAGTCACGAAGCGGAAATCATCGTCCGCCAAAAACGAAAGTTTATGATTCCTTCGCAAAATCTGTTGCACCCCTTCCATTGCCTCTTTGACCAGATCTGGGTGCATTGCCACCACTTTGATGCTGTGCAGATGCGTCTGCCGAAACAAACGAGAGCTTGCTGTCGTCAGCGGTATCACCGCACGATCATCCGGATCGTAACCACTTTCCGTCAAACCTTTTTCCTGAAGGAGTCCGACCACCTTGAAAAACACCTGCCCCAAACGAATGTCTTTGCCTAAAGGGTCCACATTGACAAATAATTTTTTTGCAGGCGTGGCACCCAGCACGATGACCTTTTGCTTGCGCCGAAGATCCTCCTCATTCAAGAAACGACCGTCCGACGTTTCCCATTTACGCGCCAACTGCCAATCCGGTGTCACCCCATAAATTCGCGTCGTCGTATTATTGTCCTGAAATATCACACGCATACTCTTGCGTTGCCGGGGAACCACCAGACGCACCGAAGACATCGCCAGGATATCGTCCGCATCCTGCAAACTGAGACTGGTAATATTTTTTGATTTTGAAAAAAAGAGTCGTCCTCCACCCGCATGGACCGAGAAGGATTCTGGCCCAAAGCCCATATTCGCAATGCGGTTCAAGACCTTGAACTTGGCCCCCTCGCCAATTGCGACAATGACCGTCATAGACGCAATACCAATGACAACACCCAAAGTCATCAAAATCGTATTGCCCTTATTCAAAGTCAAACCGCGCAGAGCCTGCCCTAGATTACGAAATATTCTCATGTCTCATTCTAGCAAATTGTGGATATTGCATTGCTATAAACAACTAGGCTATTCCATCATTAAGAGGAAACGTCGGATTCTATTTGACCGTCTTTGATGGTCAAAATTCGGCGGGCGTGGCGAGCGACTTTTGCATCGTGGGTGATGAGTACGATGGAGGTTCCGTCGCGGTTGAGCTGATCAAAAATTTTCATCACTTCGACACCGTTTTTTGAGTCGAGGTTGCCCGTCGGTTCGTCAGCGAGCAAAATTTTCGGATTGTTGATCAAGGATCGTGCGATGGTCACACGTTGCTGTTCCCCGCCCGACATCTGCCCCGGTGTGTGGCGCAAGCGTTTTCCAAGACCCACTCGCTCCAGAGCTTCCGTAGCCAGGCGCTCTTTGTCGCGAGGCATGATACGGTTGTACAACATGGGCAGGATCACATTATCCAGCGCAGACACTCCTGCCAATAAATGGAAAGCCTGAAACACGAAACCGATCTTCTCATTGCGAATCTGAGACAGACTTCGGTCATTGAGAGTTTCTACATTGACCCCATCCAGCCGGTAAGTTCCCGTCGACGGTTGTCCCAGACATCCCATGATCGTCATCAAGGTGCTTTTACCTGCGCCCGAGGGTCCTATGATGCTGACATACTCCCCGGCTTTAATATTCAGCGTGATGTCTTTGAGAACATGCGTTTCAAACTCATCATTGATGTAGGATTTTCCAACCGCTTCCATTTCGATAATGTTCATCGCCGTCTGCGTTCTTTCGGTCCGCCCATTTTTGGTTTCTTAGGCACTCCCACTTCATCGCCTTCTTTCAGACCCGAGACGATTTGGATGATTTTATCCTCGCGCCAGCCTGTTTCGACCATCTTCTCCTGCAATTTCCCGCCTTCACGAGCGATGACAAAAGTTTTTTCCTTGGAACGCTTCACCGCCTCTTTCGGAATCGTCAAAACTTTTTTGCGAACGCCCGTGGTTATGACAACGTTCGCCGTCATCTCCGGTCTAAGCAAACGAGTCGATGAAGGATCGACTTTAAGCATCACCTCATAATTCACAACATTGTCCTTGATCACCGCCTTGGGGCGAATCTCATGAACGACGGATGTGAATACTTTTTCTGAATAGGAATCGACCGTAAAGATCGCTTTTTGATTGAGTTTGACTCGACCGATGTCGGTCTCATCCACAAAAGCGATCACTTCCAATTGGCTCAAGTCAATCAAAGTGACAAAGGTTGGGGCACTCAGACTTGCGACCACGGTTTCCCCTTCCTGTGTCGAAATATAGGCAACCACCCCGTCGATAGGAGCGGTGACGGTTGCATAAGACAGCGCGGTTTCTTCTTCCAGCAAACCCGCCTGCGCGCGGTCAACGAGTGCGCGCGCCAACTCTGCGTCCATTTTCACACGCATCTCTCGTAATTTGATGTCTTCAACCATAGATTTTATTTTCGCATCCAGAACCTTGACCGCCTCTTCAGCCGAATCAAGGGAGGAATCTGAAACCACGCCTTGTTTTCTCAACTCTTGATTTCGTGCCAGAGTTTTTTGCGCCAATACCAATTGAGTTTGCAGTTCCTCCAGCTCTGCCCGGGCTTTGCTGACCTCCAGAGGACCTTCTTGTAAAATCTTTTCAAGACGCGCCTCTTCCGCCCGGATGTCCGCTGAGAATCGAGCCACACGCGCCAACAGGTCGTCGTGCTCTATCACAGCAATGACGTCGCCCTTCTTCACAACATCACCAATTTTGGCAAACAACTTTCTCAATTGGCCCGAGATACGTGCGCCTATTTTCACCTCTGCCCCGGTCGTTACCGCTACGCTTCCGGTAGAGAGTACCTTTTGGTGAACGTCTTTTCTCTCAACGGGCTTAAAATCAAAATCGTCCGCTTGAAGTTTTTTTTCTTCCTTACCGCCTGCAAGTTTTTGGATTTCCTTGATGATGGGCATGAGATAACCTTCGGTATGAGCCACATAGCCACCTCCGCCCAGCAGACATAAAAAAATCAAAAAACGGGCTTTGCCCGATATTTTCATTAAAGAATTTTCCTCTGAAAAAGGTTATCCTGATTCTAGCACAGTTCGCTGTGTGCAATCGAAGCGACGAATCTAGGCTAAACCCATTGATTTCCTATCTTATTACTCGTTTCTCCTATCGGGGAAAACGTATAAAACTTAAGCTTGAGGCTGACCTATGGAATCCGACGAAATCGCACCACCTCTAAACGAGGGGAAAAAATCGAAATCGAAAGTCTTTCGTTGGTTTTTTGGAGTGCTGATCCTTGGTATCGTATGGCTTCTCTTCTTCTCAAATCTTGAGTTCTTGCGTCAGCCCATTTCCAACGCGCTATCCAAAGCAACGGGTTTGGATGTGCAATTTGAATCCATTTCCATAAGTAAAAGTCTGAGAATTCAACTCCAACAAGTTAAGGTCAAAACAAAAGGCGGAGCAGACGATCTTTTCTCCTCTGAGAAAGTGCTTCTAAATCTCGAATGGAAACCGCTTCTGAATGGCGAAATCAAAATCATCAATACGGCAATCATCCAACCCGTATTGAAAATTGCCATGAACCCATCGTCGACAAAATCAGCGTCTCTCCCACAGCTGGGCAAAATTATCAAAGCAAGGTTCGCTCCCAACGAACTCAATGCCCCCTTCACTCCTCTTCGGGTCAAAGCGACACCCTCTTCATCACACATAGATCGTTGGAAAGCACTGCAATCCGCGTTGAGAGATGTCTATTTGGATATCGACGCCCTAGAGATTGACCGCGGGAAAATCATTTTAACCTTGGATGAAAATGGGCAACTCATCGAGGTTCCAATCTCAATTTCGGCAAATCTTTCCCTGCAAAGAAGCTCGCTTGAGAAGCTGGATCTCAAAACACAACTTTTTGAAATAAGCTCCGATGCTTTGTTGGTGAACGGTCAGTTAGAGATCGTGGATATGCTTTCATCGTCCACAGAAATCCACTTACGAGCTGTTTCGGATGATTTTAAAGTCAATCAATTGCAGGAAATTTCGCCGATACTTTCGCCTTCCATGCAGAAATTCATTGTCAAAAATGCAGACGGATCGGCAAAAAAAATAAATCTTGTGATGACGATTGCACCCACAAATAAAAACGAGTCTTTCCTCAACGGCTCACTTGGAATCGAGAATCTGACCTGGCCAGGGGAAAAGAGTGCCGTCACAATCAAAGAAATTCGGACGCTTTTCAAAGCTCCGTCACCGGAGTTGGCAACAGCGCAAACAAAAGCCGATCAAATTGCCGTAGACAAAATACTTTTCAAATCGTTCAAGGCGGATATCCAATGGGAAGACGATCGACTCGATATAAAAAATGGAATGCTCACACCACTTCACGGGAACTTGAATTTTAGTGGTCTTGTTCACTCCAAAATGTCCCGCTACGATTTTGATTTCGCCAGCGAGGAATTACAAATTGAAGATTTCCTCGACGATAAAGCAAAAGGCCCTGTAAAAATTTCAGGCAAATTGCATGGGACACTTCCTCAATCTTCCAACCAGAATAGAGGAGACTTTCAACCTGCAGTGCATTCAATTTTTAAGGAAATGAACGGGAATGCAAAAGTTGAGCTGAACGACGGCAAATTCCCGTCACTCGAATTGATGGGAGCTTTCATACATTTTATAGATCCCAACGAAGAAACAGACTTATTGAGAAGAGGACTGGTTTATCAAAAAATGGGCGGCGATTTTCAGATGACACAAGGCATCGTTAAAACCACAAACTTTGCCTTAAAAGGAAAGCGTGTGAATGTTCAGGCACGAGGAAAAATCAATCTACCCTCGCAGACCATTCAGGCTCAAGTACGCGGCCTGCCCCTAAAACTTCTGGAGCAAGTAGCAGGACCACTGCCAATGGAACTCGTCCCCCTGCTCGGGAAAAGCGGTTTGAAAGAAGCTGTGTATTTAAAAGTTGAAGGCCCCCTCCAATACCCACGCATGATCTTGACCGCCGATCCAAACGCAATATCCAACCCCGCCCAACTACTACGCGGAATTTTGGACATGGCATTTCCTGGCCAATAAAAATTTCATATGAAGTTGGCACCGATATCTTACAGACAGGGATTTGTCTTTGCCTTTGTCATTGCATTTTTATTTATCATCTCCAAAAATGGAATGCGGGAGGTTTTTTATCCTACTTTACCGGCGGAAGATGGGACCTTCTTTTTTCAAATTTTTTATAACGAACACGAACTACGCCATATCTTCCGCCTGTATTCTGGCTACCTCTCTGTCCTGCCGCACCTGATCGCTTACCTGCTCAGCTTTCTACCCGTCGTCTGGGTTCCCTCCGCCTTTGCACTGGTATCACTTTGTGTAACGGCCGGTGCCAGTGCAATGATTTACAAGTTATCGTTCCATGTTTGGCGCAACCCCCTGTTTGCACTTTATGGCGTCGCCATTGTTTCCGCATTGCCCTTGGGAGATTCATGGATCGTCGGCACACTTGCTTATCAGAGTTGGAATTTCGCACTTATTCTATTTATCGCAATCATGCTTCCCCTGCCAACGCAGAAAGTCTGGCTAATAATATATATAATCTTTCTTCATTTGGCGATCTGGTCACACCCCATAACCGTCCTTATAATTCCCCCCTTGCTTTATCAAATCATTAAGGAAAAAAAGAACCGTCTCAATCGCCTACTGCTTTGCGTTTCGGGAGTGCTTTATTATATTTTTGGAACGAGCCATGCGAAATTTTTCAAGGTTGATCTTTTTGAAACGATCCAGATTTTCTTAATTCGGATCTCTGCCGAATCGGCAATCGGGCCAACAAACAGAATGGACTGGGCGCAAGCGGGGCACACGACAGGCCTGCTCGCTCTGGGGGGTCTCCTGACCGCAATTCTATTGGTACTGCTCGCCCTCCAATGGAAAAAAAGCGAAGAAAAAGAAAAGACCACTTTGGCTACCTTGGGGTTTTTCTTGATAGGGTCGGCCCTGATTGCGATTATTTTCAGAGTGCAATCGCGCGACCTTGGGATGGAATACATCTCCGCAGTTTGGGGAGTGCAGTACAGCTATCTGTCCAAAATTCTGTTCGTCTTTTTATATCTCATCGCCTTGCGATCCTTCGCTTGGGGAGGGGCTACGCGTCGATGGGTTCACGCTGTCATTATCGTTTTTCTTCTGGCACTCAATGCCAATGGAAAGCAGGTCTATCAAACCCGTGAAGACAACGGCAAAACGATACTCAAATTCATGCAACTCATAGAACGCAATTTCCCAAACTGCCAGCCGGGCGAACAAAAACTCGTCACCTTAAAAAAAGGCGACACTCCCAACACCGAAGGCACTAGAAATTTTAATATCGATATCGACATCTGCGCCCCATTGAAAGGGGAAAACTAAAAAATAAATGGAATAAAATATCATATGCAAAGACCTTATTAATAAGGGTATAGATGAACGAAATTTCAAGATAAGTTTTTTCATCACCACCCGTCGAAGTCTAACCGGACTCGTCGGGTCGCTCATAGCTGGTGTTTGACGTTCATAAATAAGCCTCGGGTGATCTATTTCCCAGACAATACCCTCAATTTGTCAGAGGAGATTTGTTTATGAAAAATAAAAATCATTTCCCTCCTTTATTCCCATCACTGTTCCTGCTTCTTCTTTATTGCCTGTTTTTTTGGGCGATGCCCTCCCCTGCTTCAGGCGATTGGAGGGACGCTCTCACCGGAAGAGGTGGAGGAGTTACAGGCGAAAAAAAAGCCATTGATATGGATGCGGCCAAGGAGGCTCAACCTTTGGCAAAAATTTCCGGGAGCGTTTATAGCGACAATGGTTACTCCAGCGGAAAAGACGACCCATACAAGGACACCGGTTATCAACGATTGACCACCAGTATGAAAGAGTCGGGCTTCAAAGGTGCTCTGTTGCAATCGAAAGACGATCCGACCAAATATGTTCTCGTATTTGAGGGGACTCAACCCAATCCTCTGACAAAAGATTTTGCTGGAGATATGGATGCCAATCTTGGAATCGCAGGTGCTGTAGTTCCTCTTCAATATCGGGAAGCATTGGCCATGGCACGGTGGGCCAAAGAGTTGATCGAATTGAGGGGAGGGACACTTGAATTGACAGGTCACTCTCTGGGCGGAGGACTCGCCGCCTATGCGGGGCTAAAAACAGATACTCAAACCACCACGTTCAATCCTGCACCACCCAAATCTGGGACTCTGAAGGATCTGATGGAGGACCAGTACAATTCAGATAAAATCACGAATATTGTTACCCAGTACGACAAGGTCCATGGCATTGACCCCACATCAACAGGTCTGCTGGGAAATACCTATGTCATCAAAAATCCTGAAGGTGAAAGAGGTTTTTTAACTGACCACTCCGTAACAACCTTGTCCAATGATTTAGATGAATTCGTCAAAGACGAAGAACGCAAAGAAGTGGATGAATTCATTTCCCAATTGGATGAGGATTCCGGCAACTCGGACAATGGCAATAGCGGCACCGACACCGCAGGGAATTCCAGCGACTCAGATAATGACAATAGTGGCTCTGACACCGCAGGAAATTCCAGCGACTCGGGCAATGACAATAGTGGCTCTGACACCGCAGGGAATTCCAGCGACTCGGGCAATGGCAATAGTGGCTCTGACACCGCAGGGAATTCCAGCGACTCAG
>JAJDBG010000037.1 GCA_029261475.1 Nitrospinaceae bacterium
TTGGAAGTACAAAGGTCCAAAGTCGGGTCTGAATGAAGTCACGTTTGATTCTAATGGCAAGTTCAAGATCAAGGTAAAACGAATGGATCTAAGCCACATTCCATACGGCGTACCTCAAGAATTATCGATTCGAATCGGTAATGATCTTGGCGAAACCACTGTCACCCTTAACACCCGTCGTGGTCGAGACGGTGATAAAGATAAAGACAAGGATCATGACAAAGGTAAAAAGAAGAAGTCTAAAAAGAAGCACCGAAGATAACCGAGGAGCAGGCCTTTGGGGAAGTTTCCTAAAGGCCTGAGCTTCAAAGAATTATGGGGGGGGCGGGGTTCCGTCTCTCCCATTTTTTTATCCCCCTTCAATATTGTTATCGAGACGCTTGCATGAGATTTACTTTGATTGTTTTGGCGATATTAGCGTTTTTCACTTTCTCCGCTCATGCGCATACGCTCACGCCAGCTACATTCCATTCTATTGTTGCAAGATCTGCTATCTCGGTTCCACCCTCTGGTTTTACTGAAGGCATTTCCGAAAGTCCCGACGGGGTGACAATCCATTTTCGCAATCAGACGCTTGAAACAGTCTTGCAAAAAATTGCAGAACAGACGGGCATCGAATTTAACCTGAACTATCAGGTTTCCGAAACACCAATCCAGGTCGATATTTTAGCTCAAGACTGGCGGCAAGCTATAAATGCTCTTCTCGGAACTCAAAGCCGTTTGGAGTTTTGGACAGGCGATCCCGCAACCAGTAAGTTTTGGTTGATGGAAGGAAGTTTGTACGATGTGGAGAGTGTTAAGGAATTAAAAAAACGGGAAGAAACTGATCCTTCTGCAGAGAAGAGTGCGAAACAAAATAAAGTTCCAGCAGAAGCCTCTCAAAAAACTCTGTCGCTCCTCCCTCCCCATATTCTTTTTGACCCAGGTCTTTTACTGTACCTGAAATCTGTGGGCATTGGACTGCCGATAGAATTTGAAACTAGATTCGAGCCTGTGCTGGAAGGTCTGCCCGAGGACTACCCTATTTCCCAACTTGTATTATCGTCCCCACAATTCCTCGAATTCGTAGAATATCTAAAATCAATTGGGTTAGAACCTCCGCAGAGCTAAACTAAAATGCATTAACGCCATCAAAAAAAGAGCGGAAAATATTTGAGCTCACCATTTTTACTAAGGGCTTTTATTAATAATTTACACGGCGTGACTGATCTACCGGTCGCCACCCTATAGATGCTAAAACAAATTTTAATGTTCTTGTTCAGTTGCGCGCTGATTCAAAATAATGCCTTAGCCCAAACATCTGCATTGAAAGCAAATGCAGGGCCAGACCAAATCGTGGAGCAAGAAAATCGGGCCGGAGCCAAGGTCACTCTCAAGGGTTCTGTAGAACAGTCGCCCGCCGCCACCTCAGAAAATCTAACTTACATCTGGGCGGGTCCTTTTGGTTCTGTTGAAGGCGATTCCTCCAATGTGATCTTGCCTTCGGGTACAAACGAAATTTCACTTGTCGTGAAAAATGGTGCGACAACATCGGAGCCTGATAAGGTCACCATCACCGTTCAAGATACGGTGCCACCGAAAATATTCATCCCACCCAATCCTGTGATTTTTTTTGCTAGCGGACCCAAGGTCCCTCTGGTCATCAAAAAACCTGTAGTGAGGGACCGTGTCGGCCCTGTAACGATAACCCGCGATGGGCCTAAAGATTTTCTGCCCGTCGATTCAACAACCACTGTCACCTGGACTGCGATGGATTCGGCTGGCAATCGAAGCTCTGCGACGCAGACACTGACGGTTCTACCTTTTGAATCCATTTTACATGTTCACAAGGTATCCCTTACTTCTTCTCCAAACCAAAATGGGAAAGATAGCGATTTGTCTCCTTCTCATCCTGATTCAGATTTTTTAAAAATAGAGGGTCAATTTATCATATCCGGCCCGACCGATGGGATCGATATAGCCAGTGAAGAGCTTACTATTGTATTTGGAAAAAATAGCGAGACGATCAACCACGGGTCATTAGCTCCAACGGCAAGCAAAGATTCCTATATCTACAAAAGCGAAAACAAGGGGATCAGGGAGATTCAATTTCAGGCAGATGGTTCTTTTACCCTGATAGCCGAAGGCTGGGGTGGAAAGGATAAAAAAAAAGAAGCCAAGGTAATGTTCTTTTCCTTTAAAATCGGCAACGATAGAGGAGAGCTGTACTTGCCCTTGGATAAAAACTGTTCCTTAGAATCTCACAAGCATTGAGTTGCTGTGAGAATTTATTTTAGTCGAGCAAGACCTTTGAATTGGTCTCGATTTACTTTGCGCCTTGTTCTTCTAAAAATGAGCCAACTTCTTTGTGGCCTGTATACAAGGCCCAGTACAATGGGGTTTTCCCGTTATCATCTTTGGCATTCAGGTCGGCTCCGAAAGAAATAAGCAATTTTAAAACTTCCTTATGTCCCTCACCTGCCGCACGGTGCAAGGGCGTTGCTCCTGATTCGCCTCTGGTTTGCAAATCGGCTCCACGCCGAATCAGAATTTCAGCAATCTCTTTATTGCCAACGAAGGCCGCAAGGTTTAACGGCGTTTCACCCCATTTATTTCTTTGACCGGGGTCCGCTCCATGCTCAAGAAGAATCGTTACAACCTTTAAAGATTTCCCCCAAACAGCCTTGAAAAGAGCGGTATTGCCGTCTTCATCTTTCTCGTCGGCCTTTGCGCCTTTTTTTAAAAGTCTTTCCGTTTCTTCAGCATCGCCACTCCCTGCAGACAAATGCAATAAGGGGGTCTCTTCGTGGTGACTCCCTCCCGGAGTATTGCCGCTATTCCCCAAGGCTTGAACAGGTAGAACAAGCGTTGCCAAAATAATCAAATGCAGTGTGATACGAATAAGTCCCTTTTGCTTCATTAAAATCTCCAATGATTCAGATTACATCTTTTAAAATGGTAGTTGAAAAAGTAACAACGGTCGAGTGCTCGGTCACTTAAAAAATCACTACTCCAAAATCTTTGATTCCGCTAAACAAAGGCGACACAAATACCTTCAATCTATTCGGGCTTCTTTGTTTCTGAAGAGCCGGAACCTGAATTCATTTTTCGGATGCGATCTACCCTTTCTTTCTTCATGATGACTAAGGCTCCCTCTAGCATCAGACCGAAAAACCAAAGTGTCGTAAATGCAATGATCCACAAAAAGACCATATTGAACCAATACTGGTAGGGCGTGTAGTCGATAGAAATATGGATCATAGCTCTGATTTTGTTTCTATCCGCTTCGGATTTTTTAAGGAAGCCTTTGTAAAACGGGTGTTTCTTTTTTTCTGCATAAGCTTTCATCTCATCTCTGGGCAATGCAATGAAAACAGACACATCCCGGCTGTTGTTCTTAAAAAATAAGCGCATGTTTTGAACCTCCTTGGAATCAGGAGGATTAGTCGCCACATACCACACGACAATGCCCGTAGACACAATTATCGAAATCCAGAAAGAAACCCGACTCAAAAGCTTTCTGTTTTTATCATTAGGATCATCTTCAATCGAACTGATTTCCATTCCGTAAATTACTCCCATCATTGTTTTAAAATAGACTATTATACCTGTTGCTTTGCTCTGCGTCCAAGCTCCTAATAGCCACTGCCTCAAAACACCCCATGACACCAAGTCCCAGCGACGGCTATCTGGCCATCCTTAAAAAAAACCGATCTTTTCGCTACCTCTGGTACGGTCAAGTCGTCTCGGAATTAGGCGATTGGCTCAACAGCATCGCCATATACTCGTTGATTCTTGAAGTGAGCAATTCGAGCATGGCACTGGCTGGAGTTATGATGGCCAAGTTGCTTCCAATCGTAATCATCAGCCCTATAGCCGGAGTTGTGATCGACCGTTATGACCGGAAATGGGTCATGATAACATCGGACATCGGGCGTTTTATTATTGTTTTGGGATTTCTTACAGTAGACGGACCGGATGACATTACAAGGGTCTTCATTTTAACGCTTTTGGCAACTTTCCTCGCAGGTTTTTTTGAGCCTGCCAGAAGCGCAATCATTCCATCTTTGATTCCTAAAAAAGATCTGGTGGGTGCCAATGCACTCAGTGGCTCCACTTGGTCTGTGATGCTCGCTTTTGGAGCGGCCATAGGTGGATTGATCGTTAGCATTGCAGGAATTCGCACAGCCTTTATTATAGATGCATTCACCTTCCTGCTTTCCGCCTTCCTTTTACTCAGGCTTCCAGAAAATCCTCCTGTTGTTTCGGAAGAAAAAAAGGTCACCGGCGGATGGTCCAATTTGCGCGATGGATTGCGCTATTTATTTTCCGAGCCTGTCATACTGGTCCTCACATTTTTGAAGTCTGGACTTGCTCTGGCTGGTGGAATCATGACCCTTATCCCGCTTTACGCGAATCAATTATTTTCCAAACCTGAAAAAATATCTCTGGCAATAGGACTCCTCTACTCAGCCAGAGGACTGGGGGCCGCAATAGGCCCCCCTTTGGCACGGAAATTCTTTGGCGACTCTTCTGCCTCGCTACAGGCTTGTATAGGAGCCAGTTTTATTCTGGGAGCGATTTGCTATTATCTTTTTGCCTTGTCTTCTAGTTTATGGAGTGGCTCTTTAGCACTCGGGCTGGCGACATTCTTTGGGTCGATCATATGGGTTTATAGCACCGCCTTGATTCATATAGAGGCGCAGAACCGTTACCTGGGCAGAATATTCAGCATAGAATTGGGATTATTGACATTGATAATGGGGCTAAGTAACTGGGCGGTAGGGCTGGGAATCGACCGTTTTGGGATTTCGGTATCGACTACAGCAATATGGATCGCTTGGATCGTTGCCATCCCTGGCTTTATATGGGGAGGATTTATCTGGATGCGCAGTCGCCGCCGGGCATGATAGGGGAAATACGAGGGCTTGCCTCACTCTGATACTATCTGCTTTCTTTCAGGACTAGCGTTCAGGAAAAATCAGGATTCTTTCGTATAATAATCAGCCAGAGATTTCCCTATTTCATAATGATGCATGAAATGACTGGGATCATCCTGCTTTTTAGCCCATTGATAAGCCTCTTCTACTGCAGAATTTTGCCCCAAAGCATGTAGCACACCAACAGAAAGATAACTTGCGCTAAGGTCGAAAGATTTGGAAAAATCTATCACAATGGCAAGCATTTCCTTCATTTCCGACTCGTTGAGAGAACGATACTTTTCAACCAGATTCTTTATATTCAGCTCACCATAAGTGTTGATATAAGTCGCACCTATTCCAGGCTCGCTGTATAAATGCAGAATTTCTTCTGATAGAGACATTTTTTTTAATGGGCTGGCACACGCGCCGCTATTCCACGAATCGTTGTGCAAAAATAATATTTATTCAGGCAAACATCTATCAAGCTTCAGCGTCATCAGGCATCCAGTAAGTTTCGAATTCCTTCTGATACGCCAACTGAGTGAGATCGGTCATTCGGTCTAAAAATACTTTTCCTATCAAATGGTCCGTTTCATGTTGAATGACCACAGCCTCGAAGCCCTCTGCGTTTATTCCAATTGGAAGACCTTGTCGATCAAAACCATCCAGGCGAAGAGACCTGGAACGTGCAACCCGACCGCGAAAGTCATCCAGGCTCAAACACCCTTCCCATCCCATAATCTTTTCCTCACTCAAATCGGTTAAGCGGGGATTGACCAGCACAGTCAAGGGAATTGAAGGTCTATCGGGGTAACGCTTATTCCCCTCACACTCATAAACAACTATCTGCAAGGAACGTGAAACCTGAGGTGCCGCTAAACCTGCCCCATCGGCATCGTGCATCGTTTCAATCATATCATCGATCAAATTCTGCAGTTCGCTATCAGGGCGAGTCAACTCATCCAAGTCCACAGGTAGGGCCTGTTGACGTAAAACAGGATTGCCAAGTCTCGCAATTTCAAGAATCGCCATAAAGTAGCCTAAATGTTAAAACCTAAAAATTATAATTTAAAGATGCACCAATACTAAAAAATAAGTACTGAATAATAACATCCTATTTCCACTTTTAAAATGAGCAAAAGCCCATTTGCTCCCATAATATCGGCAAATTTCGGTTTTTTTATATTGACATTATTAGCGTATTTTTTGATAATGCCTGAGCCGGACAACCTTAATTATGAAGGAGGGGATACCTTGACCAAAGATGAGTTAATCACCGCAGTTATTAAAAATTGTAAAGATCAGGATCTCACGAAACGATTAGCCGCCGATGTGGTAGACGCTACTTTTGATACCATTTCCAAAGCAATCAAGAAGGAAAAAAGATACTCTTATCCTGGATTCGGAACTTTTACAGTAAGAGTCCGAAAAGCAAGAAAAGGTCGCAATCCACAAACTGGGGAAGAAATCAAAATTAAAGCAAGCAAGACGGTTGGATTCAAACCTGCCCCAACCTTAAAGAATATGCTTTAATTAGAATTCGCAAACTGTTCCAATAAACGCCTTCCTGTTAAGGAGGGCGTTTTTTTGTGCCCTAAGGCTGAAGCACCTCATAACTAATCCCATAATTAACCAACTCCTTCCCCACATTTGCTACATCTTTTTCCCCTTCGAAAGAACCAAAAATCACTTGAAATTCAATATCAGTAAATCCACCCTGGCTTTTCGCTAGCAAAAAACAAGGAATCCCTTTTTTCCATAATTCCGATATCTTTCTATTCGCTTCCTTTTCCGAACTGTAGCTATCTATTTTTAGAACATACGGAAGCAACCACGGAACGGCTCGAACACCCTGCCCCTTTAGAAAATTAGCTTGTCGCACTGCCGAATTCCGGTCTCTAAAACGCCCCGATAAAATCCTAAAGAACTTTTTCCCTTCGCCATAGGAATAGGGTGAAATAAAAGTTTGAATCCCATTTTTAGAAAGATGCTTCCATTCACTCAAAGCATCTTCCCAATTTGCATGGCTTGATAAGTGAACCGTATATGGAATTTTAGAACCTTCCTCTGACGCAATAGACAGGTCTTGTTTTTCACCCCGGGATTTCTTTCTAAAACTTCTGTTCAAATAAAAAAGCTCTTCCCGAATTTTCCACGCCCCTTTTTCAGGGGTCAACAAGATTTCCTTTTGCCCCACACTACTCAAGGAAGAAGAAGAAAATTCTTGATCAAAAAGAATACCAGCTCCCCCCGTTAACAGAACCAGATAAGTATTTCCGATTGCAAGCTGAACCTCTTTGTGTCGCCGGAACATAACCTCTTTGTATTTTTTTATTTTCGCCGAAGCTCCCATTGAAAATAAGTCCCAGTGTCTCTCCAAATCAGCTGTCTCCCAGGTTGAACGCCATTCTCTCAACAGAGAAAACGTTTGTGTCAATGAAGGCCCTGTCAACAACATTGCGGGAGGCTCTTTATCCAAAATGCTGATCGACCCGCCTCGGTTTGTCAGATACTTCCATTCCCTCAATTGATTTGCATAAACCCTTGATGCTTCTTTATCCGTAACCTCTTTCAATCGTTCACTAAGATTATCGGTTTTTAAAACACTCTTCACCTTCAATCCATTCATATTTCCGAAGATAAAGCTATCTCGATTGTCCATCCAAAGTGCAACAACAACTCTCTTCATCGTTTCCTTGTGATCCAATTTCAGGGCAATACTCGATAAACTTTCACCCCATTGCACTGTCAAGGTGTTCATAGCCCCAGCCTTATCCAACTCCTCTGGTATCTTGGCCGGCATACTTTTCACAAATCCGGGAGCACTTGATTTTGTAGATTTTTTTATTACAACTAAAGGAGGAGAACTCATTTGCCCCGGCGGTAGTCTGGGGAAAATACCCTCTGCAAAGCTTAGCGGGAGCTGCAAATCCTTTTTTACCAATGGAGAGGGGCTTTGAATCGCAATGCTTGTATAAGCCTCAAAAGATCGAGGTGACTCAAGTTCTATCAGTGATAGAGGAGTGTCGACGGTAACGTTACCCTTTTGGGGTGTCGGGCCTTTCGATATCAGGTTGTCGGTTACTTTACCAACGTCTGCCGAAAGCATGGGGGTTTGCGCATTGTTTTTCTCATCACTGACTTTGGTCGCCAAAATTTCGGCAGATTTCTTGCTTTCTAATGGCGGCCCAGGTGCCTCAACCAGTGCGCCGTCCTCTTTTTCAACTGGTTTTTCTAAAGAAGGATCTTTCTCGGTCGAGGAGCCACCCAGCGACAAACTACTTTGAAAATCAACCGTAATCAAATACGATTCCAGCAAAGTGCCACCTTTATGGTTGGCCTTTAGAATCAGGTTAAATGAGGGATAAAAAAGAGGGGATTCTGAAGCAATTTGGGCTAAAACAGAATTTGAATCCAGACGACGAATCTCAACTATATTCAATTCATCAAGTAACGCAGGGCGATCTAATTGTAACCTCTGGTAATCTCCAGGACTACCCACTTCGATCTCAACCACACCACCCACTTCATGGAAAAGCTCTACTTCTGCAAGGAAGGGATCGCCAAACTGACTGTGCAGACGGATTTCTCCGAAAGAAAACGCATGGCATAAAACACCATTGACAGCGAGTATTCCCCACCAAAATACCAGCCAGCGAAAAATAATCGGCTTCATAATAAAACTTTTCTTAAAAAGAGGATAACTCTGAAAACTAGAGAACCATACAGGCTAATGTAGATTCATAGAAATTTTGAGACATTGACCTAAATGGCCTATCCACTCTATTTTTCACATTCGTCCCTAAACAATTCTTGCGAACAAAAAAATCCATTTTCTCAAAAAGGACCCTATTATAATTAGAGAGGTTCAACATCTGTCAAAAAATTTAAAAAAATATTACGGATTGTTTGTCAGGATGCTGGATCACCATCATCTAAAACTTCTTCTTTTGAAGCTTCTTCTTTGCGAGACTTTTTCATTTTCACCAATTCTTTTTTTTCAAAACTTTTAAACTTCCCCCGATTTGCGTCGCCGGGACGTCTGGTTTTTCGAAGAAACTGATCATATACCAGATGTTTTTCAAGATAATGACAAACACGGCATTCCTCAGCATTTTTGAAAACAGTCCGCTTGTAATCCAGTTGCACTTCCACCATATGTTCAGTCGAATCAAAGTCCTTGTGAATATGGCAACTCTGACAATAGTCAGTAATGACTTTATTTCCTTTAGACTTTTCAAAATTCCCCTTGAAAGCCTCAGTAACTTCAACTTCTGCGCAGCCCAGACCTGCTAGCAATAAAATCGCTAACAAAACAGCACTCATACATTTTTGCCAAACTGGCATCAATTTTGTTTTCTTTGACTTTAAATACATCAATATGCGTTCAGTGAATGTTTAGTCTTTATTGAGGAAAAATCCAATGAGAACGCAGTGGATTTTAGCTTGGAAATAGAAGGGCTGTTCCCATACGGAACGCCTCCTCTATATTGAAGGGGACTTGATTCGGTTATAATGCCTATAAACTTTTCGGGAATACTTCGAGGGACGGTGCCCCTTACGGAGGTAGCGCGATAATTGAGAAGGGCCATGATTGTAGGCTTCCAATGCCAGAGACAGATCACCAAAACGTCCAATCATTTTATTCAAATAATAGGCACCCAAAGCAACATTTGAGTCAGGCTCAAACAGTGTTCGAGTTCCATTCCATTCCATTTCTGTTTCCTGAGCCAAAGCCACTCCTGTAGCGGGACGAATTTGCATTAAGCCCAATGCGCCCTTCCCCGACTTGGCCCAATTGTTAAAAGAGCTTTCTGTTATAATCAACGCTGTTAGAAACAAAGGATCATAACCGTATTTGCCGCTCTCACGCAGAATTAAATCTGGCATTACTCTAGCAAAATCCTCACTCATACCCGTCTTATAACCTTCGATGACTTCTGTAATTCGGGCTTTGGCTTTCCCACGTTTCAAACTAGTGAGAGTTTCATGCTCCTTTGCCAATCGATTGAACACTTTGGTTTCAATAGAATCAAAGGAAGAATTATGAGGAACTAAGTTTGAGGGGTGTTGTTGCATTTGCTCAATCAAAATAAAAGTCAGTGCAAATGACAATACGCCCGATACAAAAGTACTTTGTTTTCGAGTAATAAACATGGAACTCCACTTGCTAGTTTATAAACACGTTTCCAATATTGTACTTCATCCTGACATTAAATAGCAGAATAATTTATTCAATCACAAATGCTATCCAGCGTTTTTACAAAACCGGGAATGCAAAACACAGCCACTGATGTTAAGCCCAAAATATGATTTTGGCAATTAAAATTTAGGTACAAACCTACGTTGAGGTTAGCATTATAAAAGGGAGGAAAAATCTTGTCAATTGCCCAAAACGTAAAAAAAGGTTTTGGTTTCCCTGTTTTCAGCCGTTAAAAAAAGGTACCCCTTGCTTTTTATGGCGAAATCCCTATAATGGATTAGCTAACCTATTAATTTTAATGCCGTTATGCGAATCGACTGTCCTTCCTGCAAAGCTATTTACGACGTTGAGTTACCCGGTTTGGATAAAAAACCGGTGAGTGTGAAATGTGCCAAATGCCACAATAAATTCACCGTCGAAAAACAATCTCCGTCCACAGCGGACGAGTCCCTTGTCAGTGAGCAACACCCTGACCCCAATACCCCATCTGAAAAGGACAATCCGCCGGAACCTGAAAACTCTGAATTGACTTCAAGTTCTGACGATCCAGAAATGGAAGATTTGCTCAACGGCATCATGGCCGAAGAATCCGAAGAAACTCCTGAGGCTGAAGAATCGCCTGCTACTGAACCGGCTTCGACCGATGACATGGACCTCGACGGGCTCATGGACGACATCATGGCCGAAGAACCCGAAGAAACTCCTGAGGCTGAAGAATCACCTGCTACTGAACCGGCTTCGACCGATGACATGGATCTCGACGGGCTCATGGACGACATCATGGCTGAAGACCTCGAAGAAACTCCTGAAGATGAAGAAGTCCCTGCCACTGAACCGACTTCGACCGATGACATGGACCTCGACGGACTCATGGACGACATCATGGCTGAAGAACCCGAAGAAACTCCTGAGGCTGAAGAATCTCCTGCTACTGAACCGGCTTCGACCGACGACATGGACCTCGATGGGCTCATGGACGACATCATGGCTGAAGAACCCGAAGAAACTCCTGAGGCTGAAGAATCACCTGCTGCTGAATCGGCTTCGACTGATGACACGGACCTCGACGGACTCATGGATGACATCATGGCCGAAGAACCCGAAGAAACTCCTGAGCCGGAAGAATCACCTGCTACTGAACCGGCTTCGACCGATGACATGGACCTCGACGGACTCATGGATGACATCATGGCTGAAGACCTCGAAGAAACTCCTGAGGATGAAGAAGTCCCTGCTACGAAATCGGCTTCGACGGATGACACAGACCTCGACGGGCTCATGGACGATGTCATGGCTGAGGAACCCGATAATTCCGTAGAGCAGAACCAAATGCCCTCTTCAACATCACGAGAGGTCTCCGATGACTCGGTTCAAATGCAAAGCGAAAATTCAGAAACACCCCCAACCGCAGTTGCCGATTCTGACTCAGATGAAGATCTTGACAGCATTCTAGACAGTATAATGGATGAAGATGAAGTAGAACAAAATCCCCCTGCTTCAAAAACAAAAGAAGATTCCTCCAAAAATACAACAACGCCCGATGAAGACAACAAAGAACTGGATGGTCTTCTAGACGATATTTTGGATGAAGATGAAGAAATACCAGATGAGCCTGCCCCCGCTTCAACAGCAGACGCTGAAAATCAGGATACCGAAGGTGATGCTGATATCTCCGAAGAAGACATGTGGGCCGACGCTTTTGCTGAACAGGATCAGCTCAACGAAGATAAAAAGACAGAAACTGCTGAGACCCCCGAAGACGAAGAGCCTCCTGAAGGCGAAGAGGCCCCCGAAGAAGACATGTGGGCCGCCGCTTTTGCTGAACAGGATCAACTCAACGAAGGCAAAAAGACAGAAACCGCTGAGACCCCCGAAGGCGAAGAGCCTCCTGAAGGCGAAGAGGCCCCCGAAGAAGACATGTGGGCTGCCGCTTTTGCTGAACAGGATCAACTCAACGAAGACAAAAAGACAGAAACCGCTGAGACCCCCGAAGGCGAAGAACCTCCTGAAGGCGAAGAGGCCCCCGAAGAAGACATGTGGGCCGCCGCTTTTGCTGAACAGGATCAACTCAACGAAGACACTGACACAGATGCCGCAACTGAAACAAATCCAGAAGAAACCGAACAAGTTGATGATAAAGAAAATGATGATGAATATGGTGTAGATGGTGATGAAGATGAAGACGAAGATGAGGATGAGGATAGCCAAGGGGAAGGCGAGGAAGAGACAGATGAAGAAGACGAAGATGAAATAGGAATGGGGGAAGAGTACGGTGACTATGATGAAGAGGAAGAGGAAGAAGAACCCAGAAAAAAAATCGGGCCCATTCCAATTCCCACCACTCTTTTAGGAAAACTTGTCGCTGGAGGAAGTGTTCTAGCTCTGGCTTTGGCTGGAGCGGGTGTATATTTTGGACTGGAAACTATCATGCCTCCCGAACTGGCAAAATTGATCCAACCCGAAGCTCCTGTGCCAGCCGAATTGACACCTCAACCCAAAGAAGGTGAAACGCCTTCCACTGAGAACACTACAGACCCAAAAGCTGAAGGCGCGACCGAGCAACCCGAAGGGGAGAAACAAGGCCAATCACCTGCAGAAAATCTCAATAAACCAACTCCTGTTCTTGGTGCAGACCCTGAGAAAAATTCTGACTTGGCAAAAGAATTGGCTGAATCGTCAGCACTAGAAGGTGCCGTTCAAACAGAAGGTGCAGAGGAAGAAACCAGCGCAGGCTTGGCGGCCGCATTGACCGTTAAAAATTCTTCAGTTCCCTTGGGAGCGATAATGCCGGTTGCCTATAGTGTCACCGATATCCGTGTGCTCAGTTTCAACATGGAAATACAGTGCAGTGACGAGGATACGGCCCAATTGATTCGCGATGCGCTTCCCATTTATGAAAAAATAATGGTAACAACAATCGAACAATTTTTGTCTCGACGTTTTTACAACGATATTCTTTATGTGAAGGAAAAACTCCAAAAACGCTTGATCACAGCCTTCAATAAAAAAATAGTTGGTGGCGGGCGGGTGAAGAAAATCAAATTCAAAGATTTCCTGATTCAGTAATCAGTCAATCGGTCACGCTGACTTACTTTAGGCTTCAGCCTCTTTCGCTTTTTCCTTATCCAGCAAACTTTTCAATGCCCATAACAAAGGTTTGATCCCTTCGCCAGAGACCGAAGAAATAGCAAATATAGAGGAATTCAACTTTTCCAATTCTGGCCGTAAATTTTCAAAGCGTTCCACAGCACCGGGGTCATCCATTTTTGTGGCCACAATGATTTGTGGTTTTTGGAAAAGGTCTTCATCGAACGCTTTGAGTTCCTTTTGCAAGGCGTGAAAAGCTTCGATCGGGTCGCGCTCTGCACACTCTGAAAAGTCCAGCAAATGCGCCAAAGCGCGGGTTCGTTCAATGTGTTTGAGAAACTGGATTCCCAACCCCTTACCCTCGTGTGCCCCTTCAATCAATCCGGGGATATCTGCCGCAACAAAGGACTGGTAATCTTCCAGTTGCACAATTCCCAGTTGTGGAGTCAAGGTCGTGAAAGGATAATTAGCAACCTTCGGTCGCGCGTTGGATATTCGAGAGATAAAAGTCGATTTGCCTGCATTTGGAAAACCCACGATTCCCACATCCGCCAGTAGCTTGAGCTCCAAAATCACAGATCGGGATTCGCCTTCGCCTCCGGGTTTGAACTTTCTAGGAGCGCGCTGAATCGAGGATTTGAAACGAGCATTACCCAAGCCTCTTATTCCACCTTTAGCTAACAGGAATGTCTCGCCCTCTTCCTTCAGATCGGCCAGAACCTCTTCCGTCTCCCCATCCTTAACTAAAGTGCCAATGGGAACCTTGACGATAAAGTTTTTTCCTGCCCGCCCCGTCATGTCACTCGACTTGCCAGGTTTTCCATCTTCGGCCTTGGTATTTTTCCCATACTTCAGGTCCACCAGAGTCGTCAAATTGGAATCTGTCGCCAAAATAACATCACCACCTTTGCCGCCATCACCGCCGTCGGGTCCGCCATAGGGAATATACTTTTCACGACGAAAGCTAACGAAACCGTCGCCGCCGTCGCCGGCCCGAACTGATATTTTAATGAGATCAATAAACATGAGAAAGCGCCAAGGGGGAAGAGCGCATCAAGCACCCGGAAAGCAAAAACGCCGGGTCACCTGCAACGCAGGGGGGACCTGCGTCCTTTTAATGAACTGCGTCAAACGTCGCCAATCAACTGACGACGGGATAAACGCTGATCTTCTGTCTTCTTTGGCGCATATTTTCAAACTTCACTACGCCAGGTATTTTTGAAAAAAGAGTGTAATCGCTTCCCAAGCCAACATTTTCACCGGGATGAAACGAAGTACCACGTTGTCGAGCAAGTATTTCACCCGCCTTAACAACTTGACCGCCATAGCGTTTCACGCCCAGACGTTTGCCAATACTGTCTCTTCCGTTAGTAGTACTACCCTGTCCTTTTTTATGAGCCATTTTCTTTTCCTATCTACTTGGAAATTTCAGTTATTTTGAGTCGGGTATACAACTGTCGGTGACCATTCTTCCGACGATACTTTTTCCGACGTTTCATTTTAAAAATGATGATTTTATCACCTTTCAATTGCTCAGCAACCTCACCCTTTACCGTAACTCCATCTAAATAGGGTGCTCCAACCTGAACCGAATCGCCATCGCCTATCATCAAAATCTTATCAATAGAAACAGCTTCGCCTACAGGTTGCTCCAGCTTTTCAACCTCGATATAATCACCTTCAGAAACTTTGTACTGTTTTCCACCTGTCGCTAAAACTGCAAACATCTCTAAACGCTCCTGACCATACGGGCCACCGATCCCATTTGAAAGGGTGAACGGGGCAACCGTTTGAAATAATTAGATACAATCGTTACATTTCACAAAGCAAGAATTTGGCATCCTATAGCATTTGACTACCTCTTGTCAAGGAAATGCCGCGATCTGGTGATAATTTATTCGATCCTTGCAAAATTGCCCAACTATCTGGGATCAACCTTTATTTTCCTGCAGTCCAGTGATCTGAAAAGTTTTATAGATATCCCACATAGCATCTTCCTTAAGATCCTTAGTAACTGGGTTACCAACAACAAGCAGGTTTGTTACAAAATCGTTTTCAAATTGGAGAAAGTGCCTTCCCAGGGTATAAACAGGACCTCTCCTGCCTTTTGGATAAGTAGTTGATATTTCAAAAGTAAGTCCCTTTTCGGATGGAGTAACTTTTTCACTTACTACGGAAGAACCCTTCATATTCAGATGGTCGTATTTTCTTATCCTGGAAGAAATCACTTCTCCAAAAAATTCATCAAAACCTTGTTCATATTCAACTTTAGAAAGTGACATAGACCACTGATCGGCACGGGCAATCACTATTCCGTTGGGACCCTTTAAGAAAATTCGCAGATCACTCCCCTTACTAGTTTTAATTTTTTCGTTTGGTTCAACAACCTTCCAATTTGAAGGAAAACTGAACGAAATACCGTATTTAGGATCTTTAAACTCGCTACGCCCTGTGCCCAGATCCGTAATACGAGATAGTGTTTCTGCATGATTATAGGGCTCTTGGCTTAAGACCGTCCCCACCATACCGCCAGCACACCCCCAAAGACTGATACCGAATAAAAACCCCACGACTAAATATTTTATGATTTGTAATAATCTCATCAATTTGGTTCCTCCGACTCTCCTGTTAAACATGAACGCCAAACAGTCAAAGCTCACTTTCCCTTAAAAAAAATAGGAGACTAGCATAAATTTGGAAGTCTTGATAAAAATTTTAAATACTTCAAACAAACTCATCTTTTGAGTCTAAAGAATGTGCTTGAATTATAATTGATGAATTACTAACTCAGATGCCGAGCAGTGCTATGGTCAAAGGCGACTTCTTTTGGGACAGGAAATTTTTCTTCGCAATGCTTTCCTTGATGAAACATCGAACAGAGAAGACACCTCTTTCCGAAAAGCCCGCCTTATAATAAAATACTTTGGAAACGTAGCAATGATTGAGTCCGAAAAAGGTCAAATCTTATGTGGCATTGGTTCCGTGACAATCGGAGAAAAAAAATACTAGCCAGTCCTTTCCCAAGAGAATGGGAAAAGCTCATTCAAGTTAATATTCAGTATTATCAATACCTGAATGATGACGAAAAAAAACGCTTACAGGATCTCATCCAAATCTTTATTGCCGAAAAGTATTGGCTCGGGTGCAATGATCTTGAATTGACGGATGAAATTCGCGTCACTATCGCCGCCCACGCCTGCTTGATGATACTGGCCTTACCAAACGATTATTACAACAATGTGAAGACCCTTTACGTTTATCCTACTACCGTCTTCACTCCTGAAAGTTCAGTGGGTTTTTTTGAAGTTCGCACGGCTCCATTGTCTGGCCCGATGCCAATTCTTGGCGAAGCCCATCATAGCGGCCCGGTACTACTCGTATGGGATGCGGTGAAAAGAGAAACTCGACATCCAGAATACGGACACAATGTTGTTTATCACGAATTTGCGCATAAACTGGATATGCTCGATGGCAGTCCCGATGGAACACCTCTACTAGCAACGCCTGAGGAATATCAGCGGTGGATTGAAGTGTGCTCTCAAGAGTACCTGGCTCTATGCGACAAGGTAGAACATGGCAAGCCCACTTTTTTTGATAGCTATGCCGCAACGAATGAAACTGAATTTTTCGCGGTGGTGACTGAATGTTTTTTTTGCAAACCTGAAAACATGAAACACCATCATCCAGAACTTTATCAGGTTTTAAAAGACTTTTATCGGCAAGATCCGGCGCAGAAAGTATCGGCCCATTAGTTTCTTTACCCTGGCCCAGCGACCCTTCTTTAAAAACGACACTAACTCAGATGACAGGCCACTTTATGGTTAGGAGAGATTTCCTTGAGGGGGGGAGATTTTTCTTCGCACTGCTTTTCCTTGATCGGGCATCGCGCATAGAAAGCACAGCCTTCCGAAAAATCGGACGCATCCAATGCTTCTCCAGTGATAACCGTTCTATCCTTTATTTTATCCTTCAAACTGGGAACAGCCGCCATTAATGCGGATGTGTAGGGATGAAGCGGTCTGGCATACAGAGATTCCGTCGTCGCAATCTCTACAATTTTACCCAGATACATCACCGCCACGCGGTCACAAAAATGTTCGACCACTCCCATATCGTGCGAGATGAACAGGAAGGCAATGCCCTCATTTTCTTTCAAATCAGATAACAAATTGACGATCTGGGCCTGTATAGAAACGTCAAGGGCAGATACGGGTTCGTCCGCTACGATCAGACGCGGCTTCAATGCCAGAGCTCGGGCGATGCCAATGCGTTGCAACTGCCCACCGCTGAATTCATGCGGGAATCGTTCGAGTTGTTCTTTTGACAGTCCCGTCTTTTGCAGTAATTCGGCAATGTTCTTTTGCTGACAATCGATGTCTTTCATCCCATGGATCGTGAAAGGCTCGGCAAGAATATCCCGAATCCTTCGTTTTGGATTAAGAGATGCTAGAGGATCTTGAAAGATGATTTGCATTTCTTTTCGCAGAGGGCGCATCTCTTCTGAGCGCAGTTTCAGCAAATCAACGCCTTTGTATAATACCTCGCCAGCACTCGGCTCGATGAGACGCAATACAGCGCGTGCCGTTGTCGATTTACCGCAACCACTCTCGCCGACCAAGCCAAGAGCCTCACCTTCATTCAAGTCGAACGAAATGTCATCCACGGCTTTCAGCAGATCACCGGCATTCGAGCTATTCTTTGAATGAAAGTTTTTCTGTAAATGCTTCACCTCCAAAAGGGGTGCTAAAGATTTTTTCATCGGCCCCTTTCCGCCACAAAACATCTCGCCCAATGTCCGGGTTCTATTTCTTTCAACTCTGGAAATTCTGTACCGCAACGCGTTTCGGATTTCGCGCAACGGGGGTGAAACGGGCATCCCGCAGGCCGTTGCCCCGGCGGTGGGACAACTCCTGGAATTGCGGGCAAGCGAGATTTACTTTTGCCTTTAGATTGAGAGGGCAATGATTCAATCAAACCATGTGTGTAAGGGTGCAGAGGATTTTCCATCAACTCATCAATCGGCGAAACTTCGACAATGTCTCCGGCATACATGACAAGAACGCGTTGCGCAATGGCGCGAACCACTCCCAGATCATGTGTTATCAGCAGAATGGACAGACCGGTTTCTTCCTTCAATTGCTTTAGCAATTCCAATATCTGCAACTGAATCAAAACATCGAGTGCCGTAGTAGGCTCGTCGGCGATCAGTATTTTGGGAGAACAAGACAAAGCCATCGCAATCATCACCCTCTGCCTCATCCCACCGGATAGCTGATGGGGATAGTTTTTCATTTTTTCGGCAGGTGAAGGAATTTCGACACGTCGCAATAATTCCTCTGTTCGTTTTCTGGCATCTGCTCGGGAAATTTTGGAATGACGCAAAAGGGTCTCAATTATTTGCTCACCAATCGTTAATACCGGATTGAGAGACGCTAACGGATCTTGAAAAATCATAGCGATCTCATTGCCACGCAAATCCCTCAACTCTTTTGGAGACAGTCGAAGAAGGTCGCGCTCACCCAAACGAATTTCTCCTTCAATAATTTTTCCCGGCGGATCGGGAATCAAACGCAAAATCGAAAGTGCGCTCACGGTCTTCCCACAACCCGACTCGCCAACAAGGGCCAGAATCTCCCCCTTTTTAATTTGAAAGCTGATCCCGTTCACGGCCACAAGATCTCCCTCGGGGGAAGAAAATGCAACTTTCAAATTCTTTACCAGCAGTTCATCTACAGACATTCAATAATATTTTCTTTGGGAATATGCATTATGGGAACAACGGAATCTACGACTGCTATTTTACTATCAAAATGCTATTCTCCTAAAAAACTTCATGGCAACCGTGACCAAAAGTATTTTTCGTAAACTAATGATAGAAAATTCTTAAAAGATTAAAGCATGAATCCCCCGGCAGAAAACGCAAAAACTTTTCCAACCTCCTCCCGCGACGACAAACAAAAGCCACAATGGCCTTTGCATGGAGGAGATTTGGTGTCGGCCTCACAAGTAAGCGGTCTAACACCCTCAGACATTCTCGACTTCAGTGCCAGCATAAACCGGCTGGGTCCGCCCAAAGCAGTTCTCGACCTTTTGCCACAGGCTGGAGAATGGATTCAAGCCTATCCTGACCCCGATTGCAGGGAATTCAAATCTGCCTTGAGTCAGACATGGGATGTCCCCGAAACTAATTTGATCGTCACCAATGGTTCAACGGAACTGATTTATGCCCTCCCCGACCTGATCCCGACATCTAAAACGATAGTTATTTTAGATCCATGCTTTTCAGAATATCGCAGAGCCTTTGAGCTATCGGGCCATCCCATACATTCCCTTTGTGGTTCTGCCGAAGATGGGTTCAAAGTACCCGCAGAAAAAATACTTTTTGAAACACGAGCAAATACGGGTGCCATCATTCTAGGGCACCCCAGTAGCCCCGCAGGACAACTCTGGAGCCTGAGTGAATTAAAAATTCTGCTGAATTTTTGCGAAAAAAAAGAAATCTTTCTGATCATCGACGAAACCTTTGCTGAATTCTCAAATGCATTTTTCGACACATCAAAATTTTCAGAAAGCCATCGCTTTCTCATTCGAATCCGAAGCATGACCAAGTTCCATGCCTTGCCCGGGCTTCGCCTCGGATACGGAATCATTCCCGCGCATATCGTTCAATCCATCACCTCGCGACGCGCGCCCTGGTCCGTAAACGCCCTTGCGCAAAAACTTGGCACTGTGGCTTTACTCGACAAGGATTACACCGAATTGACTCGAACCTGGAACGAAGAACAGAGAAAGCAGTTGTTCCAGCAACTGGAAAAATTTACCTGCCTGCGTCCCTTCCAAAGTTCGGCAAATTTTATTCTGTTTCAACTCATCAGCAATAACCCAAACGTTCCACGCCAACTTTTTGAGACACTTCTCAAAGATGGTATTCTGATAAGAAATTGTGAAAATTTTATAGGCCTCGATTCTTCCTACTTCAGGACAGCGGTGCGCAACGAAAAAGAAAACGCGCGTTTGATCGCTAGTCTGAAAAATGGACTGCTTCAACTCAATCTGATATGAGTCATGGACCTCGCTGATCGTATTTTTGTGGCATTCTACCTCGATCTTATCCTGGGTGACCCCCGACATTTCCCCCACCCCATAAGATATATAGGAAGGCTAGCAACCTTTCTGGAGAAACAAACCCGAGAAAAAATTTCTAATACAACACTGGCTGGAGCAATCACCACTCTCACAGTGATTTCCGTAACCGCACTGACCTGCCTGGCCATTCTCGAAGCACTCAAGACCCTGTCGCCAATTGCATTTGAGATAGGCTCCATTTATCTCATCTACAGCGCACTTTCTACCCGCTGTCTTTATGACGAAAGCCGCCCGGTACAAATTCATCTTCAAAATAATGATCTGCAATCGGCTCGCAAAAGTTTGTCACAAATTGTCGGTCGCGACACGATGGAGCTAACTGCGCCAGCACTCGCATGCGGTGCAATAGAAACCGTCGCTGAAAATTCTGTGGACGGCATCATAGCCCCAATGTTCTACGCCTTTATTGGTGGAGCACCCCTTGCTCTGGCATACAAGGCAATCAATACAATGGACTCCCTGTTTGGCTATAAAAATGAAAAGTATATTGCGTTTGGAAAATTTCCAGCACGCCTCGACGATGCAGCCAACTGGATACCCGCGCGTCTTTCCGTCCCGATACTGGCACTCGCTGTTTCCATTTGCGGATTCAATGGGAAACGGGCTCTAACAACCGCTTACCGCGACGGGCAAAATCATTCCAGCCCCAACGCCGGATTGCCCGAAGCCACCGTTGCAGGTGGACTAGGCATTCAACTCGGTGGCCCCAACCGTTATCATGGCGAATGGGTCGAAAAGCCCTTCATCGGGAAACCCATCCATTCAATGACTGCAAAAATGATAGCCAGCAGTCAAAAAATAATGTTTCTTTCCGGAGCATTGGCCCTCGCTTTTTTTTACTTCGCATATAAAATAACTACCCCCTCCCCTTGACACAAATTAACATTAACTTAAGATTTGACCCCTATATTATTGAAGCAGGAGTTTTAGTACCCCAGTTTACAGGGAAAATAAAAATATTTACTCTCTGTTTTTATCTCGCTTAATAAAATCATAGCTACACAACATAAATCTTTATTGCCTAGGAGCCGTCTGCATCTTGGAAAATTTTTGTCGGTTTACCGTCCAGGCTGACCTGATTTTTCTCAGCCCAATACTTTTTCACACCGTCATTTCCTATCTTATCCGTCCAATAAACCAAGTCCCCCCTATCCTCCTTGTACTCATAATTCGGGACGGCAAACCCGCATGAAGTTTGGATAAGGTCGATGTCGAGCAAAAAAATCTGTCTCGGTCCGGGGTATTCAGGGAACAGCGAAATCCACTCATTCCATTCTTCATCTCTGGGATGAACAGCTCTGGCATTTCCATAAGCTCTCAATATCAGTGGGCTTCCTTCAAAAGCACAGAACATGAGGGTCATGCGAGCTTGCTCCTGAATATGGGCGGCGGTCTCATTTCCACTCCCTGTGAGGTTGAGCCATAGCAATTGTTTTTCATTTAATATTCGAAGACTGTCCATGCCTTTTGGGGACACGTTGACACGCCCTTCTGAAGCGGCGGTTCCCACAAAGAAAATTTTTTGTTCTTCAATGAAGCCACGTAACTTGTCATTCAGTTCTTCATACAATTTACTCACAGCTTTACCGCCTTCCTCTATAATTATTGATTACAAGCACTGCAATCTCTCTATTTACGAACTTCAGCAATCGCAGATTCTACTTTTTTCAATAGTTGCTTCGAGAATAATCGACCTGTCAATTGATTTCGTGCCTGTTCTCCAGCACGATAAAACTGCGCTTTTGCATTTTTTGAAAGCATTGGAGTGACGCTCACTCCATTTTCTTTCATGACTTCGATAGATTCTTTATTCTCTCCCTGAATAACTTTTTCCAATTTCTCCAAATGTTTTTTTGCCACAGATTTTAAAATCGTTTGAATGTCTTTTGGCAATTTATTGAATTTTCTTTTTGAAATCAAAACTCCACCCGTCGCGTAGCCCATACGAAAAGAGCTCATGTGCTTCACTCGCGAAAACCATTGTAAAGCGAGCGCACCCTGAGGCGATCCGTAAACGGTGTTGACCATCCCCGTTTGCAAAGACATCAAAACATCGGGCAGAGCCAGGGGAATGGGAGTCACCTCCATGGCTCGATAGGCCGACTCCACCAATGGATCACCCGCCCACAGCCAGGGGCGCGAATGCTGTAAATCCACTATGCTGTCTATTTTGGGAATGGAAAAAAAGTGCACCCAACCGACAGGAACCCAGCCCAAAAGAACATATCCTTTTTTATCGAAAGCCCGAGCAAAATAATCGTTTGTCGCATTGTAGACATGAGCCACTTCTTCATCGCTATCAAAGAGAAAGGGTAAATCCAAAACCCGCACTTCTGGAAGAATGTCACCCAGTCCAACGCCTGTGAAACCTGCCGAATGCAATTGGCCGATTCGCATTTTCCGTATCACATCCTTTTCATCGCCAGACACACCGCCTGGATAGAACCTGAACACAGCTCGACCGTTGGTCTTCTGTTTTACTTCCTTGGCCAGAGCACGCATTTCTTTCATCCATGACGAACCCTCAGGGGCCAGTGTTGAAAATTTAATGACGTGTCGCTTTTCGCCCGCCTCGACAGTATCAATCGAAAACCCCACGATCGTCAGTATAGATATGAGACCAAGGCCCAAAACACACAGAGAACCCAGCCCTGTTTTGAGCCTTGTTCTTCTATCAAAAAAGGTCATCTGCCATCTCCCGTAATTGCCTCGCCTGTTTACGCGCCGTTTCGTTTGACAACCTCTGTTCAGGCAATATACCCACAGGCGAGTCTTCTATTATCTTCAATAATTTTTCAAATAAGTCGCGATCTTGTTGTTGGATAGCGTAGGTTTTTGCATAGAAATAATACGATAACAAATACCTGTTTTGGGTCAGTTCCAAACTGCGTTCAAAATGAAATTTTGCCTTGTCTGGATTACCGCCCAGCATTCGCGAGCGAGAGCCATAAAAGACACCCAGGGCTAAATGCGGACCGGCAAAATGATAAGTTTCATCAAGCTCAAGATTACGTTTCAATATGATTTCAAGTTTCGAGATATCAGCAAAGGCTCTGGGTTCACTCAAGCTAAGCGTCAACCATTCCCCCCAACATTGTCCTGCCCAAAACAAAGCTGGCAAATCAGCATGCATCAAAGAAACGGACGCCTCTTTGATTTCATCCGGCGACATTTTATCCAATCTTGCAACGGGCAATGCTCGCAGGGCGTAATTTCTACCACGTAAATAGAACTCTCTCGCACGCTCCGGATCTTCATCTTTCACAAATGCGTAAGCGTACGAACAAAACCCTTCAGCAAGGTATGTGAGTAATTCAGAGTTTGACTCATCGCCTTTTAGCAACCCTTCCAGAATTTTCAAATTTCCCGGAATCGCTTTTCGGGCGAGGTCCAGATCAGATTCTTCCTGCAAGGCCTGAACCTGATCGGCTACCATCGGCAGTGCCCATTGAGTTGCCATTTGACGAACGGAGCAACCCGCTAATACCAACGCGATCGCAACAGTAAACAGTAGGTTTTTAATCAT
>JAJDBG010000038.1 GCA_029261475.1 Nitrospinaceae bacterium
GAATCAAAGTTGGTTGTCGTGTAAATATAAGAAAAGTCGGGATTTGCTTGAGGTAAGACTCCAACCACAAAACCGTAGGTTTGCAGAAGAAGCCCCGATGTATTTCCTTCTTCACTGATAACTCTTTGGGTCGGGAACCCCAAAGCCTGTGTGAATTGAAATAACTCAAGCTCAGCAGAATTGCCCAATTCCAGAGTGGAGTAAAAATCCTCCTCCAACTTTAAAATCGCAAAATCTTTGCTCCTGTCCACTTTAACCACCCTTTCCACTTGAGCAGTCCTTCCCCCTGAAAAAACAACATCAATACGGGCCGCATCGACCAAAACATGGTAATTCGTGATCAAAATACCGGAAGGATCGACAACAAAACCCGTCCCGGTACTCAAGTCATTCCCCTCCTTATCTTTTACCAAAAGAAGAGCAACCGCACCCTTATTGGCTTCAATTCCCCAAGCCACAGGAGAAATAAATGCTAACTGAAGCACAAGCCAGAATAGAAGCAAAGAGAAGACGCGTTTTACGGGAAGATGAGTCATTATTATTTACCGAAAGAGGGACAAGTATTTCACTGAGTCCGTTTTATATAAAAAACTGTGATTGCCGAGCCAAATATACATACAGAGGAGGCTAAGCCTTCATAATTGTAAATTCGTACTCTTTGGAAAACAATCTTTTTTGTCAAAGAATGTTCTGTTGAGCGCAAAAAAAAGCCGCCTCCGAATGAATCGGAGACGGCAATACTACGCTGAAATTGAAAACTTTACTTATTTTACAGTGATCGTGATCGTGTCAGTGATCGCTGGATCGTAAGGCACATGATTTCCCAACGCGAACAATGCTCTGATCGTGTGCTCACCATGAGAAAGCTTCAATTTTTTACAGGTTGCGCCATTGCCCATATGAACATGATCCTCATCCTTAGCAATCGGCTTGGACAGATCATGAGGAATGTCTGTATCGATCAAAAGGTGGTGATGTCCTTTTCCCTTATGCACACCTTTTTTTGCAGGCTCAACCTCCACACCGTGAGTTTCCATACATACTTTGACTGGGCTGGAGACAGTACTACCGTTCTTCGGCTCAACAATCGTTACACTATCCATTGCAAAAGCAACGGAACTTCCAATGCTAAACAGAGAAACCAACGCAGTCAACGCTACTAATCTTTTCATTCAAACGCTCCTTTTTATAAATATTATAAGAATCAAAAAATACCCAACACGAACCTAATGAGGCTTTGCCTAAAACCTCTTGGTAAAATTAGATTAACAGAAGAATAGAAAGGTTCATTATTTTTTTAAAAAAAATAACAGGCCTATTTTCAACTTTATACGAATATCAAATTTAGAATATGCCGGCAAATCCAATTTTCAAAAAAGTCGAATTTTCTTTCCATTGACACTCCAAAAATGGTTAAATACTCTCAACAAGTTATTTTTCACACAAATATTTATGGAGTGCTTTGAAGCCTTTGATTTATAATGAAGCTACAAGGTTGTAATATCAGGTTCTAAACTTTCCATAATTCCCATAAACGAAACGTTTTTAGATTTTGGAGGATATTGATGGCTGTTACTGGCGAATGCAGGTTACTTCATACTTGCGAGATGTGCGAGTTTAACAACGATACCGATTGCAAAGCTGACAAGAATGAGCATAACCGCTGGCTCGTCAACAAGAGAATGGGCGATATCAAATTCAAATTGATCATTGGCAGTAACAAGGGTGGCGTAGGAAAAAGCACCGTAACAACCAACTTGGCAATCGCTCTCGCGGAACAAGGTTACAAGGTTGGACTTGCCGATGCCGATTTGCACGGTCCCAATATTCCCAAATTATTGAACATTGAATCTGTTCGCTTACGCTCTACCGAAGAAGGTATCGATCCTTATGAAACTAAAAATGGATTGAAAGTTGCCTCTCTGGGTTTTCTGATCGAAGATCCCAACATGCACATTGCTTGGCGAGATGCTGTAAAATACGACTTCATCATCGAACTACTCGGTAACATCAATTGGGGCACCCTGGATTATCTCCTCTTCGATTTGCCACCCGGTACCGGTAACGAACAAATTACAATCATAGATTTCATTGGTGATGTAGATGGCTGTGTGGTCGTAACCACTCCTCAGGACCTTGCCGTACTTGATGCCCGAAAAATGATTTCGTTTGCAAGAGACAGTAATGTTCCTATTGTAGGTGTTATCGAAAATATGAGCACAATGACGTGTCCGCATTGTAAAGAAGACGTGGACGTGTTTAAAAAAGGTGGTGGGAAAAATCTCGCTGAAGAACTTGCCCTCCCATACCTCGGGAGCATACCTCTAGATGTAGACATCACAATTCGCTCTGATAGCGGGGACCCTGTCACACTTTCAAAACCAGATTCACCATCGGCAAAAGCTTTTTTCAAGCTAGCTGAAAACTGTCATAAGTTTTTAAACCCTGAAGAATCTATCAAATAAAACTGAACAACCTTATTTTTCAGCCGATCCAGTTAACCGGATCGGCTGATTTCTTCAAAGTTGTTTACGGAAAAATTGACCCAACAATCCATTTGCTCTTTATCTTTTTGTTAGAGATAATAATAAGTGGTGCCAAGTTACCCCCCTTCCGGAAAGTTTTCTTAGTCGCTTGTCGCCCGAGGAATTTCTGACTTCCACAAACAGACCCAAATGAAAACACCTTCAATCATTCATTTACTGATCCTACTTTGCATATGGGTAAGCTCTGCTAATGCTGAAAACACAGTTAATGAAAAATTCAATAACAATCCCGTCGTCGCTATTGTGGAAGGAAAGGTCCTCCGGATGGAGGACATCAAGTCAGCCCAAATACATGATGCTATGGAACAATTGCATCGAATGCAGATGCAAGCCCTAAAAAGAAAAGCATTGGAACAGCTTGCCCTCTCCCATCCAGAATTGACCAAACAATCTCCAGCAATAGTCACTGAAGAAGATATCGAAGAGTTTTATAAAACCGCAATGAACCCCGAGTCGGGTGATTTTGAGACAATAAGAAACGATATCCAAAAATACCTGCTCAATGTCAATCGACTAAAATTTCTTGAGCAACAATATCAGTCTGCAATAGAAAAAGGTTGGATCACTCCTTTCCTCTCACCTCCTACCGATTTTTACCTATCAGCTAAAGTTGGCAATGGTGATTTCTTTTTCAAAGACATTGAGGGTGCCGACCGAAAACTATTCTTGCTTGAGTATTCCGATTTTCAATGTCCATTCTGCCAACGAGTCCAATCCACTTTAAGTGATCTTCGCAAACGCTATGGACAACATGTCCAGTTCGGCTATCGCCACTTCCCCCTGCCATTTCACAAAGAAGCGAAATCTTTGGCAGAAGCCTCCGAATGTGCCCGAGATCAAGGAAAGTTTTGGGAATTGCAGGCCTTGTTTTATGAAAAAACATCGCTTGCTTCTGATTTAAACCGTGTAATCGGGTTGGCAAAAGCAGTTGGGATAAAGCGTATCAATGAATTCAAACAATGCTGGATGAGTGGTAAATACAGGCCTCTTGTCGAAAAGGACATTCAAGATGGTCGCAGGATTGGCATTCAGGGAACTCCCACCTTCATCCTTGGCCTTTACGATAAAGAACAGGGAATCGTAACCGGAGAAATGTTTTCTGGAGCCGTTCCCGAGGAACGCTTTTCAAATTCCATTGAAAAATTTCTCAAAAAAATAAATACAGAAACTAAAGAAAAATCGAAACGGTGACTTGTTGACGTATATAAAAACTGCTTTACTGGCCTTATTGTTTTTTCTGCACGCGGCACCCCTGCAAGCTTTTCAATCGTTTTCAGAATTTTCCGGGAAACCGTCCAGCAAATATCATCTCTCTGCAAACATCGTTATCGAACCTAAAGCAGTTCTTCCCGGTGATTTGTTTGAATTGAGAGTGTGGTTGACTCTTGATGAGGGATGGCATATATACTCACTGGAATCTGCTCCTGGTAGCGAAGACTACCCCACCCAGATTAATCTGGATGATTCGCGTTTTCTAGGTCAGGGGCAATGGAAAGAACCCCAACCAAAGATTATTTTCGATGGCGCACTCGGTAAAATGGTCAAGACGCACAAGAATGTGATCGAATTTCGCAGGTTTTACTGGGTTCCACGAGATATAAATGAGGGTCACTACAAACTATCCGGATCAATTATTTACAGGGCCTGCGACAATAGAATATGCACCTTACCCAGAGAAATGGAATTTTCTTCCCTCCTGGAAGTGTTGAACCCCACACAAAAACGGGAAAGGCCCAATTAGCCATACTCCCCTCTACCGACTCTTTCTGACTCATGAAGTCACCCACAGATCGACTTCCCCCAAGACTCGCCCCTCTGTTTCAGACCCTCGCTGAAACTGCCGACACGCATGATATCGAGGCTTATATTGTTGGCGGTTTTGTTCGCGATCTGATCCTTGAAAAGGACAATGAAAACGATCAGGATATTGATATTGTCGTCTCCTGCTCAGGTGAAAAATTTTCCACTACCGTCGCGCGGCACCTTAAAACACAGGTCGAAAAGCGTTCTCAATTTGGAACCTATGCTTTTTCTCTCCCTGACGGGATTGAACTCGACGTTGCGACCGCAAGGTGCGAGAGCTATTCTTCACCTTCTGCACTTCCCGACGTTGCCCCTGGAGATTTGAAGGCCGATCTCTTACGCAGAGATTTCACCATGAACAGCTTGGCATTGAGCCTCAACAGCTCACCTCCTTTTAGCTTGATCGATTATTCCAATGGCTACGAGGACCTCAGCAATGGCATCATCCGCGCCCATCACGAAAATAGCTTCATCGACGATCCCTGCCGAATTTTTCGCGCTTTGAGATTTAAAACACGGCTCAAGTTTCGCCTGGAAGCCAAAACCCAAGGCTGGCTCACCAATTCGATTGAACAAAATATCCCCAAGTTATTGAGCGGACATCGACTCTGGTGTGAGCTCCAACGGACCTTGCAGGAAAACGATTTATTAGAAAACCTTCGTATTTTGAATGAATATTCGTTATTGGACTTGATAAACCCCAAGATTAAAAGCCTCTCCCTGAAAGAGGATTTTTTGAAGAATATTCCTATCCAAGGAGAATGGGTTCAGGAGCAAGATAAAGAATCCTCTCTAGAAAAATGGATAACTCATTGCCTGGCTTTATTGAGTCCCTTGAGAGAAGAGGAAATCGAAAAACTGGCCCAGAAGTTTCAATGGAACAACTCTCTCAAAGAACAAATCATTTCAGGACACACAGCTATCCTGTCCGCGCTCCCTGCAATGAAAAACGAAGCTGAAAAAAGCCCGAACGAAATCTACGATCTTTTTGCTCCCCTTTCACCAGAAGCCCTGGTAGTAGCACTCGCCCAAGCCAATACACCCACAGCAAACCGCGATGCAAAATTGTTTTTGATCACACTCAGACAAGTTGGACGAGTCGAACTGAATGGAGACGATTTGATTCGGCTAGGGGTCTCTCCCGGCCCACTTTTTAAAAGCATATTTTCCACTCTGCGACGCGCAAGGCTTGAAGGCCGAATTTCCACTCGAATAGAAGAGGAAGCAATCGTCAAAAATGAATTCCTGTAAAAACACTTAAAACATACTTGAATGATTGTTCGAAAAATTCGAGTGCAAAATCATGTCGCAAACCGCCGATAAAATAAAGACCCGCCTGGATTCCTGGTTCCACCTCAAGGAAAACGGGACAACGCCATGGACAGAGCTTCGTGCCGGGCTGACTACCTTCATAACCGCATCCTATATTATCTTCGTTCAACCTGCCGTATTGGCTCAGGCTGGAATGGATTTTGGAGCAGTGATGACTGCGACCTGTCTTGCTTCCGCCTTTGCCTGCATCCTCATGGGAACATTTGCCAATTATCCCATCGCTCTGGCACCGGGAATGGGGATCAATTTCTACTTCACCTACACCGTAGTTATAGGCTATGGCATTCCCTGGCAGACTGCCTTGGGTGCTGTTTTTATTGCCGGGTTGATAATGATCGTCCTCACCCTTTGCAAAGCGCGAAAATTCATCATCAATATCATCCCTCCTTCGATGAAAAATGGGATAGCGGGGGGCATCGGCTTGTTCATCACCTTTATTGGTCTGACCCAGGGGGGATTGGTGACATCACACCCAGGAACGCTCCTGCAAATGGGGAACCCCCATTCCCTAGCCCCTGCATTCACACTTTTCGGAATAATTTTAATCGGTGGACTTCTCTACCGCAAAGTTCCAGGAGCCTTATTGATAGGATTATTGGTTCTATCTGCCTTGGGTATCCCCTTGGGACTGATTTCATACAAGGGATTGATTTCGACTCCACCAAGTCTGGCTCCGACCTTTTTGCAAATGGACATCTCAGGAGCTTTGACGATGGAAGTCTTGACCATCGCTGGCATATTTGTATTCGTGAATATTTTCGACACAGCAGGAACGCTCGTAGCCATCGGGAGACAAGCGGGATTCCTTGAAAAGGGCAAACTGCCCCGCCTCAACCGAGCCTTGCTCCCTGATGGCCTTGCAACAACATTTGGAGCGACTGTAGGCGTATCAACCCTTACATGCTATATCGAAAGCTCGGCAGGTGTCGCCGAGGGCGGTCGCACAGGGCTGACCAGCATCACCGTTGGAGTGTTATTCTTACTGTCACTTTTCTTTTTTCCACTGGCTGAAATGATTGGTGGGGGTTACCAACAAGGTGAAATCACCCTTTATCCTATCACTGCTCCCATATTAGTGATCGTCGGATGTCTCATGGCCTCGCAAACCATTCACATCGACTGGAGTAACTGGGACACATCTCTACCATCATTTCTTATTCTATGCGGCATCCCCTTCACCCACAATATTGCCGATGGGATGGCCCTTGGCTTCATTGCCTACCCACTGATCAAGCTTGCAGGAAAACAAGGGGGCCAAGTCCACTGGGGACTTTACCTCATAGCAATCCTTTTTATTCTGCGTTATGGATTCATGTAAACCTGAGTTCAATAGCGTCTCTTGACATCTCGATTGTGGTATACTCTCTTGTACAAAGAACCCATCAGACTATCCATTTTACTGGAGTAATTCGTGGCCAGCGTCGAATATTTAATAAAGCAATTTTTAACACCAGATAAAAAAACTCTCGATCTGAGCAATCAAAAATTGGGCGACAAAGGTGCCATTGCCCTTTCCAAATCGAAAGCATTGAGAAAACTCAAGCGCCTCAGCTTGCCAAATAACAGTATCAGCGACGAAGGAATACTCGCCATTGCTGAATCAGAATATTTCAAGAACCTGACCGAACTCGATATCTACGGCAACCTGATCGGGGACGATGGTGTCAAAGCAATCGCGGCATCGCCCTATTTTAAAAAGCTGAACAAGCTATCCCTGTACTGCAATCTTGTTGAGGACGAAGGAGCAATCGCTCTTGCAGAGTCTCAAACCCTGGTCAAATTAAAGCATCTCTTTTTAACCAGCAACCGAATACGCAGGGAAGGCGTCGCCGCTCTTCGTGCGGCAAAATGCAACTCCCGCTTGTGCCACCTCCACCTGGATGAAATCGAAGATTTTATTTACGAAGATGACATCGAGGAGGAAGATGACGAAATCGCCATCACAAGTCTTGAAGATCTGAAAAAAATAAAAGAAAAAATGGCTGAGAGAAAACTTAAAAATGCCTGAAGGTATTGCGACAACATTGCGAAGCAAATCAATCATTGCCGTTTGGGCACTGCTAGTCGCCCTTTATCTAAGCTCGAACGTTCACGCTCAATCGTTTCCTCAGGCCGCCCCAGTCGATTACGCCGAGCTTTTCAAAAACAATTTGAAACAAGGCGGTAAATTTTTGAATTTGAATGGACACAAGATAGGTGACAAAGGCGTCGCCGTTCTGGTCGAGAGTCCACTCATCAAGCAGCTCACAAAAATAGACTTGAGATACAATGGAATTTCCGCTGAGGGTGCCCGGATGATTGCCAAAGCCTCATTCCCAAAGCTCAAGAAAATGATTCTGCGACACAATATTTTAGGCGACGATGGGGCCGAAGCAATTGCACTGTCGGAGGGTTTTCCAAATCTTGAAGCTTTGCAACTGGGGTGGGCAGAAGTACGGGATCGGGGAGCACTCGCATTTGTTGATACCAAAATCACAACATTAACAAAACTGGACCTACGCGGGAACTTTCTCGCAAATGCAACCAAAGACACCCTCAAGAAAAACCTTTCCCACCTGAAATCCTTAAAACTCTACTGAGCCTGAAGAGCCATCGACTTTTTCGATTGAAGCACTCGTAGATCTTAATTTTTGGAAATGTTTTCAAATTCTTCGATGCGTTCCATCAGGCGATGCATCTTCTTGTCCAGCGTCGTTATGTGCCGCCCTATTTCATCAATCTCTTTTCTTTCCTTAGACAAATAAATCGTCCGACACTTCTCCAAGTGCTGACCGATGTGTTCGATCATATCGTGCACTTCAGTACTTTCAAACGACAGATCTTCTGCCGTTTCCTGAATCTCAATCATTGTTTCTTCAACTTCTTCCTGGCTTGACAGTATTTTCTTTTTTCTTCCCCGACTTCTCTGGTAAATGATCCACAGTCCTGAAAAGACAAGGCCGACCAAACCGAGCGTGGCAACATCAACCAACAATACGAAATACGAACCAAAAAATCGCCCTGTGTGAATTTCTGTGATCAATTTAACCAGATCCATTTTCCGATCTTCGGACGAGAGTTTTTCGCTGTCCGTTTCCAGTTCGGGCATGCTCCAGTTTTTTCCTTCATCCAAAGAGACCACCAAACCCTGGTCACTAGCCAACAATAGAACCGAATGACCTGCCTCTCCAAGGTAAAGTAAATCTCTGATTTTAATCGGACCATTCAATTCATCTTCGACATCAGCCAGAGAGATTTCTTCCCATTTATCACCGCCATTTTTCGTTTGTACAATTTGATGCGTGGAAGAAGCAATCAAGCGAGAGATATTTTTTTCAGCAGAATCCAAAAAATGAACCGACTCCATATCTTGATTGCGGTCACGAACCCATGACCTGCCGCCATTGAACGATTTATAAAGCCCTTCATTTGTCCCAGCGTAAAAAAACTCTGGTTCAGCAGACAACGAAATCAGAAAATGTGGATTGGGTAAGCGCTCGGCCCAAATATTTTCCCAATCTTCACCATCATTTTTCCGGTAAACACCTTCAGCAGTTAAGAGATAAATAGTGGCAGGATCAACCGAAGAAAATACAGTCCGGTAAATTGATGAAGGAGAATCGGGATTTTTTCCCGCAAAAGAGAGCTCCCAATATTCCCCACCATCTTCTGTATAATAAAGTCCACCATTTGTAACTGCGTAGACAATATCGGGATCTTGTGGGTGAATAGATATGTGACTGACGACGGGGTGGGCCAAACCGCTTGCGGCATCGAACCAGTCTCCCCAATGGTCGCCCCCATCCTCCGATTTAAACATCCCCTGTGAAGAACCTGCATAAATGATGTCAGGCATCATCTGAGACACGGCGATGGATCGTATATCCTGAACGAACAGACCTTCTTTTAACTCGGACCAGCTTTTGCCTTGGTCGATGGATCGAAACAAGCCGTGATGAGCACCGATAAACAAACTTGACCCATCGGGCGTTCCCGCCAGTGCTCGAACTTCCCTTTTGCCCGCTTCAATCTTAAAGTATTTATCGGGAAGAAATGCTCCGCTCACTTCCTTGTGGTTGAGCCCAAAAATATCGTAATGCATGAGCAAAACACCTGAGACAGACAAAATCACAAGGAAAAGAGAACAAACCACCCCCACCCAGCGGTGCAAAAATCGTGTGTTTTTAAAAAGAGCACGCACGTTTAAGCCAACCCCTTTTTCCCATCCGCAGATAAATTCAAGCGGGTCAGGCGCTCGAACTCGCTGGACAATTGATCTTCAACTGAGTGGACATGATCGTATAGTTCATGCACCTTTTCATCGATCTCCTTCAAATGTTCCGACAATTCTTTAAGGTCCTGATCTTTAGTATCCTTTAAGAAAACCTCGCATCGTTTCGCGTGTTGCGAAATATGCTCGACCAGGTCATGAACGACCGCGATGTCTTTTTGAATTTTTTCTGCATCCGCATGCAATTGCTTGTTTTCCGCTTCTGGCTTAAATACAAACGTGTAAAGAAGTGCCACGATGTAGGCCAAAGCCAAAACCATTTGTCCGGCGAAAGTCTCCCATGAAGGGTACATACCCAACCATGAAATTTCTGGCGCAAAATCAGCCGCAGTCAAAGACAACTGCTCACCCATTTGCAACTCATGCAAACCTTTTCCCATGAACACAAAAGCCATGAAATACAAAAAGACACTGGTCACGGCGAAAAACCATTTGATCGGAATTTTCATGCCCAATTTGGAAATCAGGTAGTAAATACCTGCAAGCAAAACACAACCCACGAGAAAACCGGGGATGATTCCACCTGTCCCCGGCCCTGCGTACAAATAAAGTGCTTTATAGAAAAGAACCGTTTCAAAACCTTCACGATAGACCGACAAAAACGCGACCATCCCCAAAGTGAAAAGACTTCCCTCTGAAACAGCTTGCCGCATTTTCCCAGAGATATAGCTCTGCCATTTCGCCGCCTCAATCTTCGTAACCAGCCAATAGCTGACCCAAAACAACGCCACAACGGCAACAAGCATGATCCAGCCCTCTAATATCTCCTGACTGACCCTGCTGATCTTAAGCACCTCGTGAAGGACATAAGCGGTGATGAAACTCGCGACAACGCCGATACCCGCACCATAATAAATTGATTTCACCTTGTCTTCGTTACGCGACTTGATGAGAAAGGTGATTAAGGCCGCAATGATAAGAATAGCCTCAAAACCTTCACGCACTATGATGGACAAGGATTGCAGGAAAAGCCCCACAAACCCGATATTCTCAACGAGAACATCTCCTGCTTTTTGTAAGTCCTCGTGAATATTCTTATGGATCCCTAAAACCAGATCTTGCGGCGCATTGCGTTTGATTTCCGCACGGTAACGGCTGAAGGACGATTCCAGTCTCAAGCCCAGTTCCTTGCGTTTATTGACCAGTCCACTTTCGATCGACTCGTAAACCATGTAAGCGTCAAATGCCATCTCCGCCGCTGTATCCACATCGCCACCCTTAAATTGTTCCAGACTCTGGTCCAGCAGAGCACGCGCCTCTGCAATTGTATCCAAAGCATTTTTATCACCAGATGACGTTTCAATATCAGCAGAGGATTGCTCTAGTGTAGGAGATGGAAGCTGAACATCATCGTTGGAAAAAGTTCGAATGTAATATGTCACATCCCATATTTCCGATTCTGTTAAAAACTCCGCCCAAGCAACCATGGCCGTGTTGGCAATGCCAACGTTGATGACCTGAAAATTATCGTAGGGCCGCGACTCAGCATTTCCTGTGAACTTGGGATCTGCCAAATTGGTAGGTGCCGGGTCAAGAGTAGAAGACAGGGGGCCGTCGCCCTTTCCCTCAATTCCATGACATAGAACACAACGACTTCGGAAAATAGACTTGCCATTTTCAAGAGAAACCGCTTGCGTAGGTATGACCTGGATCTCAACCTGAAACTGTTTCTGAATATTCTTGTTGATAGCATTGATTTCAGCACGAATTTTTCCGGGATCTTTTTTAGCCTGACTGTATTCCTTTAATATTTTAAAGGCCTCGATTGTTGCAGATGATTCTTCCCCAGGATATTTCTCGACAAGCGATTGATAGCGGCTATCAGCCTGCTCTAAAAAAATCAGGCTTTCTTCATACTCCGCAGAATTTATTATTTTCCCATCTGCAATGCCCTCCAGATATTCTTTCGCCGCGATATTCAACATCATGACAATTTTTTTAACCTTGATCTCCACATCTGCAGTCGCCGCAGTGGAGGGGACAGAAGCCCCAAGAGAAAAAAGGGTCAAAAACAAAAGAGAAACGGCTGATTTCAAAAAATTCATAGGATTACGGTTCCTGAAAAGCGAAGGACAAAAAATAAGTGGGATAATGTAATGACTCTACATTATAATTAAAAATGATAATTATTATCAATAAAAAACTAATTAAAAAATTACTGGGGAATTATTGAGTTCTTTCTCAGCTAAGATCACTGAGAACCTCATTTTATTCCAATTATATTTGACTAAATTATTGATTTGCTTTGAAAAGCAAAGGCTGTAGATACTTTTCCATGTTGCCGTCGACTAAGGACTGAACATGTAGCCTTTTTCTCGAATGGTCAGAATTCTTCGGGGTTTTTGCGGATTCTTCTCAAAGTACTTTCTCAATTTGGCAATGAAATTATCCACCGTCCGCGTCTCGGTTTTAGGATCGTAACCCCAAACACGCTCGAGCAACTCTTCACGGGCGACAACATTCCCCTGATGAGAAACTAAAAGCTTCATCACCATCGTTTCCTTTGCCGTCAAAAAAAATTCGCCATCATTCCCTCGCGCTCGCCCTGCTCCGAAATTGATCCACATATCGTCAAAATGGAATATTTCCTGATCGTGTACGGGCTCTTTATACCATTCCAAACGACGCAGGATACCTTTGACACGCAACAACAACTCAGGAAGGTGGAAGGGTTTTGTCATATAATCATCGGCACCGGCTTCCAAACCTTGCTCGCGATCTTCATCCGTTGATTTGGCAGACAACATAAGAATAGGGAATCGTATGCTCGTTTTGCGAATACGTTTGGCAACCTCCATCCCACCCACTTTGGGGAGCATGAGGTCAAGGATCACCAAATCAAAATCTTCCTTATCAAGAAGGTCCAAAGCTTCCTGACCATCCCCCGCAAGAGCGGTTTCATAGCCTTCCTGTTCGAGGTTGAATTTGAGCCCACGTGCCAAATGAGTTTCGTCTTCAACTAACAGAATACGTTTGCCTTGAGTTGTATTCAAAATCCTGCCACTCCTTCCATGCCCACCACTATTTACAGGAAATGCTATCCAAAATTCAGGCTCGTAAGAAAAGCCAAGGAAGCACAGTCGCTATCTCTTTCGATTGTACCCCTCTCTGTACGAAAATTCCACTTCCGCCTTGTTCGGGAACAAATGTATTTCATCGCTAACGCATACCCCTTCTTACTTTTTTGAACATCCTTAACATCAATGAAGGCCCAACTATAAATGAGTATTTTCAGCTAATGTTTTTTTGGCTCGTTTCGTGCCAATGTTCGGATGTCTGGAAGGAAATGAAAATGGATGTCGTGAAAATTCTGGCGAAATGATCTGATTTCAAATCAGCAAACTCGTTTCCTTGAGAGGATCAAGGATTTTACTGCGTTTCCAGCCATTGAGTGACGACTGAGAAAACGGCACTCAAACTTTCTATCGAGCATTTGTCGAGCGTGTCTGTGAGTTTATGCCAATGTGGATAGTCCATATCAATCAAAACGGCTGAAGGGACACCTATTTTTGCGAAGGGGTAATGATCGTCATAAATCGTGTATTTACTTTTATCTTTGAATTGCACAAAGTTATTTCGCTGGGCAATCGCAAATAGTTCCTTTGTCATGTCCGGGGCCGACCTTTGAGAAAAATTTTCCTGGAAAATTTCCAGGTCCTTATCCCCGAGCATATCCAGAATAAGGACTCCCCTTGGCTTCTCCTCCTCGACACTACCGTGAATTAACGATGCCATATGAATCGATCCCAGCAGAATTTGGCCTGAACCTTTGGCACCATAATCTTCTCCATCAAAAAACACCAGATGTACGGGCTGTGTCGGCGGATGAACGCTCAACCATTGAGCCAGCCCAAGCAATAGAGCTGTTCCAGAACCGCCATCGTTGGCCCCAAGAATGGGTTGTTTTTTAAGGTCGGGGTTGGTTTCCTCATCGGCAAAAGGCCGGGTATCATAGTGCGCTCCAATCAAAAGCGGCGGACCTTCTTCTAAACCATTGAATTTTAAAATAATATTAAGAAATTTCCGATCATTCTCGTCGGACAATTGAGCGGAGTAAAAAGGCTGGGTTTTGACTTCATTGGCAAACTTCAAGCCCGTTTCCTGAATCAATTTTATGGTGTTTTCGTAGCCAGGGCTTCCAGGATACCGGGGGCCAAAATCGCATAATACCTTCAAATAATTCCAAACGATTTGAGGGTAGGATTTTAATTCCTGAGGGGCCGTTAAAGTGTCGGCCTGCCCCACCCGGGGGAAACTCGAGCCAGCCACACTAAACAGCAGAACGAAAATCAAGAGGAGAGAAATTTGTCGAAATTGATGTAGAAATAAATCCCAGCAACGCGCTACTTTCAAAAAAGCATCAATCATTATTATTATTTCCAATGAATTGGAAATAATCGTTCAAAATCTTAGCGTGATCAAAAACCAGAGGATCGGGCAAAGTCTCTCGAGTGAATATCCCAATTTCTTTCGCATCCGTCCCGGGTGTTGGGACACCCTGAGCTTTTCCAATGAATACGGTAGAAATGTTATGCTGTCGGAAATCCCGGTGCGGGTCGGAATAAGTTCGGAATTGCCTCACCAGTTCCACATCCAAATCAGTTTCCTCTTTAATTTCGCGAACAGCGGCGGTTTCCAGCGATTCTCCATAATCCACATAACCACCGGGAATAGCCCAGCCATGAGGTTCATTGAACCTTTTAATAAGAATGATTCCCTTATCTTCAAATTCAATAATGACATCAACTGTTGGAATCGGGTTTTTATATTTCACGATTTATTATCCAGTTCCGGTTTGAAAGTTTTTATTCAAACCTCTATGATATTCAAAAATTTTGTAAAATCAATCTCTTTGAGTCATAATGAGTTAATTTTTCACCCTCAGAATTCTTGACACGCCCCTGTTTTGGCGGTATCGTTGTCTCATAGTTGATAGGGATTTTTTTTTGGATACGAACTAAAGTTTGGCCTCTCCTCTCCGATAAAGAGGTAAATCTAATAGGTGATTGAAGGATTAGCCTATTGGGAAAAGATCAATACTAAAAACTTTCCTTATTTTTAGCAGGTAGCGAAATGGAAATTCCAGGGAACGACTTCAGAATAAAAAGCAAGGCCATCCAGGATCGGGCGCGGGTAGACTCTAAAGCCCCTGCATCCAAAACTGATGGGGCATCACCAACCGTCTCAACTTCGAGCACTGTGAATGTCTCTTCTTTTGCCAAAGACGTTCAAAAAGCTCACTCAGCAGTCAATTCGGCTTCTGACATCCGAGTCGATAAAGTTGAGAGGATCAAACAGCAAATAGCTGATGGCAGCTACCATGTAGACAGTCAAGATCTTGCTGAGTCTGTATTACGAGATATTATCGGGGAAGCTGGCTAAAGGTTTTTGAGCATTCCCCCGATTAATATCCCGTTTTCCGCTCCGCGCGCTCTATATGAGTTGCTAGTTACTCATTAATTAGCAACTCAGCCTACATATTTTCTTTTACTTCGTTCCGCCCCCTCCTAAGCAACACATAGAACCCCTCATACACCATTCATAGAATTTGTCAGTTCTGTTAGCAAAAAAAATCCACCCACGTGCAATAAAGCTAAAAACCTGCGAAAACCTATTCTCAAATCATTAGATTGAACCATATTGCTCAATACACACACAATTTAGCACTGAGACTTTTCAACCAGAAAGTTACATAATTGGAGATCGATACCGGCAAGTGAAATTAGCAGATATTTTCTGAGCGGGGCTGTTTTGAAATATGAAGATTATTGAAATTAATTATTTTTCCACAGCAGGGAGGGAACCCCCGTAGCTTCTTTTCTCAAAGAATCGTTATAAGTTGCTTGTAGGAATTGAGGCAGGGAGGGATTGAAGGAATTCGGTCAATTTTACTAAAAGGTGATTGACATCCATTCCATGCATCAGCGCTCCATTCTCCAACGTATCAAAGTTCACGGCAAAGCATTCGCCGCAACTCATCTTCAAATCGCCAAAAAAGCGAATGGTTTCCGGGTGCGCACTGATTATTTCGTTTATAGGTGTGTCTTTATTGAGGACAAGCATAGGTTAGGCTCTTTATTTTACTTGCCGTTAGTATCTCCAATATGCTAGCATTGAATCCATTCTGAAACAATGATTTTTTATGGGAGTTTGTGATGTCAAAGAGGTGTGAAGTTTGCGATAAAGGGCCGATGTTTGGCAACAACGTCAGTCATGCAAATAACAAGACGCGACGACGATGGAACCCTAATTTGAGAAAAATTAGGGGCATGTTCAAGGGTGTTGTTAAAACCATGAAAGTTTGTACTCGTTGTCTTAAAAAAGGTAAAGTAACAAAAGTCATTTAATCGTTCTGGAAGTCGTTTTCCACCGGAACGGTGGGCTTCTACACAGAAAGGGTCAAATCTTGACTTAATATAATATAGGAGGCGGGAAATCTCATTTCGAGAAAATCATAGGGGTCTCTAGCTAAGGGCCCGCCTCTAGCCTCTATGCGCACTCCCTGCATTGGCTTTGATTCGCTCTACATGGATGACGCCTTCAATAGCACTGATTGCAGATAGGGTTTCATCTAGTTGCGCCAAATCTGATATTTCGATCAGAAAATCAAAATACGCCCTCTTGTTGGCCCCCTGCTTAATATTTGCACGCGTAATATTCGTATTGCAACCTGCAACGACTTGGGTGATTTCCGCAAGTTGACCCGGCTTATCTTCTGCGACGATATGAATGCGCACTTCAAAGTCCTTCTGCCCTTCGTCTTCCCATTCCACCACAACCAACCGCTCCGATTCACCGCCTAAATCGCTCACACAGGGACAATCCATATGATGCACGGTAACCCCTCTTGCGCGAGTTATATAGCCTGTAATAGGCTCGCCTGGAACGGGGTTACAACATTTCCCAATCCGCAGGTGAATATCATCATTAAAGCACTTTACCCGTATAGAGCTACCGGTACTCTTGAACGAAGCAATTTCCTTGAGCTTAACTTGACTGCCCTCTTCGCCTTTACGAGTCTCCAATACTTCATTAGGTACCAACTTTTGCACAATCTGCAGAGGAGATATTTTTCCAATTCCCATGCCAAGGTACAGGCCTTCCAAATTCATAACGCCTGCGCCTTGCAGAACTTCGCTCATATGTTGTTCATTTATCAATAAGGAAGGGTCCATTCCATACCCGCGAACCGCATTTTCAAGCATCTCTCGGCCCAAGCGAAAGCTACGCTCTCTTTCGTGGGCATTGATAAAGTGAGTGATTTGCCCTTTTGCCTTGGGTGTCTTTACAAAAGAAAGCCACTCTCTACTGGGGGAGCTTTCTTTTGAGGTGGTAATCTCTACCTGATCTCCGTTACGCAATTTATGACGAAGGGCAACAAACTTGCCGTTGACCTTTGCCAACTCGCAATGATTGCCAATATCTGTGTGAACAGCGTAAGCGAAATCCAATGGAGTGGACCCACGAGGCAAGGCAAGAACTTCTCCTGCAGGGGTGAATGCGTACACTTCATTAGAGAATAAATCGACTTTAAACGCGTTTAAAAAATCCTTTGGATTTTTTATGTCCTTTTGATTTTCGATCAAATGACGCACCCAGTTTAGTCTGGAATCCGACGAATCTCCATAATGAGGACCTGTTTTCTCCTTGTACTGCCAATGCGCCGCTATGCCTTCTTCACAAATACGATGCATCGCCTGGGTCCTTATTTGCACTTCAACACGTTCACCCTCAGGCCCTATCACTGTTGTGTGCAAGGATTGATATTGGTTCGGCTTGGGCATCGCAATATAATCTTTAAAGCGCCCTGGAATCGGTTTCCATAATGAGTGAATCAGCCCTAAAACTGCGTAGCAATCCTTTAAAGAAGACGTCAAAATACGAATACCAATCAAGTCATAGACCTCTTCAAATGAGATGTTCTGCTCGATCATTTTTTTATAAATGCTATAGTCCTGCTTCGTTCGCCCTTTAATACTTCCTTCTATGTCGGCTTCTTTCAACTCATCTTCAATGATCAGGCAAACCTTTTCCACATAGATCGTCCGGAACTCCCTACCCCGCTCCATCTTCTCACGAATTATTCGACATTCTTCTGGTGCAATATGGGGTAAACAACCGTTTTCCAATTCATTTTTTATCCAACCAATACCAAGACGGTGAGCAATTGGTGCGTATATATCCAAAGTCTCGCGCGCAATCCTGTAACGGCTTGCCTCTGATAATGACTCCAGAGTTTGAATGTTATGAGCACGATCTGCAAGCTTGATCAAAACCACCCGGATATCCTTGGACATCGCGAGAATCATTTTTCGGTAATTCTCGGCCTGACTCTCCTCTTTACTAGAAAATTGCATCTTGCTGATCTTGGTGACTCCATCAACCAGTTGACACACTTCTTCTCCAAAACGTTCGACGATTTCTTCTTTTGTCGCCAAGGTGTCTTCGATGGTGTCGTGAAGCAATCCTGCCGCAACTGATTTTTCATCCATTCGCAAGCGTGTGAGGTTCCATGCCACTTCTACAGGATGAGAAAAATAAGCCTCGCCTGATTTTCGGCTCTGGTTCCTATGTGCTTTTGCGGAATAGAAATAAGCGTCAAAAATCACATCCACTTCTGCGGCAGGGTGATACTCCAAAATCGCACTGGCTATGTCGTCTAGCTTTCTCATACTTCAAATTCAAGGAAAGAAGTTACACGTCTTTAAAACATTCTATTTTTTTGTTTTTTATACCTTTATGGCTGATAAAAGGATACTGACAACCACAATTCTTGTCAAATATTCTTTCCATAAATATGTAGTGTATAATCCCAGCATTCGTCTTTTCAGTGCATTTTAATTATACTTCTTCTTATGAAATCTGAGACTGGGAAAAAAAAAGTCGCCCCTTCCACAAACGATCCACTTCAATTCGTTAAAGGCGTCGGCCCCAAGCGGGCATTGCTACTAAAAAAACTTGGCTTGGAAACCATTGATGATGCCTTGCGCTTCCTTCCCTTTCGTTACGAAGACCTGAGTCGTGTCAAGAAAGTATCCGAGTTGATCCCGGGAGAACACGTCACTTTAGTAGGAACTATTTCTAACACCGGTACAACATCTCTGGGAATACGAAAAAAAGTTTTTGAGGTGATCGTCCAAGACGAGTCTGGTTTCACACGTGCAAAATGGTTTCAGTTTAACAAAAAATACATGGACAAAAAATTTCCAGTAGGAAATTTTATTATCCTTTCAGGCAAACCTGTTGTGAATCGCTATGCAGGCTCGGGTCTCGAATTTGTTCATCCGGACGCGGAATCTTTTGCGGATGAATTTCCAGGTGAAGAAAGTATCGGACAAATTTTCCCCGTATATCACAGCACCGAAGGCCTTCCAATCAAGGCCCTCAGAAACATCATGAAAAATATCATCGACGTTTATCAAGAACGAATCGAAGAATTTTTGCCTGTAACAATTTTAAAGAAATACCATTTACCAAGTCGAGCGCAAGCTCTCGCCAAAACTCATTTCCCTCTCAAGGAAACAGATATAGAAGAACTGGAGAATTTTAAGACTGCGGAACAGCAACGTCTGATCTTTGAAGAATTGTTTCTTATCCAATTGGGCTTGACCTTCAAACGCAATCTCCGCAAAAAAGAAACCTTTGGAAAGGCGATGGCCACGCGTGGTCCACTCATCCGAAAATTCATCAAGCTCCTTCCTTTTGCGCTTACGGGCGCACAGAAAAGATCTCTTGGTGAGATCATGGATAATCTCGAAGAAAATTTTCCAATGAACCGCCTTCTGCAAGGAGACGTTGGTAGCGGTAAAACCGTCGTCGCATTGACGGCACTTCTCACTGCTGTGGATAACGGAAGGCAAGGGGCTATGATGGCACCGACAGAGTTGTTGAGTGAACAACATTACTCCAGCTTACTTCCCTACTGTCAGAAACTGGGAGTCTCCATCGAGCTGGCAACCTCTGCAGGAACAGCTAAGGCTCGAAGAGAGATTCGTGAAAAAATAGAGTCTGGTACAGCACAGATCATCGTTGGCACCCACGCTCTCATTCAAGACAAAGTAAACTTTAAGGATCTGGGTCTCATCGTCGTCGATGAGCAACATCGTTTCGGTGTCTTGCAACGGGAAGCCATCGGCAAAAAAGGCAACCAGCCACACGCTCTCATCATGACGGCCACCCCCATTCCGCGCTCCTTGTCCCTCACTCTCTATGGAGACTTCAGTGTTTCCTATCTTGATGAACTCCCTTCGGGAAGGCAACCTATAAAAACCCAAATATTTTACGAAAAAACTCGCGAGAAAGCTTACACTCTGCTTTATAAAGAAATCCAAAAGGGAGGACAAGCCTACATCGTTTGTCCGCTCATCGACGAATCGGAAAAATCCAGCCTCAAAGCTGTTGTCGAAACTCTCGCGTTCATCAAAATGAAGTACCCCGATCTATCAGCCGAATTGATTCACGGTAAAATGAAACGTGAAGACAGACAGAAAATCATGTCTGATTTTCAGGAAGGAACCATACAAGTACTCGTCGCCACGACTGTAATCGAGGTGGGCATCGACGTACCCAACGCTTCTGTAATAATGATTGAGCACTCGGAACGCTTCGGACTTTCACAATTGCATCAATTGCGGGGCCGGGTGGGACGCGGACAACGCGCCTCTCACTGTCTACTCGTCGCTTACTACCCTTTGACCGAAGAGGGGAAAGCTCGACTCAACGCCATGAAAGAGTTTTCAGATGGTTTCTCTATTGCGGAAGAAGATCTGAAGATTCGCGGCCCTGGAGATTTTCTCGGTGCCCGCCAATCGGGCATGCCTTTTTTAAGAATGGCTAACTTGTTGAGAGATTTTGAGTGGATAGAAATTGCTCGTAATGAGGCAAGGCAAATCATAGAAAATGATCCTGGATTAAATGCACCTGATCTGCAAAAATTGAAAAAAGCATTGGGCCATTACCTGGGCGACAAACTGGATTTGATAAACGTTATCTAGCGGACACTATTTTTTCAATCGTCGCATCCCATTATGAAAAAAAAACTTCACTTCAATAAAGCCGATCTGTCCTTGATAACAGCTCTCGCATTTCTCAACCTGTTCTTTTTATTTCAAAATCCTTTGAACGAGGCTGGGAGCTATGCAGAAATACAAGTGAATCAAAAACAGTACACACGGGTTGCACTCTCCAGGGATCAAATCATCAAAGTTTCTGGCCCTATTGGCATCACTGAAGTGAAGATTGAAAACGGTCATGCGAGAATTATCAAATCGCCTTGTCAAAATAAAATCTGCATCAAGTCTGGCTACATCCAATACGCCGATCGTATCCTGGCTTGCATCCCAAATAAAGTACTCGTCCGTATCGTCGGCACTTCTCAAGAAACCGTCGATACCATCGTCGGGTAAACTGTAACGCTGATGTCCCCAAAATAACCATGCGCTCTATATTTTTTATACTCTCATTGTTTTTGACTTTTAACTCAAGCGGACGCGCCCTGGCTTCGCCTGCACTGATCCATCATCAAATTGAAATCACCTTACAACCCGACACTCACCGCCTCACAGCCATAGATCGTCTTACGGTCACTGCACCTAATAACAAAACAGACACCCTGGAATTTTATCTCGCCAATGATTTCAAAATCAGTTCTATTCAACTTCCATCTGGAATATCCCATTCCACAGAAGTTGCAGAAGAAGCCTCAATACAATTGATACACGTTCAAAAAAAACCACAAGCTCACTGGCCTAATCCATTGTCGATAACATTTCATTACGCAGGACACTATGAAGCCCAAGAAGAAAACCCAGAAATATTTCTATCCGGAGCGGATAATTTCTATCCACAATTGAATAGCGACGAACCCAGTTCAATGACTTTTACAATGACGACAACACTTCCAGCAGGTTGGTCGTCTGTCAGTCAGGGTGAAAAATCATCGTCCTCCACGTCCAACTCCACCGTTCAAACGACTTGGGGCAATCCCCATCCAAACAATGAAATTTTTCTAATCGCTAACCATTACCATGAGTACGAAGACCGTTGGAACAATGTATCTCTCCAAGCCTATCTCCTGAAAGATGATCCCAAGCTCGCGCAACGTTACCTGACATCCACAAAAAAGTATCTTGCCTTGTTCTCCAAACTACTCGGCGACTATCCTTACTCAAAATTTGCATTGATCGAAACTCCCGGCCCTGCGGGTTATGGTATGCCCTCTTTCACCTACCTGGGGTCGAGGGTCATTCGCCTGCCATTCATTCTCGAGACCTCTTATCCACACGAGATACTGCACAATTGGTGGGGAAATGGAGTGTTTCACGATCCACGTTTTGCAAACTGGTCGGAAGGACTGACTTCCTACCTGGCCGACCATTATCTGCAAGCTTTAAAAGGAAAGGGTCCACAATACCGATTTCAGGAGTTGATGAAATACGACAGCTATGTGAATGAAAAAAATGACTTCCCCATAGACCAGTTTCGCTACGCAGATGGCCCCGCTTCGCAAGCCGTGGGCTACGGAAAAATGTTGATGACATTGCACATGCTGAGAATGCAATTGGGAGATTCCCAGTTCATCGAAGGACTGCGCCAATTCTACAAAAAAAAGCGTTTTCAATTTGCTGATTTGAATGCAATGAAAGACGCGTTTGAATCGGTGTCCCACACAAGCTTGAAAGATTTTTTTGAGCAATGGACTCAACAAACCGGCGCACTGCAAATCGAATTGAGCTCTGCAGAATACAGAACCTCTCCCAATGGCTACACGCTCAACATTGTCGTTACTCAAAAAAATTCACCGCCCTATGACTTTCAACTTCCCGTTGCCATATGGCAAGAAAAGCAAAACATGCCATTGCTAACTCGATTCAAAGTCACAAACTCTGTTCAATCTTTTAGCATTCAGCTGAAAGCCAAACCGACCGCTGTATTGCTCGATCCCTACACCGACCTGTTCCGGAAATTGAATGAAGGAGAGATTCCACCAAGCATAGGGCAGACTTACGGAGCGCAAAAGCAAACTGTGTGGACGAATTCACAGGAAGGGAATTTGCATTCGGCCTATCAAGAACTGGCACTTGCTTTGGCAGGGAATTCAGAAACGGTCACGGACAATCCATCAACCCTGCCCGATGGAAGCCTTTGGGCTTTGGGAGGAAAGCATCCACTGAAAGAAAAAATAATATCTAAATTAATCGAACGAGGTTTCCAATTCGATTCGCAGGGAGTGACCATTGAAGAAAAACATTATCCATGGGAAGACCATAGCTTCATCTTCACCCTGCCTCGCGTCGATGGAGAAAAAGGCACTCTCACCTGGATCGTAGCTGGAACAGAAAAAAGCATTCCCGGACTCATCAGAAAATTACCGCATTACAGCAAGTACGGCTATCTCGTTTTCAAAGGCAATGCACCGAGCAATCAGATCAAAGGCCAGTGGCCCGCCAGCCCTCAAGGCAGAGAAAAAATATTTTCACCGGGCAAGCGTGCCCTTCCACCACAGGCACCACTCGCGTCAACACATATGGATTGAGTTTTCTTTATCGGATTCTATTTAGGACAGCAAGAGCTTCCTGCAATCGGGGCAAGACAAACAAGCCTGTGTTATAGGGCGCGATTGAGGCCAAGCCTTCGGTTTCCATATCCGCAATGATTTTCTTTAACCCTTTCACATCGCTCAAATCAGAATCGACCTGCAATTCTTTCAATCTATGTAATATCCAGCCGCAAACCATCAACTGGCCCTCTTCCTGCAATTGCTCCAGATAGTGGGTCTCCACTTCGTTGTCTCCCAAAGTCAAAGACGAAAGTCCACGCGTTTGAATTACGATTTCTTTTCTGCCGCGTGAAAAATCTACGGCTCTCAAATCACGTCTTCGCTTTAAGACAGTGGGAAAGGGCTGTGACGTTTCCTTCACTCGTTTTCCCGGTTCTGCTTGCACAATCTGTTTTGCTTCTTCTGTAACCAAACGTGGAAGAAAATTTTCCATCGCGATCACTTGAGACGCGGGTTCAAAATAATCGCCACAACCTCCCATCACCAACAGAATTCCTACTCCAAATTTTTCATGAATCTCCTCTGCCCGGTCTAGAAAAGGAGTGATCGGTTCCATATCAGTATGAATCAAAGCTTGCATTCTGGCATCGCGAATCATGAAATTGGTCGCACAGGTGTCTTCGTCCATCAACAAAAACTCTGCGCCGGACTCAATTGCCTCAATGATATTCACCGCCTGAGAAGTCGAGCCACTTGCAGAGCGAGTAGAGAAATGACGCGTGGAAGTCACCGAAGGCAAATCGCCCATGAAACCAGAGAGGTCGATGTCTTGAACCGGGCGACCATCTTCTGCGCGCACTTTAACCGCCGAGCTCACGGTCGCAATTCGCTCACGCCCATCTCCATGTACATGCGGATGAATGGCAGACTGGATGGATTTCAGCAAAGCACTCTTGCCATGGAATCCGCCGCCAACGATCAAATTGATTCCCTTAGGAACGGGCATCCCTTGCACCTGGCCTGCATGCGGTAATTCCACCCAAGCCGACAATCCTTCCGGGGCTTGAAACAGGACCGCCTGTTCTTCCAAAGGCAAATCGCTGTTCCCACCCGAACGAGGCAGTAACGATCCGTTAGAGACAAATGCAGACCAGTCGTTTTCCTGCAATGCCATTTGAAGTGCTGAAAAATCTTCCAGCGTAGCGATGGCCTGTTCAATGCGCGAAAAGTTCAGTGCTTCTGGAAGCAGTGACTGTGCCCAAACAGGTTGGATAGCCTCTTCAAACATTCGCAAACATTCCTGCTCAAGGATCGACCTTCCCCCAGCAGGCAAACCTGCAAAAAAAATCAGGTTCAATTTACCTCCCAAAATCCTTGCACCACTCCGACAAAGAATCGATTGCCCGACCGCTTGCACAGCAATCACTCCGCTTTTCCCGGTCCCTTTGATTCGCACAGAAGACGTTTTAATATTGCGGTTCAATTCGCGTAGTAGAAAATCTTCCAGGGCCAGGCATCGAGTTGGCGTGTCAAAAAAAATCGCAGGGAAACCAACAGCACCTAAATCCAGAGAGACGGAAAGTCGTGTGGGTTGAGCAAAAGGGTCTCCTTGAACATGCTCAAAACACACCGTAAAAGGAGAGAATTCGAAGGACTTCCCCTGCAATTCCTTATAAGCTTTGTATCCACGTCCCTTCAAACTTTTAATGAGTTTCTTCAGGGCAGAAGGCATTTGAATTTTCATAAAATCCCTCTTCGGTTCATGAAAAGTTTCCGGAAAAACCATCAGAAGATACGCCGACTCTGAGGTATTTTCGAGCAACATCCGCCATTTGATCTCTATAGGAAAGATGGATCGATGCCTCATTCAACTCCGCCATCGCTTTTGGAAGTGCAGATTTTAACGTACGACTTCCATCAGCCGTGCCATCACCTAAAATGTAATGATCCAGAATCACCGCCCCCACACCTTCATTTGCCAGGCGTTGAAAAAAAGTATCCGGATTTTTTAATGGGTATAAAGGCGATAGGCACGCAACCGTCGCAATACCATTTTTAGCAAACAGTGCCAAAGCCCCCAACCTTTTCGATAATGAACACGGTGGCGAGGGCAAGCCGGGTAAACGTTCTCGATCCCCTTCTATGGAAATATGAACCCGTACATCGCAAAGTAGAGACAAATCCAGAATAATATTCATATCGTCAACGATCCTGTCCGTATGCGTTTGCAAAATCACAGAGTCAGGAGGATCTTCAATCATCGCACTCAAAATTTTCCGAGTGATTCTATACTTACGTTCTATAGGTTGCCATGGATCGGTTGAGCTAGATAAAAAAATAGAAAAAGGAGTTTTTCGCTTTCGCACCCAGGCGCGTTCCGCTTTCACCGTTTTCAGGTAAACAGCGTCGGCATTGGTTTTAGCATCAACAAATCGCCCCCATGTACGAGACTGAACCAACCAGGGATTGAATTGAACATAGCAGGCAACTCCGCAGGAAGACCGCCCAAATCCGCATCCCGTATAAGGATTGAGTGAATGCGATACAACATTGGAAAGATAACCGCCAGCACGGGTCAAAATAGACTGACACTTAATTTCTTTTACAATCATAAAGAACTCGCGTCGAACTAGAGTTTCAAAACCTGCTACAATACCATCCCTTATTATATGATATTAAAAAGGTTAGAATCTCTGCATGTTTTCTAATGACGACAAAAAAAGGCCTCTCTGGATCGCAGGCATTTCTATTATACTGTTTGCTCTGGCATGGGAGTTGGAAGTCATTTTTCCAGCCGATGTCTCCACAGGCCTCATATATCTCATCCTCTCAGCAATAGCTTATCTAACACGCAAGCAAAGCTTCATCCTTTCAGCCGGTTTTATAGCAGGTAGTCTGATAGTCGCGGGATATTTTACTTTCCCACAACAACACACCTCAGAATACGCAGTCACCAATCTGATTATTTCACTTGCCATAATCACGATCACAACAACTCTATTTCTGAAACGGAACCAGGTTGAACAAAAACTACAGAAAACCCAAGAACAACTACGCAATGAGATTGAGACAAAGCAGGTCGCTTTGAATTTAGCAAACATTGCTTACCAACGCGAAACCACTTTCGTTCACCTCCTCCAGGACATTGCTGTAGCCGCAAATGAAGCAAGAGGTATTGATGACTCTCTACAGCTTTGCCTCAAACGAATCTGCACCCATACCAACTGGCCTGTAGGCCACTTGTATTTACCCAAAAGCAGAAATTCTGAGCACCTCTTGCCCACCACAATCTGGTATCTCGAAGACCCAGAACCCTTTAGAAATTTTAAGAAGATTTCTGAAACCACTATCATGTCCCCAGGGGAAGGACTGCCTGGAAGAGTTTTAAAAAGCGGCAAACCCGCATGGATTATTGACGTGGGAGAAGACCCCAACTTTCCAAGATCCCGCTTGGCCAAAAATCTTAATGTAAAAGCAGGCTTTGCTTTCCCTATATTTACAGGAAACGAAATAGTGGGAGTCATGGAGTTTTTCTCTTCCGAAGCAATGGAACCCAATCCTGAATTACTAGAGGTCATGACTCAAATTGGTGCCCAGTTGGGTCGCATATTCGAACGGAAATACGCCGAAGAAGAAATCAATGCTTCCCAGGAAAAGTTACGAAACCTTTACCATAAATTGGAGTCCGTACGCGAAGAAGAAAGAACTCGTATCGCACGAGAAATACACGATGAATTGGCGCAAGTCCTGACAACTATAAAATTCAAAGCAACCCTCCTTGAGAAAAAATTGATTCAAATCAGACCTGAATTAGTAAAATACACACATGCGATAATAAACCTGGTTTCAGAAAATATAAAAGTCGTGAAAAAAATCGTTATGGATCTCCGCCCACCCCTTCTTGACGATTTTGGTATTTCTGAAGCCATTGAGTGGCAGGTCAATGAATTCTCCCAAAACACAGGCATAGAGTGTTCTTATAATTTGAATTCAACAATAGACATATGGGACAGAGAAAAGGCGACATCACTCTTTCGCATACTTCAAGAAGCACTGACCAATGTTGCCCGTCACGCACAAGCTAAAAATTTATGGGTTGAACTTGAACAAAAAAATGGTATTTTTAAATTGACTCTTAAAGACGACGGTATCGGTATTTCCTCCCATCAAATCAGTAATCCAACATCACTGGGTATACTAGGAATGAGAGAACGAGCCACCCCCTGGAACGGACAGGTGAACTTCAAATCGCCCTCTAATGGAGGCACAATCTTAACAATTACCCTTTAAGTGTCTTGAAGCTCTCAGAACATTCCTCTAACCTTTAATATTACATAGCCAAAGCAAATCACAGGCTGCTTCAAAATTTAACCAATACACCGCTATGACAACTGCAACTAAAACATCCAATAAAATTGAAATCCTAATTGGCGATGACCACCCACTTTTTAGAGAAGGTCTCTGCCACGCACTTGCAGAAACTCCAGACATCGTCGTCAAAGCTTCAGCAAAGGATGGCAACGAACTCATTGACCTTGTCCATAAGAATTCCTACGACCTGATTCTGCTCGATCTGAGTATGCCCGGGAAAAGTGGATTGGAAGTTTTGAAGCAACTGAAAAGTGAAAATCCTGATTTACCCATCTTGGTGCTAAGCATGCACCCTGAAGATCAATATGCTATTCGCGTCATTAAAGCAGGGGCATCGGGATACATCACTAAAGAAAGTGATGTGGATGTTCTCATGAATGCAATCAGAAAAGTTGCAAAGGGAGGCAAATATGCCAGCCCCGAGATCACTGAAAAATTGGCCTTTGGTTTCCTGGACCCTAACCACGCTCCACACGAAAACCTTTCAGATCGAGAGTATCAAGTGTTTTGCATGATAGCCAAAGGTCAATCCTTGACTGAAATTGGCAAGGAGCTGTCCCTAAGCGTCAAAACAATTAGTACCCACCGTTCACGAATCCTTGAAAAAATGAATCTCAAAAAAAATGCGGAACTCATTCGCTACGCCATCCACAACGGCCTCATCTGACTCTCGCCCAAGCATCACAGGAAGACCACCCTTTGAGTAGGAAAAACACCTATCTAAAACAAGAAAAAACTCCAGCAAAAAAAATCATTACACTGATACCAATTCTCCGCACGAAAGACTAAAATTCCCGAATTATCGAGTTTCCCCAGTTTCAACAAAAGGCATTTTATGCCCTGCACCCTGAAACTAAAACGAAGATAGCATTAGGGAGTTTGAATGAGACATTACACGACTAGCCTTGGAATCGGTTTTGCCCTTATCAGTCTAGTAACATTTTTTTTTGACGCTGAGCATTTAACAGCGGCCGAGGTTGAAAATCCGCAGATCGTTTCTTTGGTTCAATCTGACACACCAGTGTCCCTGACCTTATCTCCTACGTCAGGCATTAACCTTAGAAATGACTATTCCAGTCAGCTCCATGATCTAAAAATTTTTGAGACAGCAACACAAAAAAGATTAGTAATGATTAAGGTTTTACCTGCCGGAGAAAGTGTCAGCCTCTCCTTCAGCAAGACGGGAAACTATAGCGTTTGTTACTTTGTCAGCAGTGAAGAATCGAACGAAGCAGATCACTGCATTGAGTTAAATTTGGTTAAGGCAACAGAAGTCTGATTTTTGTTTTAAAAGTAGATCCATTTGTTTTTTTTTACGAACCCTGATCGTAACGCTCAGGGTTCAACTTTAATTCTTCACCTTTAATCAGGAGAGAACAATGAAGAAAGTATTTGTTATTGCTACCGCGCTTTTGATCGGTTTCGTATCCAGTGCTTCTGCACAACAGATCAACAGCGGCCAAACCGCATCTTGCAACGATGCAAAATCCATTGAGATTGCTGTAGCTAAAATTGCTAATACGTCTAACGACAAATTTGGCTACACCAGCAATGATCGTGGTACAGGTAATGTAAGCGTTTGGAAATCTTCAAACTTCACGACCATTCCGATTTCTTTGGGACCCAACGACAGCAACCAAACTGTTGTAGCGACCGATCATGGCCTGACAGGTATTGGCGTTCGTGGAACATACGGCGCGTCCAAAGTTGTATTGAATCGAGAAACTGCATTCAGCCGTGGCGATTCTATCGGCGACATCAGTGGCTTGGTCAAAATCACCAACATTGGCACCAACCCTGTTAGCGTTAACTGCATGTAATTTTCGATTGCCAAAGGTTTGGTGCGAATCAAACCTTTAGTCTTTCTTTAAACAGCCGATCCTTTCGAGGATCGGCTGTTTTTTTTTCTAATCACATCAGGAAATGTTTTTTCGCACCTTTTTTGATATTTTGGTAATCTATTGCTTCTAGTATCGAGTCGCATATAAGAAGCTCGCTTCCGAGACATTCCATTCAATCATCATTCAAATATTTCCCCCATGACAATACCCGTAAAAGTTAGATTTGCTCCCAGCCCCACAGGTTACTTACATATAGGCGGAGTTCGTACTGCCTTATTCAACTGGCTTTTCGCCCGCAGCATGGGAGGAAAATTTGTTCTTCGCATTGAAGACACCGATGTCTCCCGCTCCACCGAAGAATCCATTCAGGAAATTATTTCAGCAATGAAATGGCTGGGACTCGATTGGGATGAGGGACCTTACCGACAAATGGAACGTCGTGAATTGTACGACCGTGCGGTCGAAAAATTGCTCGCAGAAAAAAAAGCATATCGATGTTATTGCTCCGCAGAAATGTTGGATGCCAAGCGCAAAGAAGCTCTCGAACGCAAAGCCAAGCCTAAATACGATGGTACCTGCCGAAACCTGGCATCGGCACCTGACGGCACCCCATTTGTCGTTCGCTTCAAAGTGCCCGCAGAGGGTAAGGTAACGGTAAAAGATCTCCTGCGCGGCAATGTAACCTTTGATAACGAGGAATTGGATGATTTCATTGTGCAAAGAACCGACGGAACTCCAACTTATAATTTTGTCGTCGTCGTCGACGATGCCGAAATGGAAATAACCCATGTCATCCGCGGTGACGATCATCTATCCAACACTCCCCGTCAAGCTTTAATGTACGACGCATTGGGCTACCCTCGACCGCAGTTCGCCCATATTTCCATGATACTGGGAACAGACAAAGCACGGCTCAGCAAACGCCACGGCGCAACATCGACCCTTGCTTATCGAGACATGGGTTACTTGCCCGATGCCTTGATCAATTACCTCGCACGTTTGGGATGGTCGCATGGCGATCAGGAAATTTTCACACGCGATGAGATGGTTCAATTTTTCAACTTCGACTCCGTCAGTGTTTCTGCCGCTGTATTCAACCCCGAAAAACTTTTGTGGCTCAACCATCAATACATACAAAATGCGTCTCTGGAAACCTTGACGACCTTGCTTGAAAGCCTTTTGATCCATGAAAAAGTTCTTCCCGACAACCATGGAAAAACTCAGGAAGAAATTGCACGCCCCATTCCTATTCTGAAAGAGCGCTCTCAAACAATAAAGGAGATGGCTGAAAAAGCAGATTTTTACTTCAGGGAAGAAATTGAAATCGATGAAAAGGCAGGGAAAAAGTTCTTAACCGAAACGGCAAAGCCCTTGTTGCTGGAATTATCCAGTGGTTTGCAGGATTTGAACGAAATCACAGAAGCAACGCTGGAAAAATTATTCAAGGAAATCGTCGAAAAGGCAGACATCAAACTGGGCAAACTGGCCCAACCCGTTCGCGTCGCCTTGACCGGGAATACGGCAAGTCCTGGAATTTATGACGTCGTCCTTCTGCTAGGAAAAGAACGAACATTAAAACGACTGTCCGATGCCATCAAGTTTTCGCCAAGCAACGCTTGAGTCTACTGTTTGTTTGCCAGCTCTGCTACATCGGCCACGATTACTGTTCCTTCCAAACCTTTGGCTTTAACAGCATCTTCGAGCATCAGCACACAAAAGGGACAGGACACCGCAATGGTGTCCGGTTTTCCTTGCATGAGTTCATCCAATCGCTGATGGCTCATTGGTGATCCCGAGGTTTCTTCCATTAAAAAACGTGCGCCTCCGGCACCGCAACAGGTTCCACGTTCCTTCTGGTTTTCTATTTCGACCAATTCATTTTTAGAGATCACTGCGCGAGGAGGATCGTAGATTTCATTATGACGCCCCAGGTAACAGGAGTCGTGAAAAACAACCCTGCCCGTACCTTCATTTTCTGGCAAGCGTCCCTCTTTCATCAATTGCTCCAGCAGTTCAGAATGATGGATCACCTCAAGATGAACACCAAATTCCGGATACTCATTTTTCAGAGAATTGAAGCAATGCGGACAATGAGTGACAACCTTTACAATTCCCATTTCCTGAAAAGTTTCTGCATTTTTAGAGGCAAGCATTTCGAACAGATATTCATTCCCAGCCCTTCGAGCAGGATCTCCAGTGCAGCCCTCCTCTCGACCCAATATTGAAAAATCGACACCCGCTGAAGTCAACAATTCAACCACCGAACGCGCAATTTTCTGACCGCGTTTGTCGAAGGCCCCATTGCATCCCACAAAATACAGGTATTCGCTTGGATCATCCTTGTTCCAACGTTTCAAGTCCAATCCATCAGCCCAATCTTCGCGTGAGTCACGTCCAAATCCCCAAGGGTTGCTATTCACCTCCAGTGACTTGAAACTCGCCTTGAGTTCCTCGGGATAACGATCTTCGTTCAAAACCAATCCACGCCTCATTTCGATAACTTTGGGAACGTATTCGATACCAACCGGGCATTCTTCCTCACAAGCTCCGCAAGTTGTGCAAGACCAAAGCGTTTCGTCTGATATCACATCACCCAGCAAAGCAAAACCCTCCCCTGCCTGTCCATTCAGCAATAAAGGTGTTTCCTGTTTGATGTGATCTCGAATGCCAACGGTATACATTTTAGGAGACAAGGGTTTCCCACTATTCAAAGCAGGGCAAAAATTGTCACAACGACCGCATTCCGTACAGGAGTAAAAATCTAGAATCGATTTCCAGGAAAAATCCAATGCCTTCACAATTCCAAAAGTCTCAATCGCTTCATCCTCAAAATCGATTCGGGTTAAACGATTGCCTTTCGCTGGTAAATCTGAAAAAAACAGATTTGGCAAAGCTGTAATTATATGAAGATGCTTGCCTCGGGGAAGTATTGACAGGAAGAGTAATATGCAGGAAACATGCGTCCAGTATGCCAGATTGTGCAATTGGACAACCCACTCACCTTGCCCCAAGACAGAAGACATCATCATTCCCAATGGGCTAAACCAGGAACCGGCAGAAGGGTTCAAGGCCAGCCATGCAGAGTCAAACAATACATCGCTCAGCATGATCGCCAGAATAAGGACGAGAATCACGACCCCTTCCCGCGACAAGGTCAATCGCGAAGGGCGAATCACCAAACGGCGAAATAATCCAAAAGAAACCGCCAAGGTTACCGCCAAAACAGCTCCATCTTTAAGCAAGCTATAACCCTGCTCGAGCCATTCCAACCCCGTAATCGAAAAATTTTGTTTCGGGAAAAATCCGATCGCAAAGAAATATCCAGCCCGAAACAGCAAAATAAGGAATCCCCAAAAAATAAGGGCATGCATCCAACCTGCCGAGGAATTTTTGAAGAGCTTCTTTTGTCCCAATCCCAAAACGATCAGGTTTTTCAACCTTCTCCCTAAAGTTGTTTTAAAGACTGTGGGTTGAGCCAACTGGAGAATTTTCCATTTGGATGCCGTGGATTGCACAAAAAAAGCCAATGCCAAAAAGCTAATAGCAAGCAATACCCAAGACTGAAATTCTAGAGGTACCCATTCCAGTGCCCTGTTCATAGAGTTTTCCATAAATTAAATAGCGTTAAAATTTCTAAAAATTGCAATCGAGCAAAGATTATTTGTACTTACTGTTTTATAGGATTCTGTTGAATTTTAAAACACTTGTGATATCATTATGCCAAGATAATAGTGGAACATAGGGAAAATTTTTCAAGGGCTTATTGGGAATTAGAAATATCCAGTAATGCACATCGTCTCCTCTTGCCTGAAAAATTCCAAACCTTTTCCTGAATTTAAGGATTTGTATTTGTGGCTAACCAAGTTTTTTATCCTAGTTTAAAGTTCGCCTTTATGGGAATGGTATTTTGGGGGATGTCATTGCCCGTATCCTCACAAGCTATTCCTATGGGAGGTCCCGACGATAAGAATCAGGCCAGAGTCACAGGTGACTGGATGTTCCGTTCCAATGGAGAACCGGTTCACCCCTCCCATTACCCGCAATCAGGTGTCGATGGGCCGCGTACTTCTTCTGAATCTGATAAAAGTTTGGCAAAGAGTCCTCGTAGCGATACGCAAATCAACGAGGCTCACCCCATCCCTCAGTACATTGAGGCTATGAAAAGTTCTGATAAATTTCCAGCTGTCTACATGGAGATTTTAAGCACTCCACCCGTCGATTATTTGCAAAGTAAAGTATTTGATGAAGCCGCACTCAGAAAAATAAAAAAAATCCTGGTCTACGATTTCGAAAACAAAACAAAAGAACCTTTTCGGAGTTTAAGTGCCGGGCAAGATGTCGCTCGAAATATTTCAGAAGAATTAAAAGACATCCCGGCATATACCATAATTTCTTCTGGCGAAAAAAAGTCTGATCTTAAACTTCAAATTTTTGCTCCGGGTGGTACAAACAATTCAGACGGTGCTCAGCAGAGCACTTCGCCTTTTAAGGATGTGGCTCAACAAGCTGATGCCGTATTGATTGGAGCTGTAACAAAATATTCTGATACTTATATTAATCAACAGGGAGTTCGTGAATCCAGCCCCTCAAGTGTTCTTGAGTTTGGTGCATACCTTGTTCTACCCGACTCAGGAAAAGTCGTTTGGGGTGCACGCTACGTCAATAAAAATGGCGGGGCAAAATCCAACTGGATTCGCTTGCAAAGCGATACAAACAAGGAAGAGCATTCTCGATTGGCCACTAAAACCTTGCGTAATGCGCTCAAACCTCTCTCTTCCCCGTAAAATTTTTTCAAAGACCTAGATGAGCTCAACACTATCCCCAAAATCCTCTAACGAGAAAACCATCCTGGAAGATCATGGATCTTCTATGGAAAATAAAAAGAAATTCTGGCGCAACTGCTTTTTAGTCGGACTCACAATATCTTTAGCCTTGGTGTTTCCCGAAAAATTCACTCAGTTGAACGAATTTATCAATTCTCCTAGCGTGGATATGCCACAAGTCGTTGAAACAAAAGAGGAAGTACAAAAGAAGACAAAGCAATCTCCAAATAGAAATATGCTTCCAACGCATTACGACATGGTCAACGCATCCGACGACGATAAATGGATATACTACGATCTATCTCGCGGTTCTGCAGTGGATATCATGGACCCCTCTTCACTGGAGTGGGACTTGGCCTTTAGGCGCAGTCAAATCATCACCAACGGTGGTGCAACCAATCATTTTGGCAAAGCAGGACTGAATGATATGGGCGAAGTTCCTTTTGATGAGGTTACCGAAGTACCAGCCGATAATTATATCGCTGATATTGCTACGAAAACCGAGACAGAAAACCCTGTTTTACTCAAATGGTTCAAGTACAACTTTTTGACCCACAAACTCACCGCGAAGAAAAATATTTACGCCTTAAAGACTGCTGATAACAAATACGCCAAAGTTCAGTTCATCAGCTTCAATTGCGACGACGAAGAAACAGGATGTATTCGTTTCCAGTACGCATATCAAGACAATGGCGCAAATAACTTCCTCAAAGTAAAGCACCTTCAGGAAACACCCATTGGGCAGAAAGAAGAATCCTGATTCTTCATAAGGCTTGCCCTTATATTTACTCAATCAGTATAGAAAAAGGGTTCAAATTCCCTTACAGACATGATATTTTCTAAAATTCAGTATAAACAAGACAATCAATCCACGGAGCTCTATTAAATGTCCACCCTTAAAGGAATGCTTTTCGGTCAGTATGCAGGCGAAGGACTGTCTCAGTTGATCGAAGAATTGCAAAAAAAGTACAAGCCCAAAAAAGGACGTCGTTTCAACTATGAGAATATCACCTACGAAATCGGCCGCCCTTCTTTGAACAACAATCAAATCGAATTCGCCATCAGTTCAAAGATTCCTCAGGATGAATTAAAAGACCAAACAAAAATGGACACCTATTTTGAAAAAATTAAATCTCTGATGGAAAAGGAAAACAAAAAGCCTATATCTATCGAGATGGAAAATATCATATGGGGCACCAAAAAGGATTCTGACAAGCAAAGAGACTACGTTAAATTGATCTATCAATATCCTCTGGATCAACTATTCAACAACGATAATGTAGCTAAAGAACACGAAGAGGCGCAAACCAAGCCCAATGCTTTTGCAGACATCAAGGGAGCCTACACCAATCAAGGCAAAGTCGTTCTCGATATGGTACGCAAATCTATTCAACAACTGGCACTTCAGCATATGGATTGTCTGATTGCCGCCAATGCAAAAGTTAAGGCCAGCTTAAAGATCTAATCAGTCATGCAAAACTTCGCCTATTTCACTGGAAGAGCCCTGCAACTTTTGGGCTTAGCAACGATGACACTCGTGGTGTTTTTATTTTTTACAAAAATGTCCATGGAGCCACTGCTTATATGGACAATTGTCGGTGGTGTTGAGTTTTACCTGGGAACTTGGTTTTTGGGGAAAGGACCTAAATAACATCCCTCAAAAACTGTGCTTACCTACCAGGTAAAGCCGTGCACCCCTAAATCTACCTCCCCCTACTTAAAACATGAAAGACTTCTTGGCTCAACCAGGATTCCTTGCTCAAGCAAGTAATTTTGGAGCTGATTTGAGTTATTCACTAGCCTTGGTTTTCACAGGCCTATTCCTTTACGCCTGGTATTTAGCAAAAAAATCCGAAGGTTCAAAGCACCGACAGTTGGTCATCATTTCCATGTCGACCATGATCTTGTATTTTTGTGCTTATTATTACGCACGACAACTAGGGGTTTTATCGCTGGAAGGCAAGGAAGGCTTTGGAGGACCCGACGAGATTTATGAGAGCGTGTTCAAGCCCATATTGACAACTCACCTTATTTTGGTGACCTTGGGACTGCTCATCGCACCTTATTTAATCGTGCAAGGTGCTCGTGCGAGTAAAAAAATTGAGGGTCAGTACTTTTTGAAAGATGAAGATCAAAAAATGCAACCCAATACCTTCAAGAGGGTCATGCTCATTATTTTTGGGTTATGGGCGGTGATTCAGATCGTGAACCTCACTCGCTCTAATATTTCGACCGCCTCACATATCGCATGGGCTCTGATATTTTCATCAGTCGCCCTCATCGCCAGCCTCGAAAAGTTGGTCGAGAAAATGCTTCCCAATGGGGCTAAAAGACACCGGGTTTTAGGGCGTGGTGCTATGATTATTTACGCCCTTACCCTCGCATCCAGTACTCTAACTTACTTAATGCTCTACGTTATCTACCCAAAAGTCTAAAATACTGTAGACAAACAGAAATATTCAAACAAAAAGTAAGATAGTGAATTAAGTCAGCTACTTATAAAAAGTACAAACGGGCATTGCCCCTTACTAACCATTTTTAATGTGATTTTAAAGCTTCGATAATTAAGGTTTCCCTTGACACATTTCACGGACCTATGATATCGTCCCCAGAATTAAATGACCTCGAAATACATCAGGAGGAGGTAAAGGGCTGTAAGGCCGTTGACTCCGAGGCCAATATAAACGATTGTGTCAAATATTTTTCCATCTTTGCTGGCCATATAAGCTCCTAGGCAAGAGTTGATTTATCAAGAATTTGAAGCCTAGAAGTTACCATCAGAGATTTGTTACTGTCAAGAATAAATCAAAAGCAAAGTTACACTTTAAATATAATCAACAACCTATAGAGGCATTCAATGGATCTCGAAAAACTTAAGGAAAAAGCAGGGCCGTGGGTTTATGTTGGAACCGTAGTATTTTGTTTGTGGTTCTTTTACTGGTTCGCTTCCGTTTGGCGTTAATCTAAGCGGCTTATAGAATTTAGGATAATATTGTATCGAATAAGGGAGACCTAAGAAAAATGGAAGACGAAGCTAAAAAATTTATTACGGGCAAATCGATTATGTGGTTTTTAATTGCCGCAATCGCAATGAGTTTTTATTACCTAATCATCGACATCGGATTGATGAAAGTCCAAGGATTGGATTTCTTCTATCTCTGGAGTGGTGGTGAAGCGGCACCAAGTGGCCACTAAGATAGTGTCCGTACAAAATTAAAATGGCAAGCCCCCAAAAAGGGCTTGCCATTTTTTTTGCCTTGAAGACAAAGCACCACCTCTAATGATCTGCATTTTTCGGCAGTCCCCTTTTAAAAAGCCAATCCCAGCGCAAATCAAATTTTTCAACTCATGAAACCAAAACCTAACTGCAGGGTCTACTTGATCCGCCACGGAGAGACCGCAAATGCGGGGAAAGTCCGTTTCAATGGTCATCACGATGTTGCATTGTCGGAAAGAGGAAGAGAACAGCTTCGCCTCGTCTCGGACGCCTTAAAGACCTGTTCTATCGAAGCTGTATACAGTAGTGATTTGAAGCGCACCATGGAAAGTGCACGAATCATCGCACATCCACATGCTCTAGAACTAACGACTTTTCCAGAATTACGCGAGCTTTCCTTTGGCGAATGGGAAGGACTTAGCCTCGATGAAGTGGAAGAGCAACACCCGGGCAAATACCTCAAATTATTTGAGAATATCGATGTAGAACGTCCCCCGGGCGGTGAATCGTTTCTAGAATTGCAAAAAAGGGTGGTGCCCAAGTTCCTTGAAATTATCCGAAAGCATCCTTCTCAATCCATCGTTATCCTGGCTCATGGCGGGGTCAATCGCACATTACTGTCTCACCTGCTAGAGATGCCTATAAAAAAAATGTTTCGACTGAATCAAGAATACGCCGCCGTGAACATCATTCAATTTTACGGCGACGAACCCGTTGTAGAACTTCTTGGTGCAGATCATCATCTAATGCAACGTGAAGTACCACCTCAAAAAATCGTAAAATTTCAATAGCCTTGATGAATAACTCATTGATAAAAATACACAACGCCGATGTCTGTATCAATGGCACCCATGTTCTCCATTCCCTGTCTTGGGAAATGACATCTAACCAGAACTGGGCGGTCGTAGGAAATAACGGTGCGGGAAAAACCACATTCATGAAACTCCTGTTTGGTGAATTGATCCCCATGCACGGAGGAGAAACGGCCTGGTTTGGAGTTAAGGGTCTGCGCCCCTTGAGCGAAATTCGTCAACATATCGGTTTTGTTTCCGCCGAATTTCAGGAAAATTACGCGCCCAATATGAAGGGATGGCAAGTCGTTGTTTCCGGCTTGTTTCACTCTGTTGGACTTTACGGACCACCGGTCACATCAGAACAGAAGCAAACGGCTCTCCAATGGATGACGTTTCTGGACATTGAAAACCTTGCAGAGAAGAGATTTCACAATCTATCCTATGGTGAAGCCCGGCGTATTTTGCTTGCACGTGCACTTGCACGCCGCCCTCGTTTGCTGATTCTGGACGAACCTTGTGCGGGCTTGGACATCCCAACGCGCGAGCTTTTTCTGAAAACCCTTTCAAAACTTGCAGAGTCCGACACACGCATCGTCTATGTCACCCATCATATTGATGAAATCATGCCACTCATCACGCATACTCTTTATTTAAAAAACGGCAGGGTCTTTTTACAAGGCGAAAAAGATAGTATGCTAAAGGGAGAGATTTTATCCAAAGCTCTGGACTGTGATATATCCGTTCAAAAAAGTTCAGAGCGCTACTGGATCACCGACAGCCGTTTAAAAAACAGAAAGACTCCAAAATGAAACCCATCTGGCTCTCACCGCTTCTAGCTCTTCTCAGCACAATATTAATATCAAGCTCAGCCTATGCCCTCAGTGCAGAAGAATGGTTCGACAGGGGAAATGAACACCGTCAGGAAGGACATTGGGAAGAGGCCATTAAGGCTTATGAAAAGTCCATAGAAATGAACGCCTCTGCGACCGTTACGCATATCAACCTGGGTTTGAGCTATAAAAAATTGAAGAACTATCCTTTGGCAAAAAAGAGCTTTGAGACAGCCGTTGAGCTTGAGCCGCAGAATATGGAAGCTCGGTTCAATCTAGGCAATATCTATAATTATTTGGAAAGGTGGGAGGATGCCATCGCTCAACTGAACATCGTCGTCCATCGAGTTCAGGGAGATGCAGAAGCGCATGGCAATTTGGGCTGGGCCTATTTCAATTACCAACAAGGAACGCCCTTCAAAATATTGACCGTTCTCAATCTCGAAAGAGCCGCTTCTCTCTTTGAAGCACAGGATATGACAGCCGCCGCCGAGTCTACTCGCGAGATACTTGAGCAGGCTATGAAAAAATACAAGCCTTCTTCTGCCTTAAATGAATGAGGTATCTGTAAAAGCAGGGATTTTTATGAAGGCGATTCAGGGTAGAAAGTTCTCTATCTTCCAATCTACATTAAGGACTGCGTCGGCTCCTGACCGTGTTTTATAGTTCACATACCCGTTCTTCGCGCCAAATAAAAACAAATCGCGGGTGATCTCCACATCCTTCTCACAATAGTGGATGATTTTTTCCATAAAACTTTGATCGCCGCTACGTTCAAATTCTTTATACCACTCCAGAGAAACCAAGCCGTCTGCACTTTTTTCTGACCCCAAAGTGTATTGGGCCAAATGATTCAAGGCCAGTCGAAACCCCAATTTCTTTTTGACATCCAGAATCATGTCAAAAGTATTGATTTCCAATAGGTCAAACTTCGAATACGGTTGCATTACCGTGTAATCAAAGCCGATGACATTGAACCCCACTACCAGGTCAGCGGATCGCAATTGTTTCAACAAACCGTCCGCATCTTTCTCCAGGTAAATGGAGTATTCCTTATCCAAACTATCCCAAACCACTCCCACAGCCATTTTCATCAAGTGAATATTGCTCCAACCGCCAACATCCATTGATCCCTTTTGAGTTTCAAGATCAAAATATAATATTCTTCGAGGCTCTGTTTTTTTTTCCAAGCCCACATCTTTTTTCGCTTCAGGAACCGGAGTTTCCTCCTCTAAATTGCCAAACAAGCCCAATTGTTCGTTCATAGCCTTTATATTACTCATGATGAATTTTAATGGAAAAGACACTTTAGCGCTCGTCCACAGCAAATCAAGTCTTTTCTGATACTTTCTATAAATAAGGCGATTCACCTAAAAATAACCTATAAGCCCT
>JAJDBG010000039.1 GCA_029261475.1 Nitrospinaceae bacterium
TTGGAAGTACAAAGGTCCAAAGTCGGGTCTGAATGAAGTCACGTTTGATTCTAATGGCAAGTTCAAGATCAAGGTAAAACGAATGGATCTAAGCCACATTCCATACGGCGTACCTCAAGAATTATCGATTCGAATCGGTAACGATCTTGGCGAAACCACTGTCACCTTTAACACGGGTCGTGGAAAAGACGATGACGATAAAGGTAAAGACAATGACAAGGGTAAGAAGAAAGGTAAAAAGTAACATCCTCTTATAGCTAGGCAAGGCAAAAGCCCCTAGAGAGATCTAGGGGCTTTTCTATTGGAAGCTTGCTATGTGCGAAATAAAACAGGCGAGTCCTGTGATATGGCTCCAACTGATTTATCTGAATTCCTCCTGAAAACTATTCATTTTCAGAGTATTTTGACTGAAGTTATCGAATTTTAAGGATGTTTTATGCCTCAAGTTCCCGATGCAAATCGCTCTTCCTTCCTTGTGGCTAGTTTGATATGATGGCGGGTCTTGTGAACCGCCAAATTTTTCCTGTATTTATAGAGCGATGTGATCTGCCATGACAAATCCTGAAAATAATGATCGCAAACCAAAGGCAACTCTCTGGCATAGGCTTTGGACCAGCAAATCACCTGAGGAAAAAAAAAGGATACGGTCATTTGCTCCATTGATTTTCTATTCCGTTGCCGTCATGTATGGAGTGGTTTATTTGTCTATCCTCAACACAGTCAACCGCGATAAGGTGGGGACTACGGTCAAATCATGGTTTGGAGGGGACAAACCTGAAGTCGTTGCCGCTAGGGAAAGAGACAAACAAGCCCTAAAAGACAGCTTTAAAGGATTGAGAAAAAGAGTATCTGGTGGACGTTAAAGCACTAGGAATACTTACAAATATAATTTACTCCATTATCCTACAGTCTAAATAGATATTTATGAAACGTCTGGTCAGCACATTTAATATGTTCTATTTGTTTGGCTTATCTCTTTGGGTGGGAGGCATGTTTCTGCTCGGCATTCTCGTAGAAATCATGGTTCGGGTCAATTTGAAAGACGAACCTATCAAAGCCAGCGGGATCATGAACAAGATCATGGACGTTTTCAACGTTCACGTTATCTACACGTGCATCGGTTTGATGCTGACAGCAGAGCTTGTCAAATTTCTGGTCCATAAGTATTCTAAATCTGGGTACAGGATTCAGGCAGTCACTAAAAAACGGTGGACTCGGGAGGTCATTTTATCCGTCATGATCGCTTTGGCTCTCTATATGGGGAGCGTGCTTCGTCCCGAAATGCACGCAGTGGATGCGCTGAAAAAAGCCAACCCGGAAGATAAAAAATTGCAGTTACAATTTGACCGTTTTCACAGTAAATTTGTAAATATATATACCGTAAATATGATATTGGGCTTTGCCCTATTTTACATTCATGGCAAAGAAATGGCCCGATTCAGGGATGATACACCCTCAAGTGACGGTTGAAAGACTCCTCCTAAATACGCTCTAGAATAATTTTTGATATTGTTGAATGCATAAATTTTTCACCACCACTTTGTCTTTGTTTTTTCTTGTCGTTACCGGAAGCATCTTTCAGGGAACCGGAACCTTATTATACGCTCAAGAACTCACTGCAAAAGCAAAAGACTCTTCGGCTACAAACTCCGGAACGGGTGCAATCGAAAACCCATCGGGTAAAGCCCCACATCAAAACATGAGGAAAATTCCCACAGGGAGTTTCCACATGGGATCTACTTTTGAGGACGTCAAAGAGAATCTTGCACAGTGCAAAAAACATGACCGAACTTGCGCTTTGTGGTGGTTTGAAGATGAAATGCCGTACCGTCAATTGCATATAGATAACTACTGGATCGATATTTACGAAACAACAAATGAGGAGTATCTTGAGTTTGTCCTCGCAACGGGCCATCGACCTGCACTGGATGAAACCTGTAAAACAGAGAGTTGTTGGAGTGGAAATATCTGGCAAGGAAATTCCTTTCCCGAACAAGCCGCCAAGCAACCTGTCACCCAAGTAAATTGGAATGATGCAGACGCTTATTGCCGTTGGCGAGGCAAACGTTTACCAAGCGAAGCCGAATGGGAAAAGGCCGCACGCGGACCCAACGGAAACCTGTATCCCTGGGGTGATGCTTCTCCTAAAAGCCGTGCGACCTACCATAGAAAATGGAACGGTTATTTTACAATGACAAATGTTGGGAGTTACCGGAGAGGCACTTCTTATTACGGAATTCACGATATGGCAGGGAATGCCTGGGAATGGGTAGACGATTGGTACGAACGAAATTATTACCGCGATGGGCCATTGAGAAATCCCAAAGGACCCAAAGAGGGTTATTTCAAAATCACCCGAGGTGGCTCTTGGGTTAATTTTGCAGACAGTTTGAGAAGCAACTTACGACGCTGGAATCTGCCAGATGTCCGGTTTAACGACACAGGGTTTCGTTGCGCTATGGATGACGACAGTCAGGCTAATTAAAAGCTAACCCTGCAAATCATTATAAAGAAATCCGCTTAACCTTATAACCTTTCGAAATATCCAACCCAACGATGCCCCCTAAACGTGCAGACGATTTAACAGAAAAAGAACGCGAGATACTACGCCCTTATCTCTCCGATGTAGACGCCGACGTTTTTGTTTTAAAAAACCTCAATCCAGAGGTGATAGGTGCCGCTCTCGCACGTTACAGCCGGGCTCCAACAGGTTTCAAGGAAACAGTCGCACGAGAATTCCTCAATCCAGATGGAAGCCCCAACGTCACCAAAGGTGCCCAACTGGTCGACCGAGTCGTCAATAAATTTGGCGACGAATCAGTCGCCGAGCTCGCAGTGGCTCCTATATGCATCGAAAACGTTTCCAATCTGACTGCAAAAATAATTGAAGATTGTCGCATCGGTGGTTCACCTATCGAAGAATCAACACGCTATGTTTTGTACGATCAAAAAAGAAACGGTCGCTGGCGTTATGTGGTCCCTCCCGATATTGAAGCTTCGGATTTGAATGGTAAGTTTTGCTCAACGATGGATCATATTTTCGAGACTTACGCGGATCTGGTAGAACCCATTCAAAACCACTTCAAGAAAAAACTGCCAGAAAATGAATTCGAAATAGACGTAGAACATTCAGGAAAAACGAAAAAAGCAAAACGATCAGAATTGAAAACGGATGCCGAACTCAAGGCCTTCAAACTGGCTTACGGATTCACCATTCGTAGTGCCGCTTGCGATGTTATTCGTTGCATACTGCCTGCTTGCGCAAAGGCCAATTTAGGGCTGGTCGGCAATGGACGGTATTTTACAGGGCTCATGTCCAAACTGCTGACTCAGGACTTAAAGGAATGTCATATCCTTGCAGGAAAAATTCGGTCCGCTCTGGATACCTACATTCCCACATTCGTAAAAAGAGTCGAACGTAATGAATACCTCGCGCAAAATGACCGCGCTATGCGCAAGCTCAGCAAAGAGATATTCCACTCTGTTCCCGTTTCCAACAATCCCGAAGTAGACCTGCTTGAAGATAAAGAAAGCGACTTTCAGACAAATATGCTGACAGGGATGCTGTTTCCCTTAAGCAGACACTCCACCCGCCAAATCCGTCAAATCGTTGCAGAACTTTCAGATTCGCGCAAACAGGAAATATTTTCTACTTATATAGGCAAGCGCAGAAACAAACGCGATCGACCCGGCAGAGCTTTAGAAACAGGTTACCCCATTCAGTTTGATATCATTGCAGGCTTTGCCGAGTACCGCGATTTACAAAGACATCGTATGCTCACACAGCAAAGACAAGACCTGGGAGTCGACCTGGGTTATTCTATACCTGAAGAAATCGTTGAAATTGGGAAAGAGGATGTCGTCCGTGAATGTTTCCAACGCGCCGAATCCCTCCATGGCGATCTAATGCGAGCTGGAATGGAACGCGAAGCACAGTATTCAGCCCTGTTCAACCACTTCATACGCTGGAATATGGGCATGAACTTACGAGAATTCGGACACCTGACCGAATTGCGATCACAGAAAGCCGGCCACCCGAAATACAGACGTACCGTACAAATCATGTCCAAACTTTACCTGAAACGCCATCCTGAAATGGCCCCAGTTCTAGAGTTCGTTGACAACAACGACTACGGCGGTGGTGTGACCCGTGCCGAGCAAGAAGCGAGAACCGCTTTAAAGAGTCTCGCCACCGGTGTATTTGACGACATGGACTGAGTGCATTACTTCAGAAACACCTAGCCCTTTCTAAATCCTTCCTCTTCGCCAGACACCCCTATCGACCAAACCTTTATTTTCAATCCGTAACGCTGAATGATTTTATTCAGACGTCGCCAGTACTTCCGATCTTTTTTATTTTCAAGAATGAGAACAATGCCAGGCTCCTTTCCTGTCATCAAGGAATAATGCAATGCCTGCCCCAGCGCCTCGGCCCATTTAGAACCAAAATCAAATTCGATCGCATATTGAGAAGTCAAACAATCCACCCGCGTTCGATCTTTGAGCCGATACTCTATGATTCCCCCAACTTTTTCACACCAGTGCTTCTGATAAAAGTTTTCAGGGTGACGACGTTTAGCCTCAACCGGAATTGCAATCATTCCAAAAACCACAATCACAAAAAATAATTCAAAAACAGACCGCCTTACAATTGAACCGATGGAAACTCTCATAGAAAAAATCAAAATTCGGAATATTCAGGAATCAGATATCCTAATAAAAAACATTTTAGCAATATAAAATAATATCTTATTGAGGATAAAACAATATAAAATTATTCGAGTATCTAATATTATTCCGAATAACGTTTAAATAAAATCGTTTTGATTCGATAAAAGTCAAAAAATAATTTTAAAAAACAGAAGTAATTATCGGGGGGTTTTATTTTTTGATAATTTTATTTCATTTATTGGAAATTTTTGGTTGATCTTCTTCTCGATTTCGTTATGATCTTCCCTTTACTTTAAAACTTCACTAAAAAGTATAGGTTACGAAAATGCGGATTGGCGTACCCAAGGAAACAGGAGAAGGGGAAAATCGCGTAGCAGCGACCCCGGACTCTATAAAAAAATTTTCAAGCAAAAATAAAGGCATTCAGTTTTTGATCGAAAAAGGAGCCGGAGACCGTGCTCACTTTGCAGACGAAAGCTACACTGAAGTTGGCGCGGAGATCGTTGACCGCAAAACCGCTTTGAGTGCTGACGTGGTTTTAAAGGTAAACCGACTGGATTCAGGCGATTTTTCAAGTTTGTCAAAAGGAGGTCTGGTTCTTTCATTAATAGACCCCTTTAGCGATGACGACTATCTGGGGAAAATTGCAAACAGCGGTGCCTCAACCATCGGTCTCGAATTGATTCCCAGGATTTCACGAGCACAATCTATGGATGTGCTCTCTTCACAAGCCAATATTGCAGGCTATCGTGCTGTTCTCGAAGCAAGCAACAGGTTTGGACGATTTTTTCCAATGATGATGACCTCAGCAGGCTCAGCTAGACCGGCTAAGGTAATCATACTTGGCGTCGGCGTTGCGGGACTACAAGCGATTGCTACTGCAAAGCGTTTGGGTGCCAATGTTGAAGCTTTCGACGTTCGTCCTGAAGTCAAGGAACAAGTAGAATCCCTCGGTGCCAAATTTATTGAGATTGATCTTGGTGAATCTGGAGCTGGCGAAGGTGGTTACGCAAAAGAATTGTCTGATGAGGCCAAAGCCAAACAAGAAGCTGGACTGGCTGAGAAGATGAAGAAAGCCGACATCATCATCACCACCGCTCTTATTCCCGGTAGACCTGCACCTGTATTGATAAAGGCAGATGTAGTTCAAGGAATGAGACACGGTTCTGTTATCGTCGATTTAGCTGCTCCAAACGGTGGCAACTGTGAATTGACTGAAAAAGGAACTGTAACGAATAAGCATGGTGTCATTTTAGTTGGTGTTACAAACTTTGTTTCATTAATGCCTTCTGACTCCAGTGATTTCTTTGCGCGGAACCTGACCAATCTTCTCGCTTTAGCAATAAAGACAGGGGAAGCTGAGGAAGCACCTAAATTACACCTTGATTTAGAAGACGAAATCATTGCTGCCGCTTTAGCGGTACACAATGGGGAAGTCCGTTTTAAAAAGAAGTAAGAACTAATAATTTTGTGCTAAGAGGAAATTGAAATGACATTAAGTGCCCAGATCATGGCTATGACCACAGTAGCGTCAGGTGGGGGAGAAAGTCTTTCCCCGTTTATGACAGGGTTCATCGTATTTATCCTTTCCTGTTTTGTCGGCTATCACGTCATTTGGAACGTAACTCCTGCATTACATACCCCCTTGATGGCAGTCACAAACGCTATCTCTGGAGTCATTGTTGTCGGTGCCTTACTGATTGTCGCCAGCGAAACAGGCCAAGATGTGACCTACTTGGGTTTTTTTGGTGCTTTACTTGCATCGATCAATGTATTCGGCGGCTTCATGGTCACTCGTCGAATGTTAGCCATGTTTAAAAAACAGAAGTAACAAGGAAAAATTATCATGAGCGCAGACGTATTTGCATTTTTCTATCTGATATCTGGAGTTTTATTCACGTTCGGTTTGAAGGGGCTCAGCCATCCCGAATCGGCAAGGCGTGGAAATACAATGGCAATGCTCGGTATGGGCATCGCTATCTTTACCACCCTGTTTGACCCAAATGTTAAGGGATATTTTCTAATTATTCTGGCATTGGGCATTGGTGCTGTTATCGGCATCATTATCGCTAAAAAAATTGACATGAAAGCCATGCCGCAATTAGTGGCCGCTTTTCATAGTCTGGTTGGTTTAGCCGCCGTATTAGTTGCTCTTGGCACATACTTGTCACATAGGGCCACAGGTAACATCGACGGTGTTTTGATGACGGAGCTGTTTCTAGGAGCTTTCATCGGTGCCGTGACGTTTACGGGCTCGGTCATTGCTTTCGGTAAACTACAAGAGTTGCTCGACTCGGCCCCTGTGGTTTTCAAAGGGCAACATATGGTGAATGCCGCATTGGGCATCATCATCCTGATCTTGGGTGTCATATTTGTAGCTACAGACAATTTCACCGCTTTGATCATCCTCACCTTGATATCGTTTGTATTGGGTGTGACTCTCATCATTCCGATTGGCGGCGCGGATATGCCTGTTGTTGTATCCATGCTCAACTCCTATTCAGGCTGGGCGGCGGCGGCAACCGGGTTCACATTGAACAATATCCTGTTGATCATCACCGGTGCTCTGGTGGGTTCCTCGGGTGCTATTCTCTCTTATATCATGTGTAAGGCGATGAACCGATCCTTCATCAGCGTTATCCTTGGTGGATTTGGTGCTGAAGGTGAAGCAGGTGACGATCCAGTGGCCGCAGCGCGACAAAAAGGCGTTAAAGAAGCCGCTGTCGAGGATGCTGTGTTCATGATGGCAAATGCCAGCAAAGTCATCATCATCCCCGGGTACGGTATGGCGGTCGCTCAGGCGCAACATGCTGTTAAGGACATGACGGAAGTACTTCAATCAAAAGGCGTGGAAGTCAAGTTTGCAATTCACCCTGTTGCCGGGCGTATGCCAGGCCACATGAACGTTTTGCTAGCCGAGGCTGATGTGCCTTACGATATCGTTCAGGAAATGGACGAAATCAACAGTGAGTTTTCAACAACGGATGTCGCTCTCATTATCGGCGCAAACGATGTTGTTAATCCCGATGCAAAGACCCTCAAATCGAGTCCTTTGTATGGAATGCCCATCATCGACGCTTACAAGTCTCGCTTAGTTTTCATTTGTAAGCGTTCCATGAAAGCGGGTTATGCGGGCGTAGACAATTCGCTCTTTACCGCAGACAATGCTTCTCTGATCTTTGGGGACGCAAAAACGACCTGCGAAAAACTCGCCGCGGCACTACACGACGCATAAGCAACGATTCATATTTTGCAGAGCGGGCTTGTCCCGCTCTGCAAAAGCAGTTCCCTTCCTAAAGTAAACCCCCAATAAGCAATCTCAGCTCGACCTGTAGAAAAGCTGCACTTAAAGTAAAATGCTGGTTTACGTTGCTATTCAGCTTTGAATGACATCAAAAGGAAGGGTTACGTTGTGTATTCAGCGTTTATTTTAACGTAATCGTAGGAGAGGTCGCAGGTATAAACTTCTACCTCATGCCGACCTTTGGCAAGGTCAATTTCAACGACAATATTTTTTGCCTTCATCTTCTTTTGCAAGGCGACTGACCCGGCTGACTTTGTTGGCAAACCCTTTTGAAACAAAATCAGACCATTCAGGGAAATACAAATTTCTTCCTCATTGAATGGCACTCCCGCATAACCCACTGCGGCCAAAATTCGCCCCCAATTTGGATCTTCCCCGAATAAGGCCGTCTTGAACAAAGATGACTTCGCAACAGAATTTGCCACTTGATGTGCAGAGCTCTCAGATTTAGCACCTTTCACACGTACGGTGGCAAACTTGGTTGCTCCTTCACCATCCTCTACAATCTGCAGAGCCAGGCTTTTACATAGCTCGGTCAATGATTCGACAAATTGGTCGTACCCGGCAGTAGAAGCGTTCAATTCAGCGTTCCCAGCCAAGCCGTTAGCCATTATCATGACACAATCGTTGGTACTTTGGTCGCCATCTACAGTGATGCAGTTAAAAGTTTTTTGAACCGCTGTCTTTAAGGCCGTTTTCAACGCAATGGGACGAATCGCAACATCCGTTACGATAAAACCCAGCATAGTAGCCATATTGGGATGAATCATTCCCGATCCCTTGGTGATCCCGCCGAGTGAAAACGTTTTTCCATAGCGCTGGTAACTCAATCCAGCAACCTTTTGGGTCAAGTCAGTGGTCATGATAGCTTTTGCCGCATTGCCCCAGCCTTTTTCAGACATCGCTTGAGTCAATTGAGGTGTGGCTGTTACTATTTTTTCCGCTGGCAACGGAACGCCAATGATACCTGTAGATGCCACCAATATTTGCTTGGATGATACATCTAGCTCAGCCGCCACTCCACGTGCAACGTTGCGACAATCTTCCATACCTTGCGGCCCCGTACAAGCATTTGCGTTGCCACTATTAACAACAATGGCCTTGTACTTTCGCTTCATTGCGAGCGATCCCTTACTGAAAACAACACTCGGAGACTGCACTCGATTTGTCGTGAACACGCCCGCCGCTGTTGCAGGAGGGTCGGAGACGATCATCGCCAGATCCAAAGCTTTATTTCCTTTAATTCCACAGGAAATACCCCCAGCTTTAAAGCCGGGTACATTTGGTAATTTTCCTTTAATCTTTTTCATACCTTATTCTCTAATTATGGAAACGATGGGGCAAAATCCAAGCCTGCCTTTTCATCCAACCCCAGCATTATATTCATATTTTGTACTGCTTGCCCCGATGCACCTTTGATCAAATTATCAATGGCCGAGGTCACAATAACTCGTTTATTACGAAGGTCAATTTGCAGTCCTATATCGCAAAAATTAGATCCCGAAACATAACTCGTATTAGCTAATTGCCCTGTTGGCAAAATACGAACAAAGGGTTCTCCTTCATAATAGTCCTTATAGTAAGAGACCAGTTTTTCTAATGTGATTTCTTTTGTCAAGCGACCGTAAGCAGAGCTCAAAATCCCCCGAGTCATTGGCATTAGATGAGGTGTGAAAGTGATTTGAAGTTTTCTTCCCGCCAAGCCAGATATCTCTTGTTCAATTTCAGGGGTATGTCGATGCCGCGCCGCTCCATATGCAGAAACACCTTCATTGACCTCGCAATATTGTGTGCCCTGAGAGGGCTTTCGCCCTGCACCTGAAACCCCGGATTTAGAATCGACAATGACACTATCCAAGTCGATCCAGCCTTCTTCCATTAGCGGAGCTAAAGCTAGAATTGCACTGGTAGGGTAACAGCCCGGGTTAGCCACAAGACTTGCAGATTTAATTGCCTCGCGATGCAACTCTGGCAATCCATAGACAACAGACTTCAATAACTCTCTCTGAGTATGAGGGACCGCATACCATTCTTCAAAGGTACTGGCATTTCGCAAGCGATAATCGGCACTCAGATCGACAATGCGACAATCCCCTTTTAAAAATTTAGGGGCTTCATCCATCGCTGTCGTGTGAGGAAGCGCAAGGAATAAAATATCCAAGCCTTCGCCGACAGAAGAGTCTAAAGAGACTAACTCTTGACTTGCGAAATTGCGAAGAGTGGGGAAAACCTCGTCGATCCGCTTTCCTTTGTACGTTTCTGATGTGAGAGTTTTGATCTCGACATTGGGATGTCGCGACAGAATACGAAGGAGTTCTACACCGGTGTATCCAGTAGCTCCGGCAATTCCAATTTTATACATGATTGCCCTATTTGCGGTTGGATGACTTGGAGAATTTTTATTCCATGGGTCTCGCTCAGACTTGCGCTCCTCCAACGAGGAGGCAAGCCATCAAAATCAGCGATAGACTAATGAAATACACTCTTCCACAAACGTCCTCGGGTGAGGACTGGAAAAGAAAAGGCGTGCGACTGAAGATTAACGCTTGGAAAACTGGAAACGCTTTCGAGCTCCAGGCTGTCCGTATTTCTTACGCTCCACTTCGCGAGCATCGCGGGTAAGAAAACCACCGCGCTTCAATCCTGGACGCAAGCTGGAATCATAAGCAATCAACGCACGAGCGATTCCCAAACGCATGGCACCGGACTGTCCCGAAAGACCGCCCCCTCTAACCTTTGCGATGATATCGTAGGAATCTTGCCCATTAGCGGCCAGAATAGGCTGTTGTACAATAGCCGAAAGAGACTCACGGCAAAAATATTCTCTCAAACTCTTGCCATTGACGGAGATCGTACCGGTGCCAGGTTGTAACCAGACTTTGGCTATCGATTCTTTACGTTTCCCCGTCGCGTAACTCTGTTCTGCATATTCTTCCGTCATTCTTAAGCTCCTGGCCTTGCCGTAATTATTATAAGGTTACCGATTCCGGGTTTTGCGATACATGTGGGTGATCGCTCCCGTCATAAATCCGTATATTTAGATGCAATGTTCTTCCCAATCTATTTTTTGGGAGCATACCGTGTACTGCTTTTTTAATCAAATCAGAAGGTTTACGCTCAAAAACTTCTTTAGCCGTTCTGGATTTAATTCCACCGGGGTATCCTGTGTGACGGTAATAAATCTTATCGTCCCACTTTTTCCCTGTCAATTTGACCTTGGATGCATTGATAACAACCACATTATCGCCTGTATCCATATGCGGTGTAAAAGTCGGTTTGGTCTTGCCACGTATGATGGCCGCCGCTTTAGCAGCAACTTTGCCTAAAGACTGGCCTGTAGCGTCAATCAAAACCCACTTTTTTTGGACGTCCTTCTGCTGAATCGAAATCGTTCGAGATGCTAGTTTCATTATGCTGTCTTTGGTTGAGATTCTTTATGTCAAATTGGACCCGGTATAATAAGAAATTCCTGCTATCTTGTCAACTTGATTATTACACATACGGAAAGAAAGGTTAGATTTCCCTCCAGACACCCAAAAATATTTTTCCCATTAATTTTTTAGATACGTATTTAAGCTTTCATTTCTTGTGCTTTTTTGAGCCAAAAACAAAGCAATTCAATTTTGATGTAATAACTTAGTGAATTAGGCTTGACAATATTGGGTAGATGAATTAGTTTCTTTTACTCAAGTTTTGCCTCTTTAGAAAACTTTTCTATTTAAATAAAACTTCGATATTCAACTACTATTCCGGCGTGGCGCAATGGTAGCGCATGCGACTGTTAATCGCAGGGTTACTGGTTCGAGTCCAGTCGCCGGAGCCATATAAGCAAAAGCCGTCTCCCTAAGGAGACGGCTTTTTGTTTTCCAGCATATATCTTGGCCTTACTCGTCGCTGAGTTCTTGCGACCTCAGTGTGGCGGTCTCAACCGCATCCATCAATATCGCTCGCAAGCCGCCACATTCCAAAGCATGGATTCCAGCTATGGTGGTTCCTCCTGGAGAAGCCACTCTGTCCTTCAAGACTCCGGGATGCTCTCCGCTCTGTTGGGCTAACTTTGCAGAGCCTAAAACGGTTTGAATCGCCAGGGTACTGGCAACTTCTCTGCTCAATCCCATTTTCACACCACCATCGGCCAGTGCCTCAATGATCATAAAAATATAGGCTGGTCCGCTTCCACTCAAACCCGTTACAGCGTCGATTTGCTTCTCTGCCACTTCCACGGTCTTCCCCACGGCTGAGAACAAGCAATGCGCCATTTTTAAATCGCTTTTACTGGCATCGGTCCCGGGCGTGATCGCCGTAGCACCTTCCAATACAAGGGCTGGTGTGTTGGGCATAGTACGTATGACGCGCACTTTCTTTTTGTCCTGATCTCTTTTTAATATCGACTCTATGGTTCGAAGAGGAAAACCTGCCGCAACAGAGACAAAAAGTTTTTTTTCTAAATTCACATTCCTCAGCTCTTCCAAAACTTTTTCCATGATCTGCGGTTTGACAGCCAGAATCACAATGTCACTCGTTTCTGCCACGTCTAGATTATTTCTAGCTGTTCCAACTTTATATTCTTTGCGCAAATAGTCGAGACGTGCAGTGGAAACATCGGCAATTGAAATGTTTTTTGCTCCGACAATATTTGATGCAACAAGACCTTTTACAATGGCCTCGGCCATGTTACCGCCACCTAAAAAGCCTATTTTTTTTTTGGATAGCACTGAAAATCTCCTTTAATCTTTGCGCGCATGAATTTTTGTTACTGGGTACGGCTCCCGAAAATAGACGTTCCTACACGAACGAGCGTCGCACCCTCTTCTATCGCTACGGCATAATCAGAACTCATGCCCATCGACAATTCATTCAGGGAAATATTGTCATTTATTCTAGCATATTTGTCGCGCAATTCTCTCAATTCGGAAAAGTAAGGCCTTGCACGTTCGGGGTCGGGATTCATCGGAGGAATGGTCATTAAGCCTTCGATGCGTATCCCTTTCATATTTCCAGTTGCGTCGAGAACTGCGCCCAATTCTTTGGGTGCCAGGCCAAATTTTGATTCTTCGCCAGATATATTGATTTGCAATAGAATGGGCATGACGACTCCCAACTGCGTCGCACGTCGGTCTATTGTCTCGGCCAGCGCGATACTGTCGACAGAATCGATCCGATCAAAAATATCAAGAGAGTATTTGACTTTGTTCTTTTGCAGGTTTCCTATCAGATGCCATTGCAGACCATCACGCCCCAACTCTTCGACTTTTTCGCGAGCGGATTGAACTCGATTTTCACCAAGAAGGGTTGCACCTGCTGCGATGGCTGTACGCATTGTCTCTGTGGAAACTTGCTTAGTGACGACCATCAGGCGTACTTGACCGGACAAACGCCCTGAGCGAAGCGTGGCAAGCTCGATGTTTTCTCGAACTTCAGCAATTCGTTCGGAAATCAATGGATAGGGAGGGGAAAATGTTTAAAAAAATCAATACAATGCCTGGGTTCCAGTTTCGCCAGTGCGAATTCGAACGGCATCTTCCAACGGAAGGATGAAAATTTTTCCGTCGCTAAAACTGCCTGTCTGTACTATTCCAACAATGGTATCTACGACTTCCGTAACGGCTTCATTTTCCAGTACAATCGTCACTTCAACTCCTGGGTGAAACTGTGGCACATTTTGCCCTGGGTTGGCATCCATTTGTTGCATAGGCTTGCCTATGCCCTTAATATCGCTGACTGTGATACCTGGCACACCAAGCTCGAAGAGTTTGGCCCGCAGTGCTTCTAGTCTCTCGTATTGCATATAGCATTTGATCATTTTCATAGTGGCATAAATTTAAATGAAATTTAGCATTAATGCAACTTTTTCAATCACAGGCTTATAGAAGAAAAACCCCGAAAGAAGAAACTTCCCAAAAACCAGCTTGCACACTCATTTGACCTGCTAGATTGATGCAGGAGGGACTAGAAGTTTTTTCCAGTTGAGTTTTTCCCATGCACGAGCCTCTTTGTAACGTGGATACTCCCGCTCTTTGCTTTTGAATTCTGCATGGTGATACTGCCCCCTACCCTTCACTCTTCTTGGAGGTGCCCATTGATGACACATCTCGTGGAAAACCGTCAATTCCAATACGGAGACAGGAACAAAAATTTGCTTTAATCGTGGATGAATTCTGATCTGCTTTGATCGATGGTCGTAGGACCCGAATCGAAACGAACGATTATTTTGAGAACCACTTTCTCTACCCCAACAAATTTTGGCAGAAATTTTCCCCTCAAAATGATCTCGGTTCAGCCGGGAAAAAATTTCGGCAAGATCACGCGTGCAAGAACTCGCATCACCCTCACCTTCTTCCTGTTTTACAAGAACTGGGGCAATCTCTTGAGGTACGAGGGGTTCAAAAAAAGGGGCGGGGATATAGCCTTCTGAGATCAATAATTTTAATATTTTATCACTCAGAGATTCTAAGACTTTATTGCGTAAAACAGAAAACTTATCAAAAAATGTTTCGTTGAACACTTCCACCTCCAACACGCCCTTTTTCGAGTCAATTTGCGCTTGACCCAAAAAGTCACAGGAATTTTTTCGGCAGGTGAACAGAGCCGTATGCAAATCCGGGGAGGATTTGGAATCGCGCACACGCCCGAGACGCAGGGTTCCTAGATTTAACGTATTTCCCATACGGTACAGATCCCGACTTTTTCATGTTGAATAAAAATCAAGGCTAGCGGTCCTTTATCGAGACGTGACTTCAAGGAAAGAGAGAAGCCTTGGCAAGCGCATGCAAGCGTCGTCTTCATAATGGGAGGGTAAAAATATCAAGCAAATAAGAGAATATCTTTTTACTATCCAGCAAACAACCACGGCAAAATAAAATATTCAATGAGGAAACTTCTAAACGGTATTTGAATCAAGCCAACTATTAGCAACAGGCAACACTCCTTTCGGAAAGTTGCCTGTTGCTGCTGAATTAACTATAGACTAATGCTGTTCACACTGAGAATATTAGGAGTTTCCTTTAATTCTCTCATCGCCTCACTGGTAGGCGAAGTGTCGATATTGATAACAGACACCGCCTTGCCTTTTTCTTTGAAGCGTCCCAAGTGAAAACCTGCAATGTTGATTTGATTCTTGCCAAGCACATTGCCCACATTGCCAATAACACCGGGTGCATCGTTGTTGGTGAGAACCAGCATATTCTTGGAGAGCAAGGCTTCAAAGTGATATTCATCAATTTTCACAATACGCGAATCGCCTTTACCAAAGATGCTTCCCATAACGCTTCGCTCGGAATCTTTTGAACTCACGGAAACAGAGATTGCACTGGTGTACTCCAGGTCTTCGTTGCTCTTTGACTCCTCAACATCAATTCCGCGCTCTTTGGCAATAAAGGGGGCGTTTACCATATTGAGCCCTTCAACAGACTGACTCAAAATCCCTTTCAGAATGGATGTGGTGATAGGGTCAACATTCACTCCCGCCACATCGCCCTTGTATTGAATTGCAACTTTGTTGATCGCGCCTTCTGTCAATTGAGAAACAAATTTCCCGAGTTCTTCACCCAAAGTCAGGTAAGGTCGAATTCGGTTCAAAGTCTCAGCATCAATAGATGGCATGTTCACTGCATTTCGGACATTACCGTATTTCAGGAAGTCGATGATCTGATCGGCCATAGCAGAGGCTACTTTTTCCTGAGCCTCTCCGGTGGAGGCACCTAGATGCGGAGTGAGAATGATTTCAGGAATTCCTCGCAACACGCTGTCATCTGCGAGCGGCTCCTTAACGTATACATCGAGTGCCGCCTGCGCTACTTTTTTGTCCTTAATGGCCTGAACCAATGCCTTATCATCAATCAAGGAACCTCTGGCACAGTTGATAATCCGAATCCCTGGTTTCACAATATCAAATTCTGCTTTTCCCAGTAAAGCACTGCCGTCTGCAGTTGCAGGAGCGTGCAAGGAAAGAAAATCTGCTCGAGCCAAAACATCTTTCAACTCTGCTGTTTCTACTCCCATCTTGGCCGCGCGTTCTTCGGGAATGAAGGGATCGAATACCACAACCTTCATGCAAAATGCCTTGGCTCGCTCAGCTACGATGGATCCAATTCTCCCCAGCCCAACAATTCCAAGTGTCTTGTTGTGCAACTCAACACCCATGAATTTTTTGGGTGCCCATTCTCCACTCTGAACGGAGGAGTTGGCTTGAGGAATATTTCGGGACATAGACATCATAAGAGCCATGGCATGCTCGCCTGTTGTGATGACGTTGCCTTCCGGCGCATTCATCACAATGATTCCTTTTTTCCCTGCGGCTTCCAGGTTGATATTGTCAACACCGATACCTGCTCTGCCAATGACTTTCAGATTGGTGGCTGCTTCGATAATCTTCGGGGTTACTTTTGTAGCACTACGCACGATCAAGCCGTGATAGGCGGGTATCACTGCAACCAGTTCATCTTCTGACATACCTGTCTTAACGTCTACCTCAAGACCGTCTTCCTGTTTGAGTAAATCAACGCCATTTTTAGACAGATTGTCGGATACCAGAATTTTCATTCCTAGACTCCAATGACCAGCGGATTTATGAGTTGCCGCCGGCAAAAATTTAAGTTTAATAAATACGCCACCGACGCCCTCACCAAAATGAGGAACGAACTGGCTATGCGTTCATAGTTCTTTTCAAACACTCGGCGAACACTGACAAATAACCTCTAAACATTCACCAGTACCCATTTGACCGAGCGCAGTCATGATTTCACATTTTCAACAGGCACCAACACATGATGCGTTTGCCTCAGGAATTAATAAGCTTCTAAAAGGATCTCCTGAGCCGCCGCAACACCTTTACCAAGTTCCACATTATGGCCGTGTTTTTTAAGAGCCATTTCCAGGGCCGCGATACCTGTAATAGTATCGAACGTGTCGATGTAGCCGAGATGAGCGACACGAACAACTTTTCCCTTCCATTGGTCTTGCCCCCCTGCCATCGTCACGCCAAAATCATCACGCAAACTTTTGACCAACTTTGCCCCATCGATTCCTTCGGGAACAAAAACGCCAGTGAGGCTATCCGCAGGGGCAGAAGGTGCAATGAGCTTAAGTCCTAAGGCCTGTACTCCAGCGCGGGTAGCTCGTGCCAAGCGATTATGGCGTTTGAAAACATTTTCCAAGCCTTCTTCCTGAATATCTTTTAAAACGCGTCGCAAACCTATTACAAGAGAAACGGCTGGTGTGTAAGCAGAAGTTTTATCCGCTAAATTCTTGCGTTCTTTTTTATAGTCGAAGTAAAAATGTGGACATTTAGATTCGTCTGCAAATTTCCAGGCTTTTTCGCTCAAGGCGACAAGAGCCAGACCCGGTGGAAGCTCCAACGATTTTTGCGAGCCTGTCACCATTGCATCGATACCCCATTTATCCATTGGCAAATCAAAAACACCTACACCTGTGATTCCATCGACAACTAAAAGAATATCGTCACGGTCACGGGTCAATTTGGACAATTCTTCAATCGGATGCGCAACACCTGTGGACGTTTCAGATGCCTGAACCAAAATGGCCTTGATATCAGGCTCTTTTTCCAAAGCGGCCTTCACAACAGCCGGGTCAACAGCTTGTCCCCATTCCACATCAATCCAAACCACTTCCATGCCATAGGCTTGAGAAATTTTGCCCCAACGCTCACCAAATTTTCCTCCGTTTACAGCTAATACTTTATCTCCGGGAGAAAAAAGGTTGGTGATACAACCTTCCATTCCACCGGTTCCAGTTGAAGCTAAAATCAAAACATCCTGCTCCGTTTGGAAAAGGTATTTGGCCGCAGAAGCGGCTTCGCCAAAAATAGCACTGAATTGGGGAGTTCGGTGGTGCATCATCGGTTGCGCCATTTCCAGGGCAACGTGTTCGGGAACGGGGGTAGGCCCCGGTGCTAGCAGATATTTTTTCTTCATTTTACTTTCCGTTGATTGTTACTGTTGTTAGGTAAAGTATGCGCTCATCTCTTTATAAAAAGTGCCAGAACGCTAATACAATTTAATACTATTTTAAATCCACAAAAATATTTAGAACTCATTGTGGATAGCTGAACTGATTATACGGAATCACATAATGGATTCTTGACTTGATACTAAAAGGGAACCATTTTTTTTACAAAATTCTGGATTCTAATGGAAGATGTGATAAAAATCCATTTTTTTTAACTTGACATCAGAAAATAGCAATTTGATGGCTTCGGGGAAAATACCATTTTGAAAATTTTATGCTTATTTTCAAGTATCAAACAAATACCCTTATAAAATGCCAAGAGTTCATACTGCCGGGGGTGAGGGTGCCTCGTCATCCGAATCTTCTAATTTAAGCCCCAAGTCCTCGATTTCTACTTCATCGTCATCCGTATCCAAGGTTTTCAATGGGGCCGATTGATCGGGTTCCAGTTCCAATTCAAATTCTAATGGTTCTATTACTGGGGCAACAGGCTTTTCTTCTATCGCATTCTTTTGGAGAGAATCTTCTTCTGTCTCCATTTCGAACTCAAAATCTTCTCCCAACGGGGAGCCGCCAGTTTTAGAATTTTCAGCCGCCTGGTCAGTGAGTTCCATATCCTCAACCTCCGCGACAGGATCCATAATGACTTCATCCTCATCGGGAACGGTTTCCGAAGACTGGGAGTCCTCCACAAAGTTGATGTTTGGAGGAATGTCAGCTTCCGCATCAGGTTCGATCTCTAAATCTATTTCAAGTTCTCCCTCGGGTTCTGGTTCATCTGGTTCGAGGTCAAGCTCAATTTCAATTTCGGGTATATCTGCCTCTGCAATCAAGTCAACCTGGGGTTCCTGCCCCTTTTGAGACAGATCAATTTGAAGATCCAAGTCCTCGTCTGTTGTACTCTCAGCCGCTTTCGGAGTCTCGCCATCCAGATTATCGAGATCAATAAAATCAGGGTCGTCTTGTCCCTCGGAAAACTCTGGGTCAATTTGTAACAGGGGCTCTTCTACTAAAGGCTCTTTAGGGGCTTCATTCAATTCAACCTCGGACTGGAAACTTGAGATCTCCTGATCGTCATCACCAATATCCAAAACAATTTCGCTAGGATCTTCTTTCTCCAAGCCCGACTCGCCTAACGCGCTTTCCTCTTCTAGATTAAGGGACAACTCGCTAAAATCAGGTTCTTCTTCAATCGAAGTGTCTGCTTCCTCTTCCGTTTGCGCTAGTGATTCCTTGGGAGTCATCAGCTCATCCAGATTTATTTCACCATCCCCAAGTCCATCTTCAAATTCGTCTTCAAAACCAAGACCTTCGACCTCAAATTCATCCGAAGAATCATTGTTGCCATCTTTGTCAACGGTATCATTGGAATGAGAAGACACTTCTGGCTCTACTACGAGGCCTCCATCATCATCTGCCAACGTTTCCGCATCCTCAAGATCGAGAGCAAAATCTACTACACCATTGGTGAGTTCTTCCTCAGGCGTACCTTCGGTCTCCGTCATATTCGGCAAAGACTCAGAGAAAGCTTCGGACTCAAAACCCTCAATCGGTGCATCAATGTCCTGCGAGGAAACCTCAGGTTCGGTAATTACGTTAGAGGGAGCCCCAGCCGCAGTCACATTTTCATGCAAAGGAGAAAGGGTAAAACCTTCCCCCGTTCTTGGCGACCAAGTATTACCGACCGTCAACTTCGCATTACAAAGAGGACATTTTTTTGCAACTTTAAAACTGATGTAAGCGCATTCTGTACATTTCATAACAATGATAAAATAATACGAAAACGTTATTGAATCAAGCATCTATATCTTTATCGTGCAAAACAAATTGATTCTAGCTCTCAAAAGTTAATTGCGATCCAACTCTCAGGTGATGGGATAGAGTTTGACGAAGCTTTGATAATTCGATAGAATGACCCCTTCCAAAAAATAATTGAGTGTAGATCTTTCATTATGATTACCCGATTAAAAAAATACCTTTTTCTATGGAAAATTAGGTGCTTAAAGCCACTCTATCCAAAATTGGCATCTTTTTTTGAGAAAATGGATGATAAGAACTGCCGCTTATATTTTTCCCAGGCAACGCAAAATTACGAGAGAGAACATTTCGCGGCGGCTTTGCTCAATTTAAATATGGCTCTCTATCTTGATCCACAACATTTTGGAGCTTTGATTCTTAGAGGGCGTATTCTAATCAAAGAAGAAAAGTTTGATCTCGCCTCCAATGATTTTCTTCGTGCATTCGATTTAAGCCCCGTCAGATTTTTTCTTGAGAATATCCATCTCGAATCACTAGAATCTTTTCCAGGCCTTAGAGAAATCACTATTGACATCAATGACACTCCACAGTCCCTGCGTTACCTCTATCAAGATAAAAATTTCGGGGGAAGTGATTTCCAACAAAGCGAGCAGAATGTACTCAACGAATGGGGAGTTTCCTCACCCCCCGAGACAGCTCTCTCGATAGAAGAAAAATTGAAGTTTGACGAGATGGGGCCTATAACTCAGGATGAGATTGAAACGGTTGACTGGAACCGTGTCTTCAAATAGTGCTTGCCCTCGACTCCTATCCCACATTAACAATACAAACCATCAACCTGGTCACCTGACTGTGAAAGGGATTTTCTATTGATCCTGCGCAATGAACTGGAAGAAGCTGAGCGTAAATTTTTAGCCCCGTATGCAGTGAAAAGTGCGGATAGCAGGGGCCGAGAGTTCCACGAAGAAGAACATTCCTACCGAACCCGATTTCAAAGAGACCGCGACCGCATCGTTCATTCCTCTGCATTTCGCAGACTGGAGTATAAAACGCAGGTTTTTGTTTCTCATGAAGGTGACTACTATCGTACTCGCCTCACGCACTCGCTTGAAGTTTCCCAAATCACCCGTTCGATTTGCAAATCTCTGGCTTTGAATGAAGACCTTGCCGAAGCAGTGGCTCTAGCGCATGATTTGGGGCACCCTCCTTTTGGTCACACAGGGCAAGCGATACTGAATCGGCTCATGAAACCTCACGGAGGTTTCGAACATAACCGTCAAAGCTTGAGGATTGTCAAACGATTGGAAAAACGTTACCCCGAGTTTGATGGCTTGAATTTGACATGGGAAACTCTTGAAGGAATTTGCAAACGGTTCATTGATCCAGAAAACCCTTTAGCAAAAATCCAGGGGCGCCAAAACCCATCTCTGGAAGCGCAAGTGGTCGATTTGGCCGATACCATCGCCTACAATGCGCACGACCTTGACGATGGAATCACCTCTGAACTTTTAGATATGGAGCATTTGAAAAAACTTGCTCTTTGGAGAGATGCCGAAAAAGAATTAAAAGAAAAATACTCAAATCTCGACAATAAACTGAAAAAATACCAATCGGTAAAACATATAATCAACGCAATGGTTACAGATTTTTTGGAAACCACCTTGTCTCAATTAAAAGAAACAGGCATTGAAAGTGCGGATGATGTCCGAACGGCCTCGAAACCTTTGGCTAGCTTCAGCTTGGAAATGGAAGAAAAAAATAAGGAACTGAAAAAATACCTTTATCAGAATATGTACACACATCGTCGGATTCAGAGAATGGAGTTCAAGGCAGAACTGCAGTTGACTAAACTTTTTTCAGCCTATACAAAATCGCCAAAACTACTACCAGAACCAGCACTCAATGCAGAGCAACACGGAACTACAGAACGACGAATTTGCGATTATATTTCAGGGATGACAGACCGCTATGCAATTGAGGAATACGAAAACCTCTATTAGCTAGCGGTTAAGGTAAGAAAATAAAAATATCACGGTAAGGGCTACCGGGAACTTGAAGGTGAAAAAATCCCACCCACTTTATTTTACAAAAACAAGTTGGCAATACTGCCTTTTCCAATCTCTGGTGGAATAGCCGCTGTAGTGGAAGCCCCACTATTGATCTCATTCCCACCAATACTTACAACTTTTAAGGGACTACGACTCCCGCCCAATTGCTTTGTTATCTCCGACTGGGCTTTCGAAGCCTGAAATTTCTCTCTAGGCAATTGACTGACTTCCTGGATGATACTAGAGCGGTTAGCTCCCTGAGCACTGCCTTGTAATTGATTTGTTTCCATTTTATCGCTCCACTTAAATCAAAGGGAGAGATTCTTCATCCTGCTACAAATAACCAAACAGGACAATCGACTCTGCGTTTATAGTGGCTACCGGGAATTGAATGGACACCAGCAAATAATGAGACTTCGATCCACTCAACCAGAACGGCACCTTAAAACCGTTGCTAAACAACCCACTTAGCAATGGCATAAAACCCTTCTCAAGCAAAATCCTTCAACAATTAAAGCAAAACGTCAGCAATGCTTCCCTTCCCAACCTCGGGAGGGACTATAATTTTAGTCGACTTGGCACTATTAATCTCCCGCCCACCGATAGGAGTCACATTGACGGGACTTCTAGTAGCACCAAATTCCGCAGGATCGCCTGTAATTTCACCAATAGCATCCAGTGTCCCCGTCAACCGAGTCTGGGGATTGATCAATGCATCGCGATTGGCCCCTTGCGAACTTCCTCCAACAGCACTAGTGCCTATAGGGTCCATGCCGATTCTCCAAAAAAAATTAGAATGCTTTGTATTACCGCATTATACGAAAAGAGAGACGCATTGCAATAGGAAAGATTCTCTCTTTTTCTCTGGAAAAAACATCACTGGCAAAGAGAACTTATGATCGAACTCCTTGCCAGTGGATGTCATTAATCTTGATCTTTATCGTGATACGACTGCCACTTTACGGCATCTACAACGTTGCCTGTAGTTCGGTCGTTTTTATAAACAGATTCGATTTCCCAACCTATTTTATCTGCAGAGTCAACACACTCATTCAAAGTTCCTTCACAGCGGGTATAACAACCCAGCCAATAATCGCATTTAATGTAAAGCCAATAAACCGTTTTGGTTTTTGCATCTCCAACCTTTGAAAAGAAACGAGGCGACTGACTATAGTCTTCCTCTTTTTCCATATTATCTGCGAACGATAGCGTAGGAGAAATGACACACAACCCCAAAACAAACACAGCTAAAACTGACCTTACTACTAATTCTCTCATAAAACTCTCCTTGAACGTTTCTAGTAATTTTATCTTTGGAATGTAAAGCTTTGACTATAATATACATCCTAAACCTTGGATTTTTCAAACTTAAATGGGAAATATTCCATTCCTTCTATTATAGCGGCATAATTAAAATGAAATCTACTGATGAATCTCTACACTGAAAATAACATTCGCTCTGTTTGTGTTTTTTGCTCTTCCAGCAACTTCGCAGAATCCATATTCATGAACTCTGCTCGTGAACTTGGCCGTGGCATTGGGAAAATGGGGCTGACTCTGATCTATGGAGGTGCCAGCATTAACATGATGGGGCAAGCCGCCTCGGGAGTCCATGAAGAAGGCGGACGAATAATTAATGTCCTGCCTGAATTTTTCAGAAAAAAAGAAATTGAATATTTAGATGCCGATGAATTGATTGTTACTTCAGACATGCGGAGCCGAAAAGCCATCATGGAAGAAAATGCGGATGCATTCATCGCACTTCCAGGCGGTATTGGAACACTTGAAGAAGTGACCGAAATCTTATCAATGAGACAATTGAAACTAATGTCTAAGCCGCTCATTCTGGTAAATACCGATGGCTTCTTTGATAATCTGATTACCCTTTTCAACGACATGGTCCTACGCAAATTCGTAAAGCCAGAATTTATAGAAACACTGGTCGTCGTTCCAGACCCTCAAAGTGCATTGGACCATCTCTCGACCCAATACACTATTTTGCCTCATAGCATGGGTTGATCTGCATTTTTCGATTCCTATACATCCTCACATGAAAAATGTTTGTAATAGAATCTCAAGGACCACGACATTGTAGTCAAGTGATCTCATGAACTTTATAAACCAAAGGAACAACAATGGCGAAATTTGACTACAATGTGGTTGTGATTGGAGGTGGCTCTGCAGGCCTGGTATCTTCTTATATATGCTCTGCAGTTAAAGCCAAAGTCGCTCTGATAGAAAAACATAAAATGGGAGGCGATTGCCTCAACACGGGATGCGTTCCCAGCAAGGCATTGATCCGCTCCGCTAAAATCTTATCCCATATCCGCAATCATAAAGAATATGGCATCCGCTCGGCATCGGCAGAATTTGACTTTTCAGAGATCATGGATCGCGTCCATGCCGTCATTGCAAAAGTCGAACCTCACGACAGCGTCGACCGCTATACAAAATTAGGAGTCGATTGTTTTCAGAGTTCTGCAAAAATCATTTCTCCGCATGAAGTCGAAGTCGACGGGAAAATATTGACGACAAAAAATATCATTGTTGCAACGGGTGCCCGCCCGGCAATCCCCAAAATCCCCGGACTGGATAAAGTTGATTTCTTAACAACGGATACCGTATGGAATCTACGCGAACTCCCCAAAAGGTTCATCATCGCAGGCGGGGGGCCTATCGGTTGCGAATTGACTCAGTGCTTTGCCCGTCTGGGAAGCAACGTCACGCAGATCCAAACAAGGTCTCACTTAATGGTCCGGGAAGACGACGAGGTTGGGGAACTGATCGGCAAAAAATTCAAAGCCGAAGGGGTCGATGTCAGGGTCAACACGAAATCCAAAGAAGTCGTCGTTAATAATGGCGAAAAATATCTGGTCGTTGATGAAGAAGGACAAGAAAAACACATCCCCTTCGACCAACTGCTTGTCGCCGTTGGCAGGGCCGCAAATACTAAAGGATTTGGTCTGGAGGAATTGGGTGTCACGTTATCTGACAGGGGAACGATTGTGGTCGATGAATATATGAGAACCCCGGCTCACCCCAATATTTATGCTTGCGGCGATGTGACCGGACCCTATCAATTCACGCACACTGCGGCCCATCAAGCTTGGTATTGCGCTGTCAATGCCCTGTTCAGCCCCCTAAAAAAATTCAAAGTCGATTATCGAGTGATCCCCTGGTCCACCTTTACCGACCCTGAAGTTGCCCGCGTTGGCCTGAGTGAAAATGAAGCCCGAGAGGCGAACATTCCTTTTGAAAGTTCTGTCTACCCCATCGACGATCTGGATCGTGCCATTGCCGACAGCGAAGATCACGGCTGGGTCAAAGTACTGACTCAACCGGGCAAGGATAAAATTCTGGGTGTCACCATCGTCGGCAATCACGCAGGGGATTTGATCGCCGAATACGTTCTCGCCATGAAAAATGGCTTTGGCTTGAACAACATTTTGTCGACGATTCATATTTACCCCACGATGGCCGAAGCCAACAAGTACGTCGCAGGAGTATGGAAAAAAGCGCACGCACCTCAAACCTTGTTGACCTGGGTTGAACGATTCCACCGTTGGCGCAGGGCTTAAAAAAAACTCGGTAGTTGACCTCATGGGCAGGGATTGAGAACATTTGGTATAATGTGCCTGGAATTTTGATCTCATCAGAAATTTCGACGGGTCAAGGTTAAGTCCCGCGAATTTATATGTTCGCATGAAAAACTTATTCCCTCATGAGGAACATCATGAAAAAAAAAGAACGCGGATTAAGAGAGCTGTATGAAAGCGACCCAGAAAAAGCGGATGCGGAAGTGTGGGGGAGAAAAACCGATGGTCTGTCCCGTCGTGGATTCCTAAAAAAAGGGGGCCTTGCGGCCATGACCCTTGCCGTCGGAGCAAATATTCCTTTTTTCGGAAAAATGCCAGCAGGTTTGATACCCGTTGCTTTGGCAGAATCTGCTGAAAATTTTGAGATCGAAGGAAAGGAAGGTTTAAAAGTCCTGAACGACCGTCCTCTGAATGCAGAAACACCCCCAAATTTACTAGATGACTCAATCACTCCAGTCAAACGACATTTCGTTCGGAACAACGGTCTGGTGCCTGGGTCAGCCTATGGAGACGATACAAAAGACTGGTCACTCACCATTGATGGAGAAGTTCATAATCCCAAAACAATAAACCTGGATCAGTTGAAGCGATTCAAGCACTACAGCTATGCCTTGCAAATTGAATGCGGAGGCAACGGTCGAGCGGGATTTCAGCCACCAGCAAAAGGCAACCAATGGACTTTTGGAGCTGTCGGTTGCGCCCAATATACTGGCGTTCGGATGAAAGACGTTTTAAGCGAAGTCGGGCTTAAGGACACCGCGATTTATACAGGGTATTACGGTAGTGACATTCACTTGAGCGGCGACCCTAAAAAGGTAACGATTTCACGGGGAACCCCGATAGCCAAGGCAATGGAAGACCATACCCTGATCGTTTGGGAAATGAACGGAAAACCATTGCCCACACTTCACGGATTTCCCGTTCGAGTGGTGACCCCAGGCTGGCCGGGATCTACTTCTATAAAATGGCTGAAGCGTATATTCGTTCGCAATAAAGTACACGACGGGCCTAAAATGACAGGTCAGGCATATCGAACGCCCAAGTATCCCGTCCCCCCGGGAACGCATGTCCCTGATGAAGATATGCAGATCATTGAATCCTTACCCGTAAAATCGCTGATCACCCACCCACAGAGCCGAGTTAAAATTCCAAAGAATCAGCCTCTCCTAGTCAGAGGTCACGCTTGGGCAGGAGATCATAGGATTCAGGAAATGTATGTGTCTCATGATTTTGGTGCGACCTGGCTTCGCGCTGATCTGAAAAACCCCATAAACCCTTATGCATGGCAGGACTGGAAGGTCACTCTGAATTTCCCAGTGAAAGGTTATTATGAAGTCTGGGCGCGGGCAACTGACAGTCAGGGAATCATGCAACCAATGGTGGTTCCGGGATGGAATCCAAAAGGATATTTAAACAACGCGATGCATCGAATAGCCGTCAATGTGATTTGACCCTGAGTGACTCTGCTCAATATACGATCTTCTAAAAGAATATTTTATGACAACTCTAACTAGATTCAACAAAAACTGTTTGCTTCATACTGCCATCCTGTTTTTGTTGGCCCTGTTTTCTGTTCCTGCATGGGCAAATGTAGAACTACAACCCGGCCTAGAGCGTGATTTAGTAGAAGAAACCTGCACAGCCTGCCATTCAGCGGCGATCATTCGGCAAAATCACATGAGTCGTGAAAGGTGGGATGAAACCATCACCTGGATGCAAGAAAAACAAGGATTGATGGAATTGTCTCCAGAAATTCGGAAACGAATTCTGAATTATCTGGCTGAGGTTCAGGGAGCCGGCTCTAAAAACCCTGAGCCTGTAAAAAAAATGTACGATTACGATTATCCTCCCAATCCACTATAATCCGAACCTCTTCAATCAATGAGCAGAAACCTTTCATTGCTTTTACTAGGCATTGTTCGCACATGACTATCAAAATTTCTCCTGAAAAAACCTCCCTCTCCCCCACAAATATGGGATAATAGCGCGAGGTTCGAATAATCTTTGGTATGAACGAGATTTAAAGAATATGGATGAGACAATACACCTAAAAATTAGTAAGACCATTGAAGATCTTATCCCCAGCTATCTGGACAATCGCAAAAAAGATATCGTCTCCTTGAACAATGCACTCGATCAAGAAAACCTCGACTTCATCCAAGGGGTAGCTCATAAACTCAAGGGCTCTGGCGGTGGTTATGGATTTGATGCTATCAGCGACATTGGAAGAACTATGGAAATTTCAGCAAAAGAAAAAAACAAAAAGAAAATCAAGGATGCTATCAATGCGCTGACCCAGTATCTAGAAAACATCTGCATCACCTATGAATAAAATTAAGAATCCCTCTGCACAACCATCTATCACCTTCCTGCATTAACGTGAAATTTTTAAGACAGACCTGCCACATTCAAATCATAGCCTTTATCCTCGCCCTGCTTGTTTGCATTCTGGCTCAACCTGCCTCTGCCGAGGAAAAAAGCTGGCACTATTGGCAACAGCTCTACAACAACAATCAGGCCAGCAAAGCAATAATCCCGGAGGAACGTTTTCAATGGCTGATTCGCCCCTTACAAACAAAAGAACTCGAAGTGACGGCAACCTTGCCGGACTATCCTCATATAAAAGTTTCCGGTTATCGTGGAAATGACAAAGAGCTATGCCTGACCTGCCATGACGGCATTGAAGAGGCCGGCCCCGGACACCCCCTTTCATTCGGGTGCACTGTCTGCCACGGTGGCAATGGGAATACGGTCATAGCCACCGACGCACACGAAAATTTAATCTACGACCCTGATATTAAAAACGACCGAGGCAACCCTTCCAGTCTAAAAGTCGCCGCCAAATCATGCGGGCAGTTGTACTGCCATGCCGGGCACGCTAATCCAGACCAAAATCATATCCAGCGCGTCCAAAAATCTATGATGGGAACTCTGGCTGGAATTTTTTCCGGCTTGCGCTATCAATGGGGTGCCCAGATCGAGAAAACCGCGCGCTACGGTGTCAACTCCGTTGAGGATCAGGATGGCGAGATGCCATACAGTGAAGGAGCTTTATACAAACTGGACAAGCTGGCCGATTTTCCCACACGAAACCATTCATCATCGCCCCACCCTTCCTCAGGAAAAGGGCATATAGCAGATTCTCTGCTACGCGGGAAATGCATGCAATGCCATTTAGATAATGCGGGGTCTGGAGAAAATGGATATCGATCGCAAGGCTGTGCCGCTTGCCATGTCGACTATGAACGCGATGGATTGTATCGAGGCGAAGATCCCACCCAATCCAAAACCAAACCAGGCAAACCTGCATTTCACAAAATAAAAGCTCTTCCCAGTGGAAAGCTTTGCGTTCAATGCCACCAGACTTATGCAGTATCTCAAAAAAAACCTGAGAAAAATGAAACAGAAAATTTAGAAACAGATGACCTTATCGATCCCCTGGAAACTCTCCTCGAATTTCAACCGGAAGCCCAACCCTCCGGCTCCATTTTCAGAGTCAATGCGTCTCAACCAATGGAGACAGGTGAAGGGAAGTTAGATGTTCATTTCCAAAAGGGATTCGACTGCATCGACTGCCACACACAGTTTGACATCATGGGCGACGGCAATATATATTCCAAACAATATCAAGCGGTAGAAATCCGATGCGAAACATGCCATGGAGACGACAGTGCCTCGGCTCTAACCGCTCCTGTTTTGGACCCCACAAGCAACGTCATTCGACTCAGCCGTCATTATAAAAATGGTAGCAATGAAATTGGCGACAGGATGGCCCTCACAGCAAAAAATCGAATGATGAGCAACGTTAAAGAAGAAGAGGGAAGCATTGTTGTGTACGAGAAAAACAGCGGTCGCAGACACATCGCACCGCAAATCCAGAATAACTGGGCTCATTCGATTCCCGGTCATTCCAAAAAACTGGAATGCACAGCCTGTCATTCGCAATGGACACCCCGATGCGAAGGTTGCCACACCGACCTGGATCAAAGCCTTGCTACGCCAGAAGACCATCTCACCGCTTCCTGGGGTTCCACTCAATTCAAAATGAAGCTGACCCCACCTGCCTTGATGATCGGTCCACGAAACAAAGTAGCTCCTGCACTGCCACAACCTTCCCGCAGAGCCACCTTGCTGGATGAAAAAGGAACCCCTATTCCAGTGATTGATGCCAGAGGGGTTAAAAGTGGAAACTATCTCCAATGGGGATTTTCCAACGCACATGGGCAATCCGGTTCCAATCTCGCTTACGCCATGAACCCACACTCTGTACAAAGAAAAGTTCGTTCCTGTGTTGACTGCCACATCAATCCTCAAACGCTGGGACTGGGTGAAGGAAGTTTGGTTTTGGGAACGAATTCGGCAGGGAGAGATGATAAAGTAGAAGCCATTGATCGCACGGGAAAAATCACACAGAATTCAAAGCATTCACCAACAGCTAAGGCTACTGTGAAAGGTAAAATACTGACAGGGACAAACCAACTCACGGCTCGCCCTTTCAATCAAAGGGAAATCACTCGTATTCTAAAAGTCGGCAATTGCTTGCCCTGTCACGATCAATACAACGACCCAATATTCCAAAACATGACAAAAAGTTACGCTTTCGCAAGCACCGTGGATCACCGAAATCTACGTCAACGCATTCTCGAATTGGCCCCCACCGCCCCATGACATTGACCCGTTTTGTATCAACGCTCTTTCTGAGCCTGACCTTATTGCAAACAAACCCGCTTTTTGCTTGGGACGGCGACACACGCTTATCCAACTCGAATGAAGGAGCACCGCCACTTCTACTCGCTCAAAATTCTCCGATTGGTTTCTGGGACTACCCAGACGAAACAACAACGGAACCCAAATACGACGGATTCATTCAGGAGTATGAAGAAGCCCCCATTGGCAACGATCCAATCATTGATGAAAACGATATTTTGCCAACTTATCGCCCTTCTGAAAAGGAAATGGCTCGGCCTGCTCATGAAATAGAAAAACCATTCATTTCACCAGAAGATGTTCTGGCACCTTTTCCATTTTTACGCGGACCCGGAGGCACTTACCAAAGTATTCTCAAGCCTGGCGTTACCTTGGAGGGTGTCCAATTTGAATCTTATGGAGACTCACGGAAATTCATCGAAAACTATTATCGTCAATCAAATTTTGCAATCGACGATCTCTACAAAAATATCCAGTTTAAAGATCAGAACACACGATGTCTGCATTGCCATCAAGGAATCGAAGCAATCGACAAGAACCACAACTGGAGTTGCAGGAAATGCCACAAGGGCAATTCTCGCAAAAGAAAATTCGAGGCCGCGCACCAAGGCCTTGTCGCCAATCCTTCGGCACCAGAACATGTAGAACAGTTTTGCGGAAAGTGTCACGCCGATCAGATCGAAAAAATGAATCGATCCGCAAAGTCAACACCCTCGGCAATCGCCGACTCGGTGCGTTACGCTTGGGCAATGCCCACACCTGAGCAACCAGAAACCGACCCTGTCACCGAGCCGCTCCTGGATCCCGATGCCCCTGTAAAACAGGATACGGAAATAAAACCGGAAATTCAGGTTTCCCCGGCAACGGAAGCCTTTATTCAGTCACAGTGCAGTCAGTGTCATTTAGACTCCAAAGGTTGGAATCGACCTGGCGACTATAGAGCCAAAGGCTGTGCAGGATGTCACATGATATATGCTAGTGATGGTCGCTCTATGAGCCACGATCTTGCTATCCAACATGTTCAGCGCAAAGAAATCGTCAATCGTTCCAATCGCTTTCTTAAAAAATACGCAGATCAAAGTCAGACCAACCCACGCGGATTTCCGCTGATGCACAAATTCACCCAAGCCATTCCCAGTCTGCAATGCGAAACCTGCCACAGCCAAAACGGTGTTGGATCTGAATACGAAGGACGGTTTGCCAAAGCGACTTTAGAATCCAGCAAAGCAGTCGAAGGTGAAAAACCTGTTTTACATGGACGAGAACATCAATTCCTATTGCCCGACATACATCAGGAACGCGGCATGCATTGCATCGACTGCCATACAGGAGATGAAATCAAATCCGCTCCTTCCATGGAAAATCGAATTCATTGCGAAGATTGCCATGGCACACATCTTCAACAACCAGAGTCGTTTCTTCTCACAGCGAACGACCCTAAAGCAAAAGATATATTGAAGAAAATTTCCAAGACAATCCATCTCGCAAATAAAATAAAAAAAGAAGATACCCTGCTCGCTACCTCAACCGGTCGCGTCCTCAACCATATCAGAAAAGAAAAAAAGGGCTGGGCTCTCTATTCCAAAGTAACGGGACGCCGCCACATGATTCCCTTATTGATAGACTCTGAAGTTCCCGTAGGCCATCGCCCAACAGCACATATGGAAACCATTGAATGCCACGCCTGCCATGCACGCTGGAGCGCAAGCGAATGGGGCTTGAACGTACCGCAGGCGCAGGCAAACTCGGTCACACCAGAAAATCATGCTACAAAAGCGGCCAATTCATTTGTAGAAACCGCCTGGAACGTTATGATCCTTGGGAAAAATGAGCGTGGAAAATATTCCGTAATGAAACCACATTACCAATATTTTTTAAAAGAATCGGACACCGCAAACTCCAAACTTCAGCCATCCCAAACACAAGATGGCAAACCCGGTCTTCTCATGCGAGCCTACGCCCCACATACTATAAGAAAAAATGCCCGACCTTGTGAAAGTTGCCACCAAAACTCATTGGCCGTGGGTCTCGGTGACCCTACAATGAAAAGTATTGCCAGCAACGCATCCCATGCAGATCCCAATTACGACCCGGCATTTCAAATCAAACAAATGATCACCCCTGAAGGAGAAGCCCTGCAAACACCTTACCCACCAGGGCTGACACGTTTTCTCACGGCAGAAGAAGCCATGTCTTTATTAGGGACTTCCGACACCTATCGCGCCTTACGCTTTTTAAGCCTGAAGGAATCACAATTCCCTCGGCTTTTACAAAGAACCGAATTTCCTTATGACACGCGTCGTCGCGTAAAAGAAAATCAACTCGAGCGAGAACTGGAACTACTCAAGGAACAAAGATCAGAAAGCAACTTCCCAAATACGCAAGAAGGAGGTTTCCCATGATCCTACTTCGAGCATTGGTTGCGTTGGCGATCTTATGGACAACAAACGCACACGCAGACATCAACCTGTTAAAAGAAAACAAATGCGATCAGTGTCACCGTGTATCCATCAGCGACGACGAAAAAAATGAGGCTCCCGATCTTTTTTACGCAGGCGAGAAATTTCAAGAATCCTGGTTGCGGGAGTTTTTAACAAATCCTAACAACATTCGCCCAAATGGCTACAGCGGCCGAAATGATTTTCCAAAAGCCATTGAGCCTAAAGCGCACCCGGCATTAAATGCAAAAGTCGCTGATGCAGTCGCCAATGTTCTTTTGACGCTCAAACTCCAACCCGCAGGAAAATCAATTGAGTTTGGAGAACCTTTGACGCGGGGTAAAAAAGTTCGCGCAAAAATTCTGTTTGAAAGGAATTTTAGTTGCAGTGCCTGTCATAAAGGCATCAACCTTGCCAGAAAACCTCACGGTGGAGTATCGGGACCGTCCCTTTTCAATGCAGGCAATCGTTTGCAACAACAATGGATTTTTGACTGGCTGAAATCACCAGAAAAATATCGTAAAAAAGGCAGAATGCCACGTTTTCAACTCGACGACGAAACCGCTATCAAACTCGTCAAATACATAATGACCCTTAAAAAGGAAAATATGAAATGACGAAAACATGGCAAAAGATTTTCGGGCTGAGTTTTCTTCTACTGTTTACCAATACCGCTTGCACGAGTGACACGGAAGAATCGGCTTTGAACGAACCACCACCCATCGTTGCCGAGCCCCCAGCGGCGGAGCCTTACGTCCCAGCACCAGAAGAAGCTAAGCCCGTACAGGTTACACAAAAAACACGCGACACTTACCAATGGTATTGTTCTCAATGTCATGGTGTTGAGGGTAAAGGTGATGGAATGAATGCACTTCACTTGGCTGTGCCACCCCGCAATCATACCAAAGCCGACTATCTCGGCACGCGAACCAACCAGCATTTGTTTGATGCTATCAAGTTAGGTGGACTTGCTGTTGGCCGCGCCCCCTGTATGCCTGCTTGGGGCAACACCCTCGCGGACGAGGAAATCACAGGACTCGTCAACTACATCCGTGAATTGTGCCAGTGCGAAGGGGCCTGACAAAACACAGAAAATTCACTTCCAGCTTGAGTCGTTCCTAAAGACTAATTTTGCAATTTCAAAGAGTTCTCCAAAGAGGTTTATAATGGTAGAAGTCGTTCCTTTTAAGGGTCTGTTGTACAACCCAAAAAAAACAGGACCTTTCAGTCAAGTCGTCGCTCCACCCTACGATGTCATCTCCCCTGCAATGCAGGAAGAGCTTTACAAAAAAAATCCATACAATATTGTGCGCCTGATATTGAACAAGGAAACAGCCGAAGACACCAAAGATTCGAATCGTTACACCCGCTCTGCCACTCTCTATCAGCAATGGTTAAAAGAAAATGCGCTGACACAAGATAGTGAACCCTGTTTTTACATCTATCAACAGGAATACGATTTTGAGGGAAACAGAAATATCCGGATCGGAGTTTTTGCTCGTGTTCGCATAGAGGATTTTTCCAAAGGCAATATCTGCCCGCATGAATTCACCCTGTCCAAAGCCAAACAAGACCGCTCCGCCTTACTGCGTACTTGCAAAGCCAACTTCAGCCCTATTTTTGGACTGTATTCTGATCCCGAAAAGACCAGTGACCAGATTTTTGAACAAGTAGCTAAATCGACTCCTTTAGCCGAAATAGAGGATCAGGGCGTGGTTCATCGTTTCTGGAAATCAGACGATCCTGTTATTACAGAGACACTCAGCGGGCTATTCAAAGATAAAAAAATTGTCATCGCCGACGGTCATCATCGCTATGAGACAGCCCTTGCTTATCACAACGAAAATAGTGCTCATGTTCTCGACTCGGCTCATGTCATGATGTTTTTGACCAATCTTGAGTCTGAATCCCTTACGGTGTACCCGATACACCGCATGATAAAAACACCAGAACCCTTTGACCTTGGCGACTTCTTAAAAAAAGCGAGCCAACACTTTAATATTTGCCCTCTTTCTTTAAAAGAACCACGCGATGTTGAAATCAAACAAATATTGGAACAGGAAGGCAGTGGGTCGGGGACTTTCTGTGCTTACATCGGCAATGGAGAAGCCTACTTGCTGAAAGTTAAAAACCCCGACAATATTCTGCCCTTGCTTTCCAGCGAAGAGTCTCCCGAGCTTAAAGCATTGGATGTCGCACAACTGCATGCACTTGCCATCAAGGCAATTTTAGGAATCGACACCAAAAATCCTGACAATCAAAACTATGTAACCTATAATGCAAACCGTGCTGAAACTGTGCAACGAATCGATACAGGCGAATTTGATCTAGCGTTCTTTCTAAATCCCACTCCTGTTTCAGAGGTGCGACGCTTGGCTGAATCGGGAGTTCGTCTGCCACAGAAAGCCACTTACTTCTACCCCAAGCTTCTTTCTGGTTTGGTTATAAACCCATTCAATTAATGAAAATCATTTCGGCAGAATACATCGCATCAGCAGTCAATAACGAGCAATGCCCGCAAGCGTCACTGAGCGAAGTTGCCTTCGTCGGTCGCTCCAATGTGGGCAAATCGTCACTCATCAATTCTCTACTCAACCGAAAGAAGCTGGTAAAAACCAGCTCGGTTCCTGGAAAAACGCAGACGATTAATTTTTTCAATATAAACAATGCCTTTTATTTCGCCGACTTGCCAGGCTATGGTTTCGCTAAAGTTCCTGCGGCAGTGCAACGCACATGGCGTAAAATGATCGAAGACTACCTCCTCGAACGGGAAACCCTCAGAGGTGTCATCTTTATTCTGGATATGAGAAGAAAACCCGGGCCTCTCGATATTGGCCTCAAAGAGTGGCTCGAAACTAACGATATCCCTTATATTTTAACGATCACCAAAGCGGACAAGGTCCCACAATCAAAGAGGAAAAAGCAAATACGAGCGATTCTGGATGGAATGGGGATGGAAGGTGCTTCCACAAAAGAAGTGATTATATATTCAAGCAAAGCGCGGCTTGGAAGGAAAGAGCTTTGGGCCAGTCTATATTCAATGATGGGAGAAGATGCTTCATCTCCCCAGTCGCAGGAAACTACGACCGGAGAGTATGAAGAAGAAATTGAGGCTTAACCCCACATCGCTTCGGGGATTTCCAAACGCTCTACCTTTTTTCCTTGTACGATATGCTGGTCGAGAATCTCGTCCACATCTTCAGGCGTAACTTTGCTATACCAAACGCCATCAGGATAAACAACAACGGCTGGTCCCATGCTACAAGGGCCTAAGCAGGTCGATCCGGTCACAAAAACTTTACCGAACAGGCCTCGTTGCTCCAATCCCATGTCGATTTTATTCAGAACTTCGCGGCTTCCACTCTGTCCACAAGAACCCTTGGGATGGCCGGGAGGCCGTTCGTTGGTACAAACAAAAATATGATAATTTGGTTTTGCCATGTTTCTCCTCTTTCAGTATGGATTAATCATTTAGGTTAAGATGCGAAACTATTGAATAGGTTTTTTAAAAATAACTTCTTTGCTCATGCAAACTACTTTTCCAACATCTGCAAATTTTGATGCGCCTTATATTGAGGAAACTCTGAAGGATATTTTCGGATATTCGCCAGACAAACTTCAAGTTTTTTCAATGACTGGAGATGCCTCCGACCGGAGATATTTCCGAGTGTCCTTTGCTCGAACCGACGGCGAGCCCCATTCCATTGTTGTCATGCAATTATCGGCTCCTATTGCCAGCGAAGACAACGATTCTATACGGATTTCGCATTATTTGCAAAACATCAAATTACGAGTGCCGCAAATCCATAAGGTCGATAGAAAAATCGGACTTTTATTTCTAGAAGATTGTGGTGATAAAACTTTGGAGGACCAGCTTCTCTCAACACCTCATGAAAAAGAAAAGCTCTATTCCAATGCAATTTCCGAATTGGTCCAATTGCAAATTCGAGCCAATCCTGAAGGCGCAACTTTTACAAGAAGCTTTGATATTGAAAAGCTGATGTGGGAAATGGAGTTCATGCTTTCACATTATGTTGAAGGTCTTCTACAAACACCCTTATCCCAAACACAGCGAGAAGAGTGGATCAAAGAACTTTTGCCCATATGCGAACTACTGTCTACCCAGCCGCAATACTTTGTGCATCGCGATTTCCATTCGCGTAATCTGATGGTCCAAAATGATGAATTGGTTTGGATCGATTTTCAGGATGCTCGGCTGGGACCTTGCCAGTACGATCTTGCCTCGCTCTTGAGAGACTCTTATGTGGTGCTCGATGAAAAGTTCCGGCTGAAAATGATCGATCTGTTTCTGGAACTACATTCAGAACATGGAACATCCTTTGTACGCGAAGATTTTCTAAAGGTTTTTGATTGGATGTCCATTCAGCGAAACCTAAAGGCAATAGGAACCTTTGCCTTTCAAAAACGCGAAAAAAATTCCGACCGATATTTGCAGTACATCGAGCCAACCCTGAATTATGTGCGTGAAGCACTGGACCGCAGACCCGAGCTTTCGGGTCTCTATCGCTTATTGCAACAAGCAACACCTTTAGGCAACAAAGCAGTTTGTGACAATCTTTAACCTCTGACTCTGGCAGAATCTTTAATAATGTCCCTATTGAAACGGTATGTCTTAACTAAATTCATCTGGACTTATTTAGTGACAGCACTCGGATTGATCTCTATATTTCTCGTCATCGATTTCTTTGAACGCTTTGATGAGTTTTTCTCTCGCAATGCGCCAACATCCGACCTGCTTTTGTTTTATTGGTACCGTATCCCGCATATCACTTTTTACATGGCCCCTCAGGCGGTATTGCTGGCAACCGCCATCACCTTATCAACCCTGGCCCGTGACAATGAAGTGACCGCCATGCGCGCCTGCGGCATAGGCATCACCGGCATCACTCTACCCATCATTGGCGCATCGGCAGTGATCGCTCTACTGGTCCTGGCCTGTAATGAATACGTACGACCTCAGGCCAGTAAAAAAATGAACCATATTTTCTACGTCAAAGTTCGTCAAAAAATGCAATACGGTGCCGTGCAAACAGACCAGATATGGCTCAAATCCAAATACGGCGCGATCTGGAACGTTGATCGCTACGATCCAGAACAGAACCAGATGTTTCAGGTCCGCATCTTCCTCACAGACGAGCACAACGTCATAAAAAAGCGCATTGATGCAAAAGAGGCCAAGTGGGTCGAAAACAAATGGAAGTTTAAAAACGGCTCGTACCGGACCTTTAATGAGGGAGGATTGCATAAAACGGAATATTTTAACGACCGATTTTTTCCGCTTCGAGAAATGCCTGAGGACTTTGAAAAAATCCGTATCAAACCGGGGGAATTGAGTCTCAGTGAAATGTATCAATCCATTCAAACCAAGACAACGGAGGGAAAGGACATGACCGACAAGTGGGTCGATCTGCATTTCAAAATATCCTATCCCTTCATCAGCATCGTATTGGCTTTGCTAGCCATTCCCTTATCTTTAAAATCCAGCCGGCACGGCGGTGCCTTGTTTGCTCTCGGTATCAACCTGGCCATGGGATTTTTCTTTTCCTTTATCTACGCTTTGGGCATATCCCTGGGCCACAGTGGCGCGTTTGGCCCTGCACTTTCAGCCTGGGGACCTAATCTTCTCTTCATGGCATTGGGGTTTTATCTCATGTTAACTTTGGACAGTGAGCATATTCTCCCTTGGGCCATTGGAAAGAAACGCATATGAACCATGCCGCCTCTATCGATATCGGCTCCAACACCATTCGTCTGCTGATCGCTGAAAAAACGCCTGAGGGTGAGTTCCGACAAATGGAATCGGTCCGCGCCATCACCCGACTTGGCGAAGGCATGAATACAGAAAAATTTTTGCGCCCCAATCGCATCGAAGCGACGATAGAACAACTGAAGCAATTCAAAGAAGTCCTTAATACTTACGAGCCAATGCCTTTACTGGCTGTTGCTACCAGTGCCGTACGCGAAGCAAAAAATCAGAATGAGTTCATTGAAAAAGCCCGGCAGGCAGGCATTGATGTTTGCGTTATTTCATGGGAAGAAGAAGCACAACTCACACTCGACGGGGTTTTCTGGAAAATTCCAGAAGAGGGGAAAAATACTCTGACTTTTGATATAGGTGGAGGCAGTACTGAGTTTATTTTGTCGCGAGGCAAGGAGGTAATACAAAGCTTTGGTTCTTCCCTCGGCGTCGTGCGGCTCACCGAACGATTCATAAGCACTAGCCCCACCGACCCCAAAGAGTATTCAGCTTTGACTGATTTTCTGGAACAAGAACTTGCTACAATCCGTGATCGGCTGAACGCTATCACGCCCGAGAGGGTGATCGGCACAGCGGGAACGGTGACCACTCTGGCGGCAATCGATAAAAATATTTTCCCTTACGAACCAGAAAAAATTCACCGCGCTACTCTCACACTTGAGCGTATCGATGAAATTCAAGAAGACCTGAAACGCAAAACTCTGGAAGAACGACTGACCCTCCCCGCTTTGGAAAAAGGCCGGGAAGATTTAATCATCGTCGGAACCGCCATCGTCCTCGCCACTCTCCGCGCATTTGCCTGCCCCAACCTGACCGTGAGCGAATACAGCCTACGCGAAGGTCTTCTGCTCAAGGCTTTCGCAAGCCCGGCATCGTACTAAAAGCCAAAATGCAAAAACTTCAAAGACTGAAGCTCTACTTTTCGGCGACGTGATTGGAAAGGATTTCATCCACCTTGTCCATCAAGTCATTGCGTTCCTGGTTGGTGGCATCGATCCCTCGTTTGACTTTCACTATCTCGGCATCGGGTAAATCGGTGCGGCGTGCTTCATCTTCTAAATGCCATAGCTTGATATTCCGCCATGCAAGCTCACTCACAGCTTCACCAATTTTTTTGATCGTGTCACTGGATTTAACGTTGCGGTTTTGATAGAGCTTTAATTTTTCGTCTCGGATTTTGACTTTTCCCTCAAGTGCATCGGCTAAAAATATGTTGGCTTCATCGATCAAATCCTGATTTTGCCGAGCCGCCAAGTCACGTTTTGCTTTGAGCTCTTCGAGTGCAGGGTCACCTGGATCTTTGGACGCAATGGCTTCATCCATATGCCAAAGACGTAGATTCTTTATAGATACTTTGTCTACCAAACTACCGAGTGTTTCCGCCATTTTTTTTCCTGTAAAAAAGGTGAGTGCATGAAAGTTTTTTGTTCTACCGATTTCAAACGCCCCTACGCTAACACATTGAGGAAAGTGTCTTCAAGTTCTTTCCTGAGGCATTGCAACTTTACACCAACGATTGATTGAATGATTTTAAAACCAGTTGATTACGAATAGATTTTCAACATTTCCGTAACAAATATATTCCGTCGCGAACGGTTAGGAGTACTTGTTCAACACGTGAATCGTTTTTCACCGTCTGATTGAAATTATGAATGGCATGATCGGAGTCGTCTTTCGGATCGAGCACTCGCCCACTCCACAGAACATTGTCTACGGCAATCAATCCACCCGAACGAATCAAGGACAATACTTTTTCGTAATAGTTTTTATAATTTACTTTGTCTGCATCTATGAATGCCATGTCGAACGAACCGCTCAAGGTGTTTAAAGTTTCGGTCGCGGGTCCTTCCAGCAATGTGATTTTTTTTCCGTGCTCACTTTCAGCAAAAAACCGTTTTGCAAAAGCAATCGCAGGGGGGTCCAGGTCGCAGGTGAACAACTCCCCATCTTCAGGCAGTGCAGAAGCCATCGACAGAGTTGCGTAACCACCAAAAGTCCCAACTTCAATGATACGTCGGGCGGATATTAATTTCGCCAGCAAACGCAGAAGTTGGCCTTCGATTCTCCCGGTACACATCTGCGGGATTTCCAAATTCTCGTAAGTCTCCTTCTCCAAACGGTTCAGAAGGTCGCCCTCGTAGCGAGTGTGTTCAAAGGCATAATTTTCAATTTTTTCATCCAGAAAATCCATAGTATATCCTCAAGGTCTTTATGTTCATTCAGGTGATTTTTTCATCCAAACTCCTCCAACAATACCACACAGCCACGGTTTGAAAAGGTTCCCATTGCTCGCCAAACTCGAGGATGACTTTTCGCGTTGGCATTTCAGACAGTGAATACAATTTCTTGATCCCTTTTTGAACTCCCAAGTCGTCAGCAGGAAGAACGTTCAAACGATTTAAAGAGAATATGAGAAACATTTCGGCGGTCCAACGACCGATTCCTTTGACCGCAGTCAAACCCTGGACGATCTCTTCATTGCTCTGATGAATCAAACGGCGAGGACGAATGACCTTGTTTTCAAAATTCAGGCTGAGATCTTTAAGGTATGTGATTTTTTGACGCGAAAGCCCTACACTTCTCAATTCTTCTTCTGGAATAGCTTGCGTCACAGAGGGGCTTGGACGACGACGCGGAAACAACGCGCAAAACCTGCCATGAATCGTCTCAGCCGCCTTGGTTGAAATTTGTTGAGCCACAATCGCTCGACATAGAGTTTGAAAATAATTTCTGTTACGCTTGAGCTTGAAAGGGCCGATGCCTTCGATGGCTTGTGCCATCACAGGATCTCGATCTCGAAAATGGGAAACGAGCTTTTTATACGATGGGATCGCCGTTGCCGTGGAAGGTTTTTGAATCATAGGAGAGGTCGATCAAAAACTTTGAGGGTAAAAATTTTTCAGTCTATGTGCAAAGCACGAAGCTTTTTAAGATACGGTGAGGCTTTGATGACTTCTGCCGCACTTTCCGAAATTCCATTGCCATACAAATCAATCGAAACGACATTCTCCAAAACTTTGCTTTCGGCCAATATCTCGCAAGCGGAATCGCCCAGCCGGTTGTTATCCAGCGACCAGGTCGTGACAGTCCTCATCACATCGGATTGGCACAAAGATTTCAACCCTTCCAAGCCAATCCGCGTTCCTTGAAGATACAGCTCACGCAAATCCCTCCAGCAGGAAGATTCTGCAAGGGCAAGGGCACCGTCGGGCCCCAATGGATTTTCTTTCAAATACAAAAGTTGAAGTTTTGATAAGGTTTCCGAATTTCCCAAAGAACGAATGCCGTCCGCATTGATCGAATTATTTTGAAGATAGAGCTTGTTCAAATTGGAAAGGGTTTTCGATGCCGCTAAATGATCGGCAGAAAAAGCCGTCAGTTTATTGCCCTTTAAAGACAATAAGGTCAATTGTGAAAAAGACTCTGATCCGGCTAGAAATTGAACACCCGCATCGCCAAATTCATTATTATCCAAATGCAATTCCACCACGGAACGGATTTTCCCGAACTGGGCCATATCATCCAATTCTTCGAGGATGACTTCCTTGTCGATCACTTGCATTTTATATTGCGGGCCACCATCGCCAGAGTCGACATACATTGCCTCTTCACTAACGACCATAGCCGTGTCGTCCCCGTATTCGGGAATAATGAGAGTCATGCTATTTTCCAGAAGGCTTTCGAATAGAGAGCTGGGCATCTTTATATCCAAGAATTACGTTTAGAATATTCCACAATTTTCCCTACCGTAACATGAGGAGCAACCCGAGTGGTGTCACAAATTAAATCCGCCGCATTTTGGTACTTTTCTTCCCTGTCAGCGAGAATTTTTTTTTGCTCTTCCTCAAATGTCAATCCTTCCAAAAGTCTGGGACGATTGGGATCTTGTCGAATTCGCTTGATGATTGTTTCAATTTCCGCCGTTAACAAAATACATTTTCCTGTTTTCTTTAATTCGATCATATTTTGATCGTCTAAAGGAACCCCGCCTCCACAATCAATGATCCCGTTCTGCGTGCTACTGGAAATACTTTTTATCACCTCTGATTCTATTTGTCGAAAGCCTGGCCACCCGACTTCTTTTACAATCTCGGGAATACTTTTCCCGGCTTGCATGACAATCATCTTATCGGAACTGATTGCTTTGCGTTGCAGTCGGCGCGATAACAAACGTGAAATGGAGGATTTGCCAGTACCGCGATAACCTATCAATATGATATTCATGAATTCGGATTGGATTTAAAATGTTTCGTGGTATTCTGATAGCGAAATAATAGCCTAAGTTGAAATAAAATGGAACTTTTGGCTTTCCGCTTTCCCAATCACAGTAAAAAAGGGACTTATCGTGAAAAAAATTTCAACTGTACTACTAGCAGCAGCAATCACTTTTTTCGTTTCCTGTAATAACGTGTGGGCAGAAGATGACGAAGTCGTAAAATCATTAAAAATAAAGTGTGAAGATGGTGTCGCCAGAGCCTGCTATCTACTGGGCCAGCGTTACCGTACTGTCGACATGGATAACGATACCGCACTGGCTTTCTACATCAAAGCCTGTGATAAAGGCGATATGGACGGTTGCAACATTGGCGGCATTTTGACCCAACAAAAGGGTTTGCAAAACAGTAAGTACTGGAAAGACGCATTTAAACTTTATATCAAAGCTTGCGAAGCCAAAAATGATAGTGCCTGCGCTAATATTGGTTCCCTAAAATACAGGGAAGGTCGTCAAAAAGCGGCAATTAAATACTACAAAATGGCTTGCGATATGGGCAATATTGTTGGATGCAATAACACGCAACGGCTCAAGCGCTAAAGGTTATGATCTTTTTATGAACGAAAAAATTAAAAACTGGGAGCAGTTGGTAAACGACGGCGGGAACTACGGCGGCAAAGGACTTGATATGTCGCCTTGGGAAAAAATCGTTTACGAGAATATAAAAGATAAAACCATACTCAAAATTCAGGACGGATACACTTTTGTTAAAACCGGAAAGCTTGAAGAGGGGCACGGGCTCAAGGTTGCCGAACTGATTGCTTCTTTCGAACCACTCAATGGCGTTACAACTTTAATCGTTACCCACAACGATCTCGGTCCTGAGGGAGCTCGTATTTTGAGCCAGTCAAAAGTTTTCCCTCAGATAACCTATCTGCACCTGGGATCGAATAACCTGGGCGATGAGGGTGCAAAAATCATTGCAGAAGCCAAGTTATTCTCCGAGATTAAATTTCTGAATCTGGAATGCAACGGCATCACCGCAGAAGGTGCCAAGGCATTAGCAGAATCGCCTTGGCTTCGTCAGATAGAATCTTTAAATATGGTAGACAATCGGATTGGCAATGAAGGAGCACTGGCTCTCGCCAATTCAGATGTATTCTCCAACCTGACTTATCTTCACTTGGGTGGCAACCGGGTGAAAGACCCAGCGGTCAAAGCCGCTCTTAGGGAATCGCCCAATCTATCCAAACTAGAAACGCTCAAAGTCTTTTAAAAGAAAAACTCAACACGACGCTCACTGGAGAGCACCGGGAACAGATATATCTTCACGAATCACATCCTGAGTTTCGCTCTGAATGTCGATTTTGATGTCGAGTTCCACGTCGTTGAGCACATCAAACATGGCAATTTCCTCTACTGACAAAGCCGACGGCTTCGAAGGTGCTTGATCGCCATGAACCTCGGTTTATTGCATACTAGACACATAAATACCTTTTTTTCCAGATTCTTGGGGATTTATAACTTTTAGCTTGCCGTCCTGAACCATAAAGACACTCTGTCCTTCATGAATTTCGGCAGAAAAAACTTTCCCCTTAAATCCCGCGACAGAAGATTTTGCTTTGACTACATAATGCCCGCCTTTTTTTGCTTTTTGCACAACGTTGAAAATCTTTCCAGAAATCAAATCGATTTGAACATGGTGTTTCCCTTCTTTCGATTTTACCGATGCCTTGACCGCTGAGTCTGGCAATAACCGTACACGACTTCCATTGAACAAAATAATATCGGTTTCTGAATTTGGGCCAACGGTTTTGATGATTTGCCCTGGCTTGATGGATAGTCCATCTTTTCCATGAGCCAAAGGAGATCCATCTTTATTAAGCACAACAACCTCGCCATGAACCTTATCTAAAGTGGCAAAGCGGGTCGCTGCTTGTGCTTGCGACAGGTGACCAAAAATCAAAAACAACATTGCCGTTAAGAAAAAGAAATGTACAAATTTTACTGGCACAGAAATTGAGGCTTTAGCTAAACATATATTTTTTCGCCGCATGAAAATCTCCAATATTTTTTTAAAAGACTATTGCCTACATTTGACGAATAACCTCTTAAGCAAAGGTCGCTTGCAAGCAACCTCTAGAGTTTTCGTAAATCCCCCGCATGCTCTTGTGAAAGCTCAGGATCTTCCGGACGAAGTAATTCCGGTCTGGAATAATTCACAATTCCCGGTGTGATTTCTACGCCCTCTTGTAAAAATAGTGTTTTCAAATTGATCAAAGTTTTGGTGTCATGGACTGCCTGTGCGCCCTCTTTCCCAAACTGATTGCGTCCCAGAAACAGGTGCTCCAAATTATTCAAAGTAGTAGATTCGCCCAAAGTTTTCAGACCTGGATCGCCGATCAAATTTTGAGAAAGCCGCAAACTCTTCAATTTCGATAATTTCGGTGAGCTTGCTAATAATTGAACGGCGGCGTCATCTAATTGATTGGAAGAAAAATTTATCTCCTCCAAATTTTCAGCCACTTTGCCGCTCAACAAGCCCTTGATGCCTTCCAAACTGATGTAACCGCGTTCAAGCTCCAGTCGTTTTAGCGATGTCAGAGTCGTCGTCTCTCCCAACGCCAAGGCAGTGTCATCCCCGATTTCATTCCAGCCGATATCCAATTGTTCCAACTTTGAAAAGTGTTTGGACATTACCAAAGCTCGGCCTCCGGCATCGGTCAAATTATTTTCAGACAAGGATAGTTTTTTAAGCTGTGTGACAAGGATGGATTCAGAATCCACAACGGCCTTTATCCCCTCATCAGAAATATAATTTATATCCAGGTACAATTCTTGAAGATTTTTCAAAACAGGAGACTCCAGCAAGGCTTTCAAACCCTGGTCACTGATCTGATTATCTTTCAGGTTTAGAACCTTTACGTCTCGAAGCAATTCTAGCTCCGCGATGATTCCTGCTGACTCGTCGGCATAATACTTCCCGGTCAAAGAAATTGAGTCCGGGTCTTTTTCCAATTCTTTGCGAACCGTATCCTCCAGCAATGCTCTCTTCTCTTCGACAGAAGGCTCAGACGATTCGTATTCGGCCTCGCCACCTCTGATTATCCCCATTAAAAAACTCCTAATTAAAGACCATGACTAAAGTAACTGATATCAAATGATTATAACCGATATTCTATAATCAATAACAAAGCTTCTCAAATGAATTCACAGTTGTATATATCAACTCTACTAAGCAGTCGTGAGAATACCTCACGCTCACAAGATATTATTAAAATTAATTAATCATGCATTAACGATAATTTAATTATCTCAAGATTATACTCTCTTTAATTAAAGAAACAGACGTATTGAATATTTACAGGAACTGGAGGCGTTTAATGACAAGCTTTGAAACTTTGGATATACGCGGACAATCTTATTTTACTGGTTTTGAACAAGCCTCTAAGGCTTTCAGAAGAATCAAAAAAAATGGTGTGCTCGAAATCATTCTAGATCAACGAAAAAACCTAACGGAAGCCTTCAAAACTTGGGCGAAGTCCAAAGGTTATAAAATTTCTGATATCGATGTGGGGCACGAAATGGTACGTCTTTTCATCAAAAAAGGCGGTAGTGCTCTAGGCGATAAAACCGCCAAATTCAGATAAGAGTAAATAATAATCCCGGTCTTTCCAAATCCTTCATTTCGAGACCAAAGCCTCTCCGAGTGTTGCGTCCCCTCTTTTGGGAGGCCGGTGTTATTATCCCTTCTTCCCCTCAGAATCCGAACTAGGGGGTTTTGTTTTTTTCATAGATCAATCGCAAGCCTTCTAAGGTAAGAAAAGGATCTGTCACGTCGATTGATTCGCTCTGGTCTGCCATCCACTCAGAAATACCACCTGTCGCCACTACTTTAACGGGAACCCCCATCTCTTCCTTCATTTTAGCGACCATAACATCGACCATTCCTGAATATCCGAAGATTGCACCGGATTGAATACTTTCCACGGTCGATTTTCCGATCACATTTTTGGGCCGGGAGAGATCAACACGTGGTAGTTTTGCCGTCTTTTCAAACAAGGCATCAAGGGAAACTTGCACACCTGGACAAATGGCTCCACCCAAATATTCCCCTTTGGCGGAAACAGCATCAAAGGTTGTAGCGGTTCCAAAATCGACAATGATCAGTGGTCCGCCATATTTTTCATAGGCGGCAACGGAATTGACGATGCGATCAGCACCTACTTCCTTGGGATTTTTATATAGAATGGATATTCCTGTTTTTGTTCCCGGCCCTACAATCAAAGGCTTGCATGAAAAATACTTTTCCCCCATCTCTTCAATAATAGGAACCAATTGAGGAGACACGCATGCAACGACAATATTATCAATCGTTTCTGTTTCCACACCATTCAATAAAATAAATTCCTTGATCAATACCCAGTATTCGTCTGCTGTCCGATTTTTTTCGGTGCGGATTCGCCAATGAGTGGTTAATTTTTCGCCCGAAAACAAACCTATAACATTGTGCGTGTTGCCTACATCAATGGCCAGTAACATAAATTTTTAAAACCTCTGTATTTTTAAAGGCAAAAAAAAACCGGCAGGGCAAAATCCCGCCGGAGTGCTGAAATCATTTCATCAGGAGCTTGCCTTTACTTAAAATTTTCCTGACTTCACGTTAGCACCAACGACATCAAAACGCTACCCATCGGCCTCAATCCAAGCCTTCTTCAGTTTCAGTATGATGATCCCTTATATCCCACACATATATTTCTGTCAATGCGGTACCACTATTTTTTTTGGAGTCTACTGGGGCGAATATCTTCTAATTTTAATTCGGCTTTACGGGTCCCTCCCCAATCATTCACCTTAATTTGACAGGCTATATCTACAGGCTGGTTCACAGTCAAACGATCGACTTCATCCGACAGGTTGAAACCAATCGCTGAGATTCCTTTGCCATTCTGGACAGCACGAAATCTCACATGCTGTCCCTCCTCACCCATTTTACGCAGTCCTTGAATCTGAACTCCTTCAATGAGAAATATGGGAACCGGATTGCTTGCACCGCAAGGTTCCAAGAGTTCCAATGCTTTGCAAGTATTCATATGCACGTCTTCCACATGCAAAACCGCATCAATTCGTAGCTCTGGAATCAAGTCCTCTGGACTCAATATACGCTGACCTACTGCATTGATAGCATCCCTGAATGCATCAACTTTTTCTCGTTCGATGCTCATTCCTGCGGCGTAAGCATGGCCACCGAATTGAACCATCCACTCGGAGCACTCACTAAAAGCTTTGTGCAGGTTGAAGGCTGGAATGCTTCGGGCAGAGGCTTTTCCAATTTCGCCATCCAAAGCTATCAAAACGGTGGGACGAAAATATTTTTCAGCAATTCGCCCGGCAACAATACCTATGACTCCGCTATGAAAATTTTCAGAAGCCAGCACAATGACAGAATCCTTTTGCGCATCTTTACGCCGACTCAGTAGATATTCAGCCTCTTCTATGTCGAGTTTCTGCAATTCCCGACGCTCATCATTCGCAATGTCTAATTCTCGAGCCAAGCCGAGAGCTTCAGCGGTTTTTTTTGTCGTGAGAAGGTGGAACCCTATGTCTGCCTTGCCCAGTCTTCCAGCGGCGTTCAAGCGTGGCCCCAGGCCAAAACCCACTGCCACGGGGTCGATTTTTCCTGTGACCCCGCTCACTTCTTTCAGGGCCGCAAGTCCCGGCTTATCTGTCGTATGCGCCACTTCCAGGCCACACCGAACCAGGATATGATTTTCTCCTGTCAATGGAGCCACATCTGCTATCGTGCCTAAAGCGATCAAATCCAAATGCTGTTTTAAATTGGGAAGACTTTCTTTTGGACGTCCCCCTTTATATAAAAGAGAACGCACTGCTGTCGCCAGTTTGAAAGCCAAACCAACTCCTGCAAGAAATGCATAGGGGTAGTTGCAATCTTCGCGATGCGGGTTCAGTACTGCAATGGCTTCGGGAAGCCCTTCACTGGAAACCTGATGATGATCGGTGATGATCAAATCCATGCCCAGTTCCTTAGCCAATCGCGCTTCTGCAACAGCGGTGATGCCACAGTCGGCTGTTATCATTAAAGAGCAACCCTCGGCCTTTATTTTTTCAACGGCCTTGGCATTGAGTCCATAGCCTTCTGTTTTTCTTTCAGGAAGGTAGTAATTAACCGCTACGCCCAAATCACGAAAAAAATGGACTAGAAACGCGGCGGATGTCACGCCATCCACATCGTAATCGCAAAAAACGGTGATCGATTCTCCAGCTTCAATGGCTTGAACAACTCGTTCAGCGGCTTCCGCCATTCCTTTCATCAGAAAGGGATCGTGCAAGTCCTGCAGTTGAGCCTGCAAGAAATAGCTAGCCTCTTGCTTGGAAACAATGCCGCGATTGACCAACAACAAACCCATCAATTCGCTAAGCTTTTGGGTTTCGCCTTCCTTTTCCCCACTGCCCAGAGCGACACCTTTGGTTTTGAGTGACAATCTAACCTGATTAAAAATCTCGGGAGCCGCTATCATACTTTTTAAGACCGATGGGTCGGGTTTCTCCAATCGCCATTTCTTGCCCTTGAGAGAAATCACAAATATTCCTTAACGCCTTTAAATGTTTTTCTATGAATCGCACAAGGTCCCAACCGTTCGATTTGCTCTCGATGCAACTTAGTGCCATACCCTTTATGCTTATCAAATCTGTATTGCGGGAATTGATGGTGGTAATCTTCCATGATCCTGTCACGAACAACTTTAGCCAAAACAGACGCCGATGCAATGGACAAACTGCGACTATCGCCCTTCACCAACGTCCATTGTTCGGATGGAAATTCAATGCTTTGGTTCCCGTCGATCAAAAGGAGATCTGGGGATTTCGGAAGTTTCTCAACAGCAAGTCTCATAGCAAGCCGAGTCGCTTGCAAAATATTGATGGAATCGATTGCCTCGACATCCACCGTCCCAATTCCATAGGCGACTGCTCGCTCCTGGATCAATGTGAAATATTTTTCCCTCTGCGCTACGGATAATTTTTTTGAATCTGTCACGCCCTCCAAATCGACATGATTGGGAAGAATAACCGCCGCCGCTGTTACCGGGCCTGCCAAGGGTCCTCGACCTGCTTCGTCCACGCCTGCCACCCATTGATAACCTGCTTCCCCAGCCTGTACTTCAAATTCCAACATAGATTTTATTATTGTCATTTCTTCATTCTGGAAAACACATAAAAAAGAAGGTTGTTATTAATCTATTCAAAAACCTTCCATTCAAATCGAAATACTACCTAAAAATTGCAGAGACCAGTATAGCGCTTCCCCCTCAATCAAATCTAAAATGCCCTTGTCTCAATAAGAAAAAATTAACAACCTATGTGCACAAAAATATTATTTTCTACTCAAGCAAAGCAGATCTTTAAATTTTTTAAAAAAATATTCAACTAATAACTATCGATAATTCAATATTTTTAAAACAAATCCTTTTTATATCCGTTATCAGAGGATGCGTTGGAATGCAAATTGCTGTTTAACTAGCAAGAAAGAATTTTCATTCTATTCCAGGAGGCTTCTATGGATAAAAAAAGAATTTTTATGCCCTTATTTTTGTTTGTCGCAATGGCAGTGTTATTAACTTGCACGGAATCTGTATTTGCCGATAACGAAGAAGCAACTGAAGAGGCGCAGGAAAAAGCCATTCAACAAGTTTACCAAGATCAAAAAGAACAATTTGTTGAAGATCAAAGGCAGGATGCTCAAGATCAAGTTCGAGAGGATATCGTAGCACCTCCTTCAGAAAATTGAAAATCTGAAGAACTCTATTCTCATGATTATTAGAAGCAGGGATTCTTGGCTCTTCGGCGAAGATAACCGGCAAATCGCCCGGAGCTAAGCAATCCCCTATAGGTTGAGAGCTGTAGCGAACAACACGGTTCACCATGATTAGTCGCCCTTATTTCTACAGGCTATGTCTGTCCCCCCTAATTTTGGTTTCGAATCATCGTGGACTATAATCCGCAACAGCTCTCGACTTATCAGGGGATTTTGAAAATATCGAATAAAACCCGCCCGTAAAATTCTTCCAAAAAAATTATCACTTTTTTTATAAACAACGGTAGGGTTCCATATCAAACCGGTCTGAAAAATAAAAAACCCCCGTTGCCTTGAAGGCACCGGGGGTTTTGTTTTGACCGAAGACTCAAGCGTCTACTTATACTTCCTTTTTCTTGCGTCCGCGCGTTCTCTTTCTCTTCGCCGCAGCCGTTTTCGGTGGCTTCAATTCTTTCAACCGAGCCGCCTTGCCACGAAGTTCCCGTAGAAAATACAGACGTCCTTGACGCACTTTCGCACGTTTAACAACATCTATTTGCTCTACACGGGGTGAGTGCAGAGGAAAGATCCGCTCAACACCAATTCCAAATGAAATTTTTCGAACAGTGATGGTTCTACGAATGCCACCGCCGCTGAACCGTATAATAACACCTTCTATTATTTGGATTCGCTCTTTTTCACCTTCAACAATACGCATATGCACTTTGACGGTATCCCCAACATGTAACTCGGGAATCTCTTTCGTCATTTCTTCTGATTCTATCTGGTCAATCAAATTCATTCGTTTTTCTCCTTCACCTTTAAGCTATATTTACTTTATTGTCATTCCGTTTTCGATAATAGTCGGTCGAGAATAATGGCGATAGCCGCCCGAACCGGTAAGTGATTGAACCCATCCAACCCATCTATTGGGTTCAAAATATAATCGGCACTATTCGCCAAGTTTTTTTCCAAACCCCACCCAGTTCCAAAGAGCAGGAGGAAATGCCCCCCTTTTTGGAACTCACTTCTCATCTCTTTATACCCCACACTTTGGGGGAAATTTTTAGCATCGGTCACAACTATCTGAGGTGCGATGCCGTAACGTTTTTCAATGTCTTTTGCCGCCTCGTCAACCGTGTCGATGACCTTGCAAGACAACAATGCTTCTTTACGAGTCGGGTTATACTCGGCTCCATAACCATCCACCCAATGACCGATAATCCTGGCTACCAATTCTTTCTGCGTTTGCAGGGGGGTAGAAACATAAAAATTTTCTACAGCAAAAGTCCTGCAAATTCTGGATATATCGTGGACATCCAGTGTGGTAACAGACGAGGCAACAACTTCTCCAGTCTTGTTGTAAACTGGGAAGTGAACCAGTGCTAAATGAATTTTTGCACTTCCCTCTTCAGACAATATCTGCTTGCTCCAACAACTGCCGCTCGCTTTCGCTCAAATCAGTTTCTTTCAATAAGTCTGGCCTCAGTTTAGCAGTCCTCAATAAAGCCTGCTCTCTTTGCCAGCGTTGTATTTTCTTAGGATCGCCTGAAAGTAGAACTTCAGGTGCAAGCTTTCCTCTAAAATCTTGAGGGCGAGTGTATTGCGGGTACTCCAACAATCCAGCTGAAAAAGATTCTTCCACAATGGAATTTTCGTCGCCTAAAACCCCTGGTCTCAAACGGGTCACCGCATCTACAACAACCATCGCCGCCAGTTCACCACCGGAGAGGATGTAGTCGCCTATAGAAATCTCTTCGTCTATATACTGCCGCACTCTCTCATCGACACCTTCGTAGCGACCGCATATCAAAATGTAATCGTCCTCATTCGCCAATGCTTCGGCTTTCTCTTGGTCAAAAGGACGTGAGCCTGGCGTCATCAAAAGGGTCCTGGCATTTGGCCTTTGCTCTTTTATAGCCTCTATAGCTCGAACAATCGGCTCGGCATTCATTACCATCCCAACACCACCACCGAAGGGTGCATCGTCTACATTTCTATGTTTATCCAAAGTATAGTCTCGCAGATCGTGCAAAACCACCTTCAGCAAACCCTTTTCCTGTGCGCGCTTGAGAATACTTTCATTGAAAGGAGACTCAAACATTTCCGGGAAAATGCTGACAATGTCAAACTGCAGAATCTTCAATCATTCCCTCGATCTGATGAAATACGAGTCTACCTTGCGCGAGATCTACAGTTTTAACGACTTCCCCAACAGCAGGAAGCATGATCTCTCGATTGTTATCACGCACGACGTAAATATCAGAACTAGCCGTGTTCAGTATTTCTTCAACTTCCCCAAAACACTGGCCTTCTTCATTGAAAACTTTTAGCCCAATGATCTCAAACCAGTAATGCTCTCCCTTAGGCAATTCAGGGAAATCTTCTCTAGCACAAAAAACGGTCTGACCAGTCAGGGATTTCGCCATTTCGACAGAATCCACACCGGGCAATTTGAGGATCAGTTTGGAAAAGTGACCACGAACACCAAACTTTTCATAGATCTTATCGCCAGGGCCTTTGCCTTCGGCTCCCAAACAAATTCGAGACAGACTTTGGACTATTTTCGGGTCGGGCACCGTGGTGCGAAACTTCATCTCGCCTTTCAAACCATGCGATTTAGCTATTCTTCCGACAGCAATCCACTTGCCCACATCTTGTTGCATCCTTAAACCAGAATCTTTCGATTAAAGAGATACAAGGCTTAATTACTGGCTTCCGGTGTAGCCGCACTCGCTTTTTTAATCAAGCTTGCGACTGTATCGCTTGGTTGAGCTCCATTGTTGATCCACGCTTGAGCTTTTTCCAAATCGATCTTAATCAAACCATCTCCTCTCAAAGGATCATACGTGCCAAGCACTTCCAAAAACCGACCGTCACGAGGCATCCTTTGATCTGCCGCTACGATTCTATAAAAGGGTTTCTTCTTGGTTCCTCGACGGGTCAACCTGATCACGACTGCCAATGGCTTTCCTCCTTCATTAAAAGTAAAAAAATAAACATTTTTGGGGAATCACATATTCCCCTTTTTTTATAAATTAAGATATCTATATACTCGACCCGAGGGTCTATTGCTATCTATTTTACTGAAATCTTTAAAAATAGCTCCGTCCAAACTTCGGTGCTTACGTTTACGAGCTACCTGAGTAAATTTTAAAACCTACTGGAGTGCCACCCCATTCGTTCATTTTTTGAACGGGGAAAAGCCTCCGCCACGACCACCCAACATCCCTAAATCAAGCCCTCGCGTTTTCCCTGAAGAAAATTTCTTCATCATCTTTTGCATTTGTGCAAATTGTTTCAATAGCTTATTGACGTCGTTCACCCGAGTTCCACTTCCCTTGGCAATCCGCCGCTTTCTGCTGGAATTGATGATGTTCTGCTTGGCTCTTTCCGCTGGAGTCATGGAATTGATGATAGCTTCTATACGAGAAAATGCGCCTTCATCAAGATTAGCATTTTTCAATTTCCCTGCGCCCGGTATCATCGAAAGAATCTGCTGCATCGATCCCATTTTCTGAACCTGCTTCAGCTGATCTTTGAAATCATCCAGCGTGAAGGCATTCTTCTTGATTTTTTTCTCTAATTTTTCTCGCTCTTCTTCCTCATAGATGCCTTCGGCCTTTTCGACCAGCGACATCACATCGCCCATCCCCAATATCTTGGAGACAATACGATCGGGATGGAAAGGCTCAAGCGCGTCTAACTTCTCTCCCAAACCAATAAAACGAATCGGCTTCCCGGTAACGGTCTTAACAGACAGGGCCGCACCACCGCGCGTGTCACCATCCAGTTTGGTCAGCACCACACCATCAATCCCTATGGCATCGTTGAATGTTTTCGCTACCTCAGCAGACTGTTGACCCATCATGGAATCGGCGACAAACAAAACCTCATGCGGCGAAACTTTGGTCTTGATCGCCTGCAACTCGGCCATCAACTCTTCATCGTTCTGACGACGGCCTGCAGTATCAAGAATAACCACTTGTTTGAGCTTGCGCTTGGCTTCTTCTATTGCCGATCCACAAATTTTAACAGGATCGTTCTCGTCCCCAGCCTGATAAACCTCAACATCCAACTCTTTACCAAGAATGTTCAATTGTTCGATAGCCGCAGGTCGATAAACGTCAGCAGGAACCAAGAGACAACTTTTTCCCTTTTTCTTTAAACGCAAAGCCAGCTTACCAACAGTCGTGGTTTTACCAGAACCCTGAAGCCCCGCCATTAAAATTACAGTCGGTCCTTCAGAGGCAAATCGAATGTCTTCAAAGACATCTCCCAGCAAGCCTGCCAAGTGGTCGGAAACCACTTTGACCATTTGATGCCCAGGAGTCAGACTTTTCAATACTTCGACGCCAATGGCTTTCTCGCGAACTTCAGCAAGAAAATCTTTGATAACGGAAAGGCTAACGTCTGCTTCTATCAGGGCTTTACGGATTTCTCGTAAAGCTTCCTCGACATCCGCTTCTTTCAGAACGCCGCGACCGCGTAGTTTTTTATAGATACCGTCAAGACGGGAGGATAAACTTTCAAACATATTTCTAAGAGTTCTCTATAATATCAATCGGTAATTTTATTTACACATCAACTCGTTCCCCAATACATAAAGGAACTTTTCCATAATAAAGCTATACACACCTTATGAAACCAGGCCAAACAACAGCTCGGCAAAGCCTCTACAATAGGAGAAAATCCTTGCGTTTCGTGCCATTCAGCCCGAATCAGGATGTAGAGGATAGAAAGGGTCGCAATATCACAAAATTGCTAGTATATAATAAGCCTTTGTAATGTCAAGATTCATTCCTTTTATTTAGCATTTTACCTTAATTCAACTTAAAGCAACCTTATGCCACCTAAAGCTGTTGTTCTATTTAGCGGAGGTCTTGACTCCTCCACCGTATTAGCCATTGCTCTCAGTGAAGGATTTGAAGTCTACGCTCTAAGCTTCGATTATGGACAGCGTCACAAGATCGAATTGGAACTGGCCCGTCAATCAGCCTCGGCTCTTGGTGCCAAACAACACAAGGTTGTTTGCGCCGATTTGAGACAATTTGGCGGTTCGGCATTGACCGATTCGATTGACGTTCCAAAAGGAAGAGAGGAAAAGGAAATGTCCAGCAACATCCCTATCACCTATGTTCCCGCAAGAAACACCATTTTCCTCTCTTTTGCTCTCGCCTATGCGGAAGTTCTGTCGGCCAATGATATTTTTGTCGGGGTAAATGCTGTGGACTACAGTGGCTACCCAGATTGCAGACCTGAATTCATTTCGGCTTTCGAAAATCTGGCAAATCTGGCCACTAAGGCTGGAGTTTCTGGCAACGAACGCGTCCGCATCCATGCACCTTTGATCCATTGGAGCAAATCTCAGATCATCAAAAAAGGAATCGAATTGGGGGTGGATTACAAAATGACGCATAGTTGCTACGCGCCGACCAGCACAGGTCTGGCTTGCGGACTTTGTGACAGTTGCTCTCTGCGACTAAAAGGCTTCAAGGATGCGGGATTGGAAGACCCTGCGGACTACGTACACAAATGAGAGAGAGGGAAGGATCAACCCGCCTCGACTGTCAATTCGGAATGGACATTCTCGCGTAGGAAATTTTCAATGTACTGCAAAGTTCCAGATGTAGAGCTAGGACAACTGCCACACGCTCCCTGATAATGAATTTTCACAGTATTCCCCTCAATGCCAATGACCTGCAAGCCACCGCCATCGTTGGCCAAGGCAGGACGAATGGCCTTATCCAACACCGCCTCGACAATACGATTCTGTTCAGCCGTCTCGTAATTATGGAAATCTTCTTTTTTAAATTCCTCTAATAAAGGATCGGCTGTCTCCTCTTTATGCTCGTCGAATGTTTCCTGAAATGTCAAATAACCTTCCAAAACGGCGTTTATTTTCTCCATGATCGCAGGCCAGCCAACCGTCGGAGATTTTGTGATCGTCACAAAATCACCTTTCAAAAAAAGGGTCTGGACACCAAAAATCTGGAACATTTTTTCAGCAAAAGGATTTCCCTCTGCATCGTCTGCCGAATCGAATGTCTTTGTTAGCCCTTCACCAATCACCGGACGGGTAACCGTAAATTGAAAAGCCTCTGGATTCGGCGTAGGTTGCACACGAACTACCTGAAAACCATCTTTGCTTTTAGTTTCATCAGAAGGCCCAGCCGACTCTTCCGCCTTAGGCTTGCCACCACCTGTCAATTTGCTAACCATATCGCCAAATACACCCATAATGATCTCCTGAATGGGAAAAGTTTCGCTTACATCCAACTTTGCCTCAACGATTACCCGTTGAGCCAAACCCGCCATCACCGCGTTCTGTTTCTTCTAAATTATCAACGGCTTCGAACTGAAGCGTTTCATGTTTAATCGCCAAGAGCTGAGCAATGCGGTCGCCCGGCTCAATTTTAAAATCCACATCGGAATGATTAAACAATAAAACTTTAACTTCACCTCTATAACCAGAATCTATCACCCCTGCCCCACTGTCAATCCCGTTTTTAACCGCCAAACCACTTCGCGGCCAAACGAGACCTACGACTCCAAGGGGCAGAGCAATGCGAATTCCTGTTGCCACCAAAGCCTTACCACGAGCGGGAACAATTACGGAAACAGCAGAACGTAAATCGGCCCCGGCATCACCAGGGTGAGAATATCCGGGAACAAACGAACCTTCTACAGAACACTTATTACTTTCGTTTTTTTCCAAAATATTATCCAGCTACAATAAGGTTATTCGCTAAGCCACAGGATATATTATGCCGTTCTCAGAGGCAAGAAAGACTTCTGTAAAAACCGCTATCCAGCTAAAGTTTGTATAAAAAAAGAGGAAGCGGGCTACTACCCTGCCGGAACTTGCGTTCGACAGTGTAAGAGTTTTCGCGGGACGCCGCTTGGAAGGAAATCTTCAGCCGATCATTCCGGGGTTTCGGCCGGCGCTCAGTGCATGTGGGGATTGAGTAGGAGATGATAAACCAAATGTATCCAGTCAAATAATTACTATTACTCGCCAAGACACACCTTCTTACCTACCACGAAAACCCTCTTTATAGTAACCCGCCAGTTGGAGAGTTCGCACAAAATGTATTGTACTTAAGGAAATTAAATATTCCCTAACGCCTCCTGTATATTTGGAAAGTTGAATACTCAAACTACCTTTATCTTGTATGCTGAGGAAAAAAGTACCACTACATATAGCGCCTGTCAAGACATAAAAGCCGCATTATATCTGTCTTCAAATAACACACAATAAAACAGTATATTACTAGAATAACAGACACCCATTATAAAAATAAAATTGAGGCGGCATACTAGATGATGTGGATTAGCTTGTTTTTATTTCCAATATAATGTAGGAAGGGGTCTTAGTGATGAATTCACAAAATACCTGCCCCAAAACCCCCAATATCCCGACCCGAATTTCACTCATCCCTTTATTTGAATTTATCATCCTGATTGGGAATTTCTTCCAGAAATCGCCGTGCGACTCTGTATATTTTAGGATCTCCGTTGACCTGAGCCAATATCCGCCCCCGATCATCCTCCGGTCCCCCCATTTTTAGAATAGCGATGGAATGATCCTTGTCATCCCAAATTTCTACTGTCACTTCGGGCGAAGTGCTCCAGGTAATTTCGGAATCGGAAGGCGACTCCAGAATACTTTCAAATTCGACCGTTTTTAAGGTCCACAGAACCTCATTTCCCAAGAAGGATTTGATGTTTTCAATTTTTTCAGGCTTTACAAGTGTCCAGAATTTGCCAGATTTAACCAGTTCCAAAGTCTGAGCGGGGAACTTCCAACGAATCCGATGCACCGAATCAGTGTCAAAATGCAGTATTTTTTTATCTCTCAAACTATGCAAAGAGCGAAACAACTTATCAGCCAAGGTCGTTCTAATATTAAAGACTGACATTTCGCCGGAACGCCGGGCAAAATACATTTCTTTATCCGGGCTTTGATTTCCTAACTCCAAAGTCCAATCTTCAGTACCAGATCGAATTCGCATTTTTTTGCTCGGTCGATCCAAACCAAAGGGTATGGGATCTTCCACAGTAGTTTGAGCGAACTTTACAATTCGTGCCTCTCGGAGATCAGCCAATAAGCTGTTGATTGCGGTTGAATCAACTCCTGTCTCTATAGGTGAAACAATTTTCCAGACATTTTTTTCTCCAATCCCACGGTCCAATCGAATGGTAGATTCAGAATCCTGCAACTCTATTTGAGAGATCGAAGACGCAGGAACAGATATCAACGTTCTGTCCAAAAGATTCACCGCATCCAGATCCAGATCAGCAATGTCCGAAAAACTCAAAACAAAAACTTGATCTGACAGATTGGTTCGTGCGTACCGCCCCTGCTCACCGTATTTTTCTCCAACAAGCAAAAGAATCGGTTCTCCAGCACCTTGCAGTTCAAGTGTGATCGTCAAATAAGGATTCTTCCACGCTGTCTCTACCGGTAACTCTTTAGCGTCGTCTATAAACCGTTTGACTTTTTGAAAGCTAAGATTATTTATCAAATGCTGGATAGCTGAAGAGTCTACTTTGGATTTCGTTTTTTGAATGAGATGCCAATCTGCTTCAACTTTTTCCAATTGAAGCACTTTACCATCACGATCTATTTTTATTTTTTCTAGCTTTTTATCATTAAAATTAAGAACCGATTTATCGCGTAAATCGAATACAGTTTTTTCAAAAAACTCTCTTGGATTTATTGATAATAGTACTCGGTCACTCTCACTGGTAGAAAGATAAGTACCAGAACCCATGGGATGGATATCACCGAAATTCACAGTTTTTTTGAAATTTTCTTCTAGAAAAATTGTGACCGTCAAATAAGGATTGTTCAAACCAAATATAGAGGTGTCCTTGGGTGACTCATCAACTATGCGGAAAAATTTGAGTGATCCCATCCCCGATAAAAAAGAAGATATCGCATCCGTATCGCCTTTTGCCAGAACAGGTCTCAGCATACTCCAGTCACTCGACTTTGTTTTTTCCAACAAAATCGAGGCATTTCTATTTTTCAATTCAATTTTCTGAACAGCTTCTTTCTTAAAGGTCAGAACATTGGAGTTTTTCTCTTGCTTGAGAATATCTTCTTTTTCGGCAGGTTTTTCTATCCCAAAATAATAGGCGGCAATAACAAGTAAAACGCAGGCTAGATAAAAAGTTTCCTTAAATTTCATTTTCAGCTACAAGCTACGCCGCTTCCACCAGGAAGCGATACCAGCTAAAGCGACACAGGCAGGAAAAATAACGACACACAGGATAAAAAGAAAACCCCCTTGCGCACTTGTCAACTGCAAGGGATTATTTTTTCTTGTTTTCGGACGAATGGAAATCAAATTCTCTTCTTCAGCCAAATACGAAGACGTGTTTAAGAAGAAATCTGCGTTGCCCGAAAAATTAAGATAATTGTTACCAGCAAAATCAGAATCACCCACAACCACAATCCTTCCGTCCTTTGGGTGTTCCTCATTTGCGTGCGAATCCGCAGGCTCTTCTTCATCGTGCGAATGTCCTTTGGATGAGACTACGGCAACGGGCACGGGGCCTTTTTCATCCTGACCTGGGTCAAAACGAACAGGCTGTGAGTCGACATTGAATTCGGCCCAACTATTTTCGCCTGTCAATAAAATTTCTTCCGCTAAAAACCCCTCGGCTTTGCCCGCAGAAACAGAACGCAAAAGAGGGAAAATCGTTGCAAGTGCAAAATCACGGGTGATCTCATGTAGCACGTATTGATCGACGACCGGAGCGGCGGCATCGCCTCCATACAACTTTGAGAAGGGATCAATCACTACATCATTTTTTAATTCTACTCCCCAACGCTTGAGTAAGTCTTCCAGCCCGGTTTCAATTTGTGGATCGAGTAGAAAAAAACCAGCTCCTCCTTGATTGAGGTAAGCTTCAATCGCTGTTCGTTCTTCGGGTAGAATTTGCTTTACAGGTCCCGCGACTATTAATAAATCTGCATCCGCAGGAACTTCGCCCGTTTTAAGAAGCAGGAGCTCTTTTAAAAGATAACCCTCTTTTTCAAGTTTCTCACTCATTGCGGAATAGCCTTGAACCCCGGTGTCATGAATTCCCTTTTCGCCATGCCCTGTTAAAAAATAAAAAGTCTTTTGCTTGTCCCGAATCACTTTAATAATGGCATTGGTGAGATTCTCTTCCGTAGGATTTTGAACTTTTGTCTCTTGTTTTCCACTTTCCAAAACGACACTTCCATAGGTTGTGATCCCGTATTGCTTGGTGATAGCTGGGTTTTTATCGGGATCAACATAATTTATTTTGATTTTATCGGACAATTCCAAATAGCCTTCGGCCAATATTTTAAAAGGAACTTCCTGCGGGGAATCGGCCTGAAAAAATGCAGTCAAGGTCACTTCTCTTGGCAGATTGGAAACAATTTTTTTTGTTTGGGGTGCTAAAGTATATACGCCTCCTTCGGTGACATCGAAGCGATATTTATGCCGGTAGGTGAAGAGATTCAGAAAAACTATAATTCCCAGAATAATTATAGAAAGCACCACGGCGTTTGTGCCGTGAAGCCCAGTTCTCGACTTAAAAGCTGACTTGATACGGCTTCTTTCTGCCACTAGAAAATAGACGGCAGAAAGAAAAGAAATACCACCTGCTCCATATACCCAGATAACTTTTTCTGGAGCCGCAACAGAAACCAATCCGGAAAAAATACCCATAAAAATTGCGACGCCACATAAAGCCAGTGAAGATAATTTCATATATTCACCTCCACCTCTGCGACTCTAGAACTCGATAAGTCAAAAACAAAACAAAGAAAATAAATGACGCAAAATACATTAGATCGCCCGTGTCAAACACACCTCTGACCATGGGAACAAGATGGGCTAGAACAGAAACATAGGTCACAACTTCTCCCACGACACCACTGCCCTCCTGAACACCCCAACCTACAATCCATAGAAATAGAGCCAAACCAAAGCTGATGACAGCGGCGATTATTTGGTTTTCCGTCAAGGATGATGCGAGCAATCCAAGAGAAACAAAGCATGCAGACATCAAAAAAACACCGAGATACCCCGTCAACAATGGATTGATTTCAGGCTCTCCTAACCAAATCAAAAAACCGGTTGAGTAGGAAGACAGGAGCATCATTAAGGCCACTATGCCTGTGCAGGCAAGGAATTTCCCCAAAATGATTTCCCGTAGGTGGATCGGTGAGGAAAGCAGAAGAACCAAAGTTTTGTTCTTTTTTTCTTCAGAAAAACTACGCATGGTGATGACAGGAATCATGAGCAAAAGGGTAACGGCCATGTTGAATAAAATAGGTTCCACTACCATTTCATTGAGACTGAGGCTCATTCCCGCGCCTAAAAAACGTTCCGCCTGGAAACTTTGGCCGCTGAATGAATCAAGAAGATTCAGGAAAGTAAAACTATGCAGAAACAGAAATACTGTCGCAATAACGTAAAATACGGGTGATGCAAAAAAGGACCCCATATCTCTTTTGGCAATGATCCACGTTGTTTTCATGCTTCGGGTACCTTTTCTTCCAGGGTGAGTTTGAGAAAAATATCTTCCAGAGAAAGAGCTGTTCTTCTCAACTCCACTATGCCCCAAGATTGTTGGAGACATAAATTTGCCAATGCGTCTTGTGGATTGGAATCCAACTCAGCGTCTATCCTGAATTCACCCGGCCCTTCTTCCTGAGCTGAAATAATTCCATGAACATTTTGAATTTGATCGACGATGTTTTCTGCGCTGTTACGTACCTTTAAAAACAGACGCTCTCCCTTGCGCAGGGAAGCTGTGAGACCTTCCAAAGAATCCACTGCGGCGATTTTACCTTCGTTCAAGATGATGACACGTCTGCATATCTGGGTAATTTCGGGCAAGATGTGCGAGCTTAAAATGATGGTGTGTGCTTCTGCAAGCTTCTGTATCAACTTCCGGATTTCAATGATTTGAATAGGATCAAGGCCAACGGTGGGTTCATCCAAAATCAGGATATCGGGATTGTGGATCATCGCTTGAGCCAGGCCAACTCGTTGTTGAAATCCTTTTGACAAGCGTCCAATGATCCGCCCGGAAACATCTTCCAGGGAACAAGCTTCTAGCACTCGATCGACTGCGGCACTCACCCCACGCGAAGGAACTTGGCGTAAAAGTGCGGTGAATTTTAAGTAATCCACGACAGTCATGTCTTGATATAACGGTGGATTTTCAGGCAAGTAACCAATGCGCCTACGCACCTCCAGCGAATTTTCAAACACATCGTGACCGCATATTCTCACCGTTCCGGAGCTTGCAGGGAGTATACATGCCAGGATATTCATAGTCGTCGACTTACCGGCACCGTTAGGACCGAGAAACCCTACAACTTCTCCTTTGTCTATTTGGAATGAAAGATTATCAATGGCCCGTCGCGGTCCATAATCCTTGCTGAGATTCTCTATCTCAATCATTTATTTTACGAGGTTGAATGCGATTAATACGATGGCAAAAAATGAGTTTTGCAAGCAGAGTGAATCAGTAACACTTGCTAAAGATACATCATGAAAAATATTTTTTTCAATTAATTTTTATTAATTTAAAACAACGGTGCGTTGCGAAAAACCGCTTCACAGAAGCGAACGGTTCGTGATGAGTGCTTAGTCAGGAACGGTCAAGACGATCGGCTTCTTCAAGCGGCTGTCAATCCCCAAAGCCAGCAAGCATAGCTCATAGAGAAGGCCAGGATATAAATAAACTTTCTCTGCGTTATTACTTTCCCCTCAGAAGAAATGCCTTTGAAAATGAAAATTAAAACACAAGAAGTCCAGCCCAAGAAGCCTAACTCAGCCGCAAGGGAACCAATAAGGTAGGGAGGTTTGGGACGTGTTAAACTTTCCAATGCGATTTGTTTTTTTTCTGCAAAGGCTTGACTATCTCTTGGAAAAGGTTGGGGACCTTTTATCATCAAAGTTGCAATTTTTTCATTGCATTGATCGATCCAGTTTGGCCCTGGAATTCCCAAGCCGCGAGTGGAATAAAATCCCGAGCGCAATAACCGGTAAGAGTCGAGTGCTTTTTGCCATGCCCCTTCGCGCTCAAAAATTTCGGCAATGGCCCACATCCGTTCCGCAGGTCGTTCCTGAGTGTCAATGAAGGGGATACGCCATCGCAAGGCACGGTCATAACGCATCAATGATTCATCCCATTGACTCTGTTCGAATAACAAATCAGCCTTTTTGATCTCGAATCGCGAAGTCAGATATGCTTTTGCAAAAAGACTTGTGATGATTAAGGCAATAAGAATGGTGATAAGGGGGAATTTTCGCGTCGGCATCTTAGAAAAAACGAGACGCCCTCAGGCGTTTATTTTGCGTTGGCAAATCCCGCGTTCGGCTTTCGCTCTGGAAGAATTTTCAATCTCTTTCCACCTTGTTGTGCGGAACGATAGATTGCGTCAATGATTTTCAGAGCTTCTAGACCATCGCGGCCAGAGGAAAGGCTTTCCTTCCCTATCTGAATACATTGTATCACATCCTTTGCTCCACCAATGAATGGACTCACATGTTTTCGGGGTTCGGGAAAAGGGATTTGGGTCAACTCTTTAAATCCTGTAAATTTTCCACTTTTACGGGACACATACAGTTCCCTTCCGCCGTTACCAATCAGAATTCTGCCTTCAGTTCCCTGGATATCGAGTTCAAAACTAAAATAGTTTCGCTCTCCACCCCCTTGCACAAAACCGATGCTACCACTTTTAAAGCCAAGCAAGGCACTTGCCGTTTCCTCAATGTATTTTTTACCATGGGAACGTTTTTCGCAGGCCGAAACCCAATCGACAGGCCCACAAAAAAAGGTCAACAAATCTGCAAGGTGAGTGCCATCATGAAACATAGGACCTCCTCCGTGAAGACTCAGCGACGCCTTGGGTGGTTTCCAGCTCAAAGCAGATCCAATGATGGTTTTAACTTCTCCTATTTTCCCGGAGAGAATTAATTTCTTTGCTTCCTGATAATAAGGGTCCCAACGTCTTTCATGATTGATCGTCAAACTGATATTATTTTTCTCACACTCCCTAATCATCCGTCGCGCTTCTTTTAAATTTAAAGCGATGGGTTTTTCACAAATAATTCCCTTCACTCCCGACTTAGCAGATGCGATTGTAATGGGGGCATGAAGACGCGTCCACGCAGAAACGCAAACAATGTCCAAGGATTCTTTGGCAAGCAGTTCTTCGTAATTTTCGTAGAGAGCGGCAACTCCCCAGCGCTTACCAAATTGTTTCAATCTTTCCGCATCAATATCACAGGCGGCAACAATTTTAGCGTTACGGAGTGCAGAAAAACCTCCTGCATGAGTGCAGGGCTTTCCTCGCAAAGGATCGTCTTCTAAAAGACTTGCGATGCGTCCACATCCAACGATTCCAACCTTACAAGTTTTCATTGATGAGTTGTTTCCGTTTGTATAAGGAATTTGGTTATGTATAAAGGGAGAATTTTTTTAAATTCAGGGAGCCCTGAGAGGGCTCCCTTCTTGAAGATCCTACCGGCCCAAAGTATATTTTTTGCCAGTAGGGGAAATTTTCCAGCCTCCAGCCAGTAAAATTCCCCTGCAGATTGGTCAGTTTTCCATTCCAGCTTGTCGATAGGTTCCCTGCACGTATCTACGCTAAAACTGTATATATCGGCGGGAACCTTTTTGCAGATAGATTCAGGAAGGCTTGTGTTCTTTTAACTTCAACCCGTCCTGAATCATCGTAATCGTTTGGGATTCACCCTGCACAAACCATGGAACTCCCTGGTTTACAGATTCATTTTTATGATCTGAAGAACCTGAAGAAGTGCCTGTACCTTTTGGGGAAAAACCCAAGGAAAAAGCTTTTGGAAATATGGTCAACATTTTTTTTACTCCTGGATTATTTTTATGCTCGCCTAAGCGCGCATTAATTTAAATTTAAAACTACTGTAACAAGGTCAAAACTGACTGAGGAATTAGGTTAGCTTGCCCAATCATTGCCGAAGCCGATTGAACCAGTATCTGACTTTTAGTCAAATCAGCCACTTCCGCGGCCAAATCTGCATCTCGAATAGTAGACACGGCAGATGTCATATTTTCGATGGAAGCGTTCACATTATTCAAGGCACTGCCCAGACGATTGGTTACCGCACCAACTCTTCCGCGAATCTTAATGACTGAGTCAAGAGCATCTGTCAGTGCACCCAAAGCCGTCAAGGCCGAACCGTCTGTGGAAATATTGTCGTCGTCGATTCCTAGCGAAACCGACGTAACCGCTGTCAAATCCAGCTCTTGATTTAGGTTAAAACGACTTTCTTCATTAGCATTCAAGCCAACTTGCAAAATCAGTTCACCACCGATTCCACCTGAAGCAAGACTGCCGTCTACCAACTTTTGGCCATTGAATTCAGTTGTGTTGGCGATTCGATCTAATTCAGAACGAAGTGCACGGAACTCAAGATTAAGAGTTTCTCTTTCCGTCCGCCCAATGGTACCCGTGGCCGCTTGCGAAGCAAGTTCACGAAGCCGTATCAGTATCGATGATTGTTCACTCAAAGCACCTTCTGCAGTGTTGACGAGCGAAACACCATCACCAATATTTTTAGCACCTTGTTTCAGAGTCCGTACATCGGAGCGTAGACTTTCCGTAATAGACAGTCCCGCACCATCATCCGCACTGGAGAAAATTCTTTGTCCAGAGGAAATTCTTGCTATGCTTCCGCCCAACTGACGCGCATTGTACTCTAGCGACTTTTGCGCGCTCAGCGAGGAAAGGTTTGTGTATATTCTAAGTGCCATTTTTATTTACCCCTTAAAAGGTATTAACCGAATTTGTATCATATTGATTTTGGCTTCCCTGCCAGTTTCGGTTTGGACAAATGTTTCAAGCACTAGTCCAAATCCCTTTCAGACCTTTTTACTGGAGCAACTGCAGGACCGACTGTGGAATCAGGTTAGCCTGTCCCACCATAGCCGTTGCCGCTTGCACCAGAATTTGGTTCCGGGTTAATAAAGCAACTTCTTCAGCGATGTCCGCATCACGGATAGCCGATTCAGCGGCAGATAAATTTTCTACTGTAATGGATAGATTGGCAATCGTTCTCACCAGCCTGTTTTGGACCGCACCTACTTTACCTCGGCCCTGTGTGACTTGCGAAATCGCCGTATTCATTGTGTCCAAAGCTGTCAATGCAGCCGCGGCCGTGGTGACCGACAATGCGCCAATGCCTAATCCGGTTTGAGTGATTGAGGTGAGATTGATTTCGGTATTCAGACTGATTCGGCTATTTACAGATGCATCGATTCCTACCTGGATAAGAATCTCTCCACCAGCACCAACCGTTGATGCCAAAGAACCATCGACCAACTTCTGACCGTTGAATTCTGTGGTGTTCGCGATTCGATCAATCTCGTTTCGCAGAGCGTTGAACTCTAGCTGAATCGTTGCACGTTCTGTAGAACCTACTGTGCCTGTTGCAGCTTGAGAAGCTAGCTCTCGCAATCGAATGAGAATACCCGATTGCTCATTGAGGGCACCTTCTGTTACGTTGATCAATGAAATACCGTCATTGGCGTTTCTAACCGCCTGCTTCAAGGCACGAATGTCGGAGCGCAATGCTTCCGAAATTGCCAGGCCCGCCGCATCGTCGGCACCTCGATTGATCCGGATTCCTGATGAAATCCGTTCGACCGATTGAGACAATCGATCGTTGTTGACTCCCAAAATTCTTTGGGCATTCAACGAGGGTATGTTGTTAAATATTCTTATGGGCATGTTTCCTTATCCTCCTTGATAAATGGAATTTCTATTAGCCCGACCCAGCATCCTTGCTGAATCAAAAATGACCTACAATACTTCTTAGAAAAACAAACAAAATTCTTGGAATAAAGTGCTTGGAGTTTCAAACATTTCGTGACCTAATCTCGCCACATGATCTTTTATCGGGAAATTAGAATTTTTCCTTTACACTTTTTTTTAGTGCAATGGATCTTAAGGATGGGAATAGGCCATTAAAGCCAATAGGGGAAAGGGAAAGATACAGAAAGGAGGGCAAAAAAAAAGCGTCCCCTTTATAGGAACGCTTTTTCCAACAAACATAAAAAGCACTGCAATCCCCCGGACGGAACCCGCCCGAGGGATTTTTTATTTAATCTTAACCAAGTAACTGTAGAACCGATTGCGGGATCAAGTTAGCTTGTCCCACCATCGACGTTGATGCTTGAACCAAAATCTGGTTTCGAGTCAGCAACGCGATTTCTTCAGCAATGTCAGCGTCTCGAATAGAAGACTCAGCTGAGGAAAGGTTTTCTACCGTTACGCCTAGATTGGCAACAGATCTCACCAATCGGTTTTGAACCGCACCCACTTTACCACGGCCCTGCGTAACGGTTGTCAACGCAGAGTTGATAGTATCCAATGCTGTCAATGCTCCGGCAGCGGTACTAACAGACAATGCATCAATAGACAGACCTGTTTGGGTGATAGACCCTAGATTGATTTGCTCATTTAAATTAATACGACTGTTGACACCACTGTCCAAACCAATCTGGATAAAGATTTGGCTTGAAGATGTAACACCTGAAGCCAAAGAGCCATCGACCAATTTCTGGCCGTTAAACTCTGTCGTCGTAGAAATACGATCGATCTCATTTCGAAGGGCATCGAATTCCAATTGAATGGTCGCACGCTCTGTGGAACCAACTGTTCCCGTCGCGGCTTGAGATGACAGCTCTCGAAGTCGGATAAGAATACCCGCTTGCTCATTGAGAGCACCCTCTGTCGTATTGATAAGAGAAATACCGTCGTTGGCGTTTCGTACAGCCTGTTTTAGAGCACGAATGTCAGAACGCAGTCCTTCTGAAATGGCAAGACCTGCCGCATCATCAGCACCACGGTTGATTCTGATACCTGACGATATTCGCTCTACAGATTTAGCTAAACGGTCGTTGTTGATACCCAAATATCTTTGGGCGTTCATAGATGGGATGTTATTGAAGATTCTTACTGGCATTTTATCCTCCGTGATGTTTGGAAATTCCCAAATATTGCCGAGGCTGTGACATTGCTATCAAATCTCGAATTATTGGGGATTTCCTTGAAATGTCTGGGTTATCGTTTTGACCTCCATGCCAAAACAAGCCTCCAAGCTTTAACCCGTAAGCGAGAAATCCATTTCCTCGCCTTTACTTCTGTTACTCCAAGTCCTCCTGTTTGCTTTTAATTATTTTTTTAATTTTTGCTACTATCGTCCTCAATGAGCTATATCGGAGGAAGTAGAGCTTACTTTAGGAAGGTGAAAAATTATTTTAGGCAGGGTAAGATTTTTTAAGGGTAAATCAACCACAGGGGGAACAGCTAATAAGGAAGTAATCTATTTATTGCATTCAATCCAGCTTATAAAATCTGTATCAAATTTTGCGGGATCAAATTACTCTGGCTGACCATCGCGCTTGCGGCCTCAGTCAAAATTTGGTTTCGGGTGAGAAGAGCGATCTCTTCTGCAATGTCTGCATCTCGAATGGTCGAAGAAGCTTGAGAAAGACTCTCTGCCGACGAGTTGATATTGCTCAGTGTCCTTGCCATACGATTTTGAATAGCACCTATAGTTCCTCTGACTTGGGCAATTTCGTCAATCGCTGTTTCAACAACTGACATAGTAGACAAAGCCCCTCCTACATCGGAAATGGAAAGCGCTGCCAACCCCAGACCAAAGGAATCGACACCGTCTAAATTGAGTTCGGCGTTTAAATCTAGTCGACTTGAAGATCCGCCGTCAATTCCAACTTGAATATTGATATCAATTGCCGAATTTTCTGAAAAGGTTCCATCCAGTAACTTAATGCCATTGAATTGAGCAGATCCTACGACCCTGTCGATCTCTCGTCGCAACTGAGAAAATTCGAGTTGAAGAGACTGCCTTTCATTACTACCGATGGAACCATTAACAGATTGTGTTGCAAGCTCTCTCAAACGTATCAATATGTTCGAATGTATGCCAAGGGAGGTCTCCATCGTGTTGACCATAGATATCCCGTCGCTAACATTTCTCGCGGCTTGGCGGAGTCCTCGTATATCCGAGAGCAAAGACTCCGAAATCGCCAATCCTGCCGCATCGTCCGATGCTTTACCAATTCTTGTCCCCTCAGCAACTACTCTAAGGGAATGAGCAACTTTTTGCGCATTCTCCCCAAAGTTTCGCTGGGCATTGAGGGAGGATAAATTAGTAAATAAACTAACGACCACAACTAATACCTCTTAAACAATCCCCTACTACTTCTCCATTACCCCTGGCTTTAGGCCAAGAGCTGGAGAATAGATTGGGGAATTAGATTTGCCTGCCCGACCATTGCGGTTGAAGATTGAACCAATATCTGGTTCCGTGTCAGCAGGGCAATTTCTTCCGCAATATCTGCGTCTCTGATTGCAGATTCAGCGGCTGATAAGTTTTCTATTGTTACACCAAGGTTGGCAATGGATCGCGTCAATCGATTTTGAACCGCACCAACCTTTCCTCGGTTTTGAGTAACAGTGGTGATTGCGGAATTGATTGTATCCAATGCCGTTAATGCCGCCGCCGCTGTCGATACAGCTATCGCGTCAATGCCCAACCCAGTCTGAGTAATAGACGAAAGATCGATTTGTTGATTGAGATTGATACGGCTGTTGCTACCATTGTCGATTCCTACCTGAACCAGGATTTGGCTAGAAGAAGCCACACCTGAAGCGAGAGACCCGTCCACCAACTTTTGGCCGTTGAATTCGGTCGTCGACGCGATACGATCAACCTCGTTACGAAGCTGATTGAATTCTAATTGAATAGTCGCACGCTCGGTCGAGCCAACAGTTCCGGTAGAAGCTTGTGAGGCTAGCTCACGCAAACGAATGAGAATACTACCTTGTTCGTTGAGCGCACCTTCAGCTACGTTGATGAGGGAAATCCCGTCGTTTGCATTTCGAGCCGCTTGACGCAAAGCTCGAATGTCTGATCGCAAACCTTCGGAAATGGCGAGTCCCGCGGCATCATCTGCACCACGGTTGATCCTGATTCCTGAAGAGATTCTTTCAATCGACGTAGAAAGTCGATCGTTGTTAACACCCAAAATTCTTTGGGCATTTAGAGAGGGAATATTGTTGAAAATTCTTACTGGCATCTCCTAATCCTCCACCATAGAGTTAGAAAAAAATATAAATCAAAAACAATTTAGAGACTTATCTTTACTGATTGCATCTGCTACGCCCCTGCCTTCTTTTGTTTTAACGGCCTTAGGCAGTTCCGTCTCGAAAGTAATTCCGAACTACAATTTTCACGTTATTTTTTCCGCAAAAATTTACATCTACAACGCCCCTGCCCTCTTTTGTTTTAACGGCCTCAGGCAATTCCGTCTCGGAAGAAATTCCGAATTTAAATCTTTACTCTTTTTACGGTCCGCTCCCTATCGAGCTCTTCCCGTATTAATCCAGGGCACTCGTCCCCTTAATTGTTGATAACGGTTGATTTTCTTTAAACTTTAGGCCTGCGGGAAATATTTATTCAGAAGAAGGACGCCAATCTTTTTGGATGACGTGAGCATTGATGTGGAGTAGGTCAGGATGAGCATCCAAGTGTGCCAAAATTTCTGGCAGGCCCAAGGAATAGGCTTCGGAAGGATTCAAGCTAGCTAACAAACGATCTTGAAATTGAAGGTCAGCGTCAGTATCCACCGTCAGGCGAATGTTTTTATTACGAAGGTGATCTGGAGCTAACACAAATGATCGGTTAAATTCATCGGGATGGTCGTGAATATAAGGAGTCACATGTTCTAGATAATGAAGTGCCTTAGTGCGGTCAGCTATTCTCTTCAACGCGGAAAGTCTAACAATTTCCAAACCTGTGCCAAGAGGAATCGGGTTGTCTGTAATAATGTAGTCCGCCCTGCTTTCCAATGTACGTTGAGCCAATTGTCTCGCAAGAGAAATATCCACCCAGGGGCAATCGCCACAAATCCGAGCTATATAAGGAACTCCTAACTGTTCTCCCGCCAAGATGTAGCGCCCCAGAACATCTTCTTCCGAGCCTCGAACAACAGTGGCTCCAGCTTGTAACCCCACTTCAGCCAGAACATCATCCTTGCTAGAGTCGGGAATCGCCAAGGCAACAACGGAAAATTCCTTAATCAGTTGAATCCGTTTAACAATATGGTCTATTATAGTGGTCCCTGCGAAGGGGTGCAGGACTTTGCCAGGACTTCTAACTGAGCCCATCCTTGCCTGTATAACAGCTCCAATGGACTTTTCACTTTCACATCTATTGAAGGGGGTCATTTCGATTTCCCTCATTAATTCGAGATGCCAAAAATAATATCACTAAACAAACCTAAAAAATTAAAAAAAGGGGATAACATCGGCATTATAGCCCCTGCTGGAGCAGTAGACTCTGTTGAACTTGAAAAAGGGTTGAAGGTTATCAAACGTATGGGCTTCAATCCCGTTTTAAGCCAACATATCGGAAATAAAAACAGGACAATGGCTGGAAGCGATTCTGAAAGAGCTTTCGATTTGATGACCATGTTTGCCGATTCCGAGATCAAGGGAATATTTTGTGCCCGTGGCGGCTATGGATCAAACCGTATCTTACCTCTATTGACGTCGAAGGTAATCCGCGAAAATCCAAAAGTCTTTGTTGGGTCCAGCGATATCACAGCCTTGCATATTTTTTTGAACCAAAAATGTTCTTTGCACACATTTCACGGCCCTATGATTGCGGGAAGTTTTGGCAGAGCAGAGATGAAAAGATCCCAGAAATCTTTCGCTGAAATTTTGATGGGGAAAACCTCTGCTAAAAAAATGTCATCACGCCAAATTCAGGTGATTCAACCTGGCTCAGTCAAAGGCGAATTGGCTGGCGGTTGCCTCTCCCTTCTGTGCCGATCGTTGAGGACTCTGCATGAAATCAAAACCGACAATAAAATTTTGTTGATTGAGGATGTCAATGAACCTTATTACAAGCTGGACGGTATGCTTTGGCAACTCAAGCAAGCTGGTAAATTTAAAAATTTAAAGGGTGTTCTCTTGGGAGAGATGATCGGTTGCCGTCCTGCAAATAAAAAGGATGGGCCTTTAGAGCATATCGTAAAGGAAATTTTCGCAGATTATTCTTATCCCATTTTGATGAATGCTCCTATCGGGCACGGCGAAGAAATGTGGACCCTTCCCTTAGGAATCAAGGCAACGCTGGACAGCAAATTAAGGTCATTGACCCTGGACTCCTGCGGAGTGTCCTAAGGGCGCACACACACCCCTCTTTGTCGCAAGTAGTTCTTTGCCTCGCCTATCGTATGTTCTTTGAAATGGAATATTGAGGCGGCGAGTAAAGCGTCAGCTAAGCCCGTGTGAATGCCATCATACAAATGCTCCAAATTTCCCACTCCTCCAGAGGCAATCAAGGGAATATCGAGTTGTTTTGAAACGGTTGAATTCAGTTCATTGTCATATCCCTGCTTAACACCGTCGCAATCCATGCTGGTCAACAATATTTCGCCCGCTCCAAAGTCCTGCATTTGCCGCGCCCAACGAACGACATGAATACCCGTCGATTTTCTTCCCCCATGGGTATAAACCTGCCACAAAGGAAAGTCTTCTCCCTCACCTAAAAACAATTCCGGGTGTTTGTCACTCCAGTCAAACTTTTGTGCCGGAGGCGACTCATCTTTCAAGACTCGACGTGCATCGACGGCAACAACAATGCATTGGCTCCCAAAGCGTCGTGCCGCTTGCTGGACAAATTCTGGGTTATGCACAGCCGCTGTGTTGATCGCCACTTTATCGGCCCCTGAACGTAGCAAATTGCGAATGTCGTCTAATGTTCTCACTCCACCACCCACTGTGAGCGGCATAAAAACTTTTTCTGCCGTTTGGCGTACAACATCGAAAATGATATCGCGTTTTTCATGCGATGCGGTGATATCGAGAAAAACCAACTCATCGGCACCTTCTTTTTCATAGGCGGAAGCGATTTGAACAGGATCGCCCGCATCGATCAGATTAACGAAGTTCACGCCTTTGACGACACGGCCGTCCTTAACATCCAGACAGGGAATGATTCTGCGAGCTAGCATAGGATTTTCAACTTTCCTGTTTTCGAGTTAATCTCACAGCATCTTCAAAAGTGATCGTATTATCGTACAAAGCTTTGCCTACAATAACACCAGCGACGCCATCGCCCTCTAATTTCATGAGATCTTCAATATGTTCCAAAGTTCCTACTCCGCCAGACGCAATGACAGGCACGTTCACGTTTTTTGCAAACTCACTCACGCTTTTCAAATTAGGCCCTTCCAGCATTCCGTCTCTGCTGATATCGGTGAAAATAAAACGAGAAGCACCTAGTGCTTCCAACTCCCGAGCTAAATCGAAGGCCTTTTTTGAAGAAACTTCCACCCAGCCTTTGATCGCCACGTTACCATCACGTGCGTCAATGCCAATTGTGATGCGACCTGGAAATTGCTTGCACGCCGACTCGACAAAAGCAGGGTCTTTCTGAGCTATGGTGCCCAAAATAACTTGATAAGCACCTGCCTTGATGTAGGCTTCGATAGCCGATAATGTTCTTATTCCACCCCCGACCTGGATGTCCGCAGAACTGTGGTATATGATGCTCTTAATGATCTCTGCATTGGCTGGCTGTCCATCAAAAGCACCATCCAAGTCCACAATATGGATCAAACCGGCACCTTCATCATCCCATTTCTGCGCCATCGCTACGGGATCATCGGAATACACAGTCTCTCGATCGGCCTTACCCTGAACCAGACGCACACATTTTCCATCTTTAATATCAACAGCAGGAATTATTTTCATTTAGCTCTCTCGCAAAAGTTTCCTAAAATAGGGTCCAATTAAAAAGTTCCACACCAAGCCTATAGAAGACTCTGGCAAGGAGAGAATCATACCAAAATCACAGTAAAGTGCCAAAATCATTTCCAACAAACTGCTATAAGCAAGAAACCAATTGTTTTTCCGGAAAAAATCAAACCATGTAATCCCGAAAATACTGTTTCTGACAAATATCGCTCGCCTTGACCCATTCGAATGATTTGGGTATAACCTTCTTCATCAAATCAGTATATAAAGGATGAAACACTTCAACCTGAAATTCACATGAAAATCATACAAACGCCTCTGACAGACGTCATAATTATAGAACCAAGAGTTTTTCGCGATGAGCGCGGCTTTCTATTTGAAAGCTTCTCGAAACAGAAATACGCTGACGCTGGCATCCATTGCGATTTTGTGCAAGATAATCATTCCTTCTCTCAAGGCGGAGTACTCCGAGGCCTGCATTTTCAAACCGACCACCCACAGGCAAAATTGGTACGAGTCATTCGCGGGGAAGTTTTTGACGTTGCGGTGGACTTGCGCAAGAAATCCCCAAATTTCGGGAAATGGTATGGGACCAAACTCTCAGCAGAAAATAATAAGCAAATGTTTGTTCCCGAGGGCTTTGCTCACGGATTCTGCGTCTTGAGCGATGAAGCAGAATTTCTATACAAATGCTCCAATTATTATTCGCCAGGGGGTGAGGGAGGAATTCTTTGGGACGATCCTGAAATCAATATAGAATGGCCTCTGACAAATCCTACACTTTCGGAAAAAGACCAACTCTTTCCATGCCTCAAGGACACTCAACTTCCTTTTTAGCCTGCTTGAATTAAAAGGGAAGGGAAAGGCCCATCAAGACAATCGTTTTACAAACTCGTTATAGGCTTTCTCAACAGCCGCTTCAATATCTACGTCGCCATCTACATCCGGGTTGATCGCTTTCACCAAGGCCTCATCCAGATTATTTTTCATTTTCTTCGCGAAACCGGGAGATTTTTCTATTTCTTTTTTATAAACGGACATGATCTCCTGACTGATCATTTTGCCTGGTTTGCTATCGAGAATAGCATCATAATCAGCCCCCTTCTTTCCACCATAATCCATCAGGCGATTTATTTTATCCGTCCACATACCTATGTTTTCTTCGCCCGCTAGATAGTGAATCGAGTTAGCGAACACTGGAATAAGGCTCTGAGGAATCCCAGCTTCTCGAAGTTGGTGCTCCATCAATCTTAAAAAATATCTACCGACATGTTCCTTTCTCAGTAAGCGATCCTTACGTTTCAATCGTTTTTTTACCGAAGATCCTTCAGGAACACTGCCCTTATACAAAACCTCTAATTTATCAAACTGCTGACGCGTTTCTTTCACCAAATCCTGCAAAAGCATTTCATCGTTCAAATCGATATTGTCTCGACAATACTTCACAATTTTCTTTAATAGAGAATCGCGAATTTGCTCAAACTCGGCATAGGTTGTAGATGATTTCGACATATCAGTACTATAATTTTTTTTTTTAAAAAATCCACTCCTTTCTTCAGAGTGAAATTAAATAATTATATTAAGTATATTTATAAACAGGTTAAAACATTTATTTTTTTCTAATGTTTTATTTTTCATATCCCGATAAAGCATGTAACAACAAAAATTAAAATGAAAGCCCAGGGGGCTAAACATCATGTTAACCGAAGTCGCCGTAGACAAAGCATTAATAGATTCCAGACAATTCGCATTGAGTTCCAGTGCTTATTACTCCACCGATATGGAACTCACAACCCAGGAGGGGGATGTTGTCACTTTATCTTTTCAAAATGCGGAAACCTACGAAGGAACCGAGGAACAAGAAACCTATGAAGACGGTTCTTCCGTTTCAGAAATTTCCATCACTGCCGCCGCCGCGTCGAAATACGCTATAGAGGTACAAGGCGATTTGAGCGATGAAGAACTAGCGGCCATAGAAGAGTTGAGTGCCAAAGTTGCGCCAATCGTTGAAAAATTCTTTTCCGGGGCCGAACTCGACCTCGAAGAGTCTGCTTTAAATCTAGCAGAATCGTTGGGCGTGATAAAGGAAATCAACCTTGAACTAGAGAAAACGGTCACACAATCCGTTTCGGTAGCAAGTCAAAGTTTTTCAGATCTGGAAACTGCAGGCAATATTGATTTCATTGAAGGAAACACTGAGGTTTCTGGAGTCGATTACTCTCAAGTACGCAACCTCAGGGCTTTGGCTGATGCCGTGGTAACCGCAGAGTTTCAAAATCAAGCCGCTCAATTTAAAAGCTCTGAACCCATCTTGAGGTCATTGGGCGATCTGCTGACTTTCATTCGAAACCAGTTCGGTTCTGTATTGAAACCTTTGAGTGCTCTAGGTGCCGACTTCCCGGAAGCTCCCGAGCCTTCTAAACAGGCTCCTGAAGTCAGAGCTGCTGAAACCAGAACGGCAGACGAGCAGGAAGTTCCCGAAGCTCCCAAGCTGGCTCCTGAAACAAAAGCTCCTGAAGCCACAACTACTGAAGAAGAAGTGGTTGTAGAATAAGGTAGACTAAACTACTACAGGGGAGGAGATATCCTCCCTCCCCTCACCCATCGTGAAAACCCTGGCAACACAAGCCATACAATAAGTTTTTAAAACCATCCTTTCCTGCTCTCCTCTCACTGTAAAAAATCTTTCAAAATCGGCATCAGACGTTTTGTGAATTCAGTCGCATCTTCTCTGCTAAGATGAGACCACTCTGGGCATTTAAAACCATTCAATTGCTCGTAGTCCTCAAAATGGATTCCTGGTGCCTCAGTTGTCTCCAGTATCCGATCCCAAAAATGTTCGCGCGGCGTGAAAGTATTTTCCAATTCGCGTAGTTTCTCTGTAGAAGGCAAGCGAACAAAAATCACCTTCCCGCCTTTTTTTCGAATCTTGTCTACTCTTTCTTTTGTCTTTGCAAGTGTCACTTCAACAGATTTCAGAAAATCTGCTTTTGCTTGCTCCCCGGTTTGACCTTTGTGCGGCGGTGGCGGAGTAAATAATGGAATCCAGATCTGCTGTATTCGCTTTTGCAAAGCTGTATTTTTTGCCGCAAACTCGGTCATGCCGCCTTGACGTTCTTCATCAACCTCGTGAAAGTAAGGGGGAAGTTCGGGTGGTGCCTTCACGTTTTTTCGATTCGGAAGTTTCAAATCAAGCAATAGCTGATTCAAAGTCAGATCGCCTTTATTCAAAAAAGCAAACCACTTCTCGATGATCAAAGAAACATGATGGCTAAACTTTTGAGTCGGACTCCAAGTCTGAAATCTGATCAAATGATCTCTCGGGCTTGCAACAGGAGGACCGCCAGGAGCGAAAAAAAGTCCGGGCACCACGCCAACGATCACCGTTCCCGAAAATTCTGGATGATCCGCAAGGTCTTCCAGATAAAGCCCCGGGTTAGTTCCAACGGTGGATAATTGCAATGGACGTTCAGACATTTCCTTTTCGTATATATCCATATCAAAATCGAATAACATCCTCGACGATCCTATCAGCACAGTGCGTTGAGGCTCGCTGTCAACAATTGCCCTGCGGCTAGCCCATAAATCTTTTGAATCATTCAAGGTTGGAGCGTATTGGATACTACGGACATAAAGCTCCCAGCCTAAAGTCAGGGCACCACTGAGCAGTGCTGTCAACAAGGCCAAGGCAACCCAATGATGCTTAGGATAGATGCGCTTTATATCGTAGGTCTTAAAACTGGAAGTAGATGAAGGCATTCGCCCCTCCCTGCATTAAAATTAATCCAATGATCATGCTTGTCCAAAGTGTAACAACCCACCAAGAGGCCATATTTTGAACAACGTGTTCAAGTCGTTTTTCGTGCAAATAACGGTGCGAAGCCAACAATATAAAAACCACTACCGTCACTTGGATCATTTCCAAAGTTGAAAGCAAAGGCTCACCCGTTCCTGAAAAATCAAACAGCGACCCAAGCATCATCCACGCTGTAGAAAAATCTCCAGCTCGAAAAAACACCCAGGCTATGTTGACCAGAAAAAAGGTAATACCCGCAAGCACGAAACGTCCGGCCACCGTTTCAATCCATTTCACATTTTGATATTTTAGCTTGAGCAAATGTTCCACAACCAAATAGCTTCCATGTAAAACACCCCACACAATAAAGGTCCAGGAAGCTCCATGCCATAATCCACCCAAAAACATGGTGAACATAAGATTAAACAAAGCACGAGGGGTGCCACACCTGTTGCCACCTAAGGGGATATAGAGATAATCGCGCAACCAGCTAGACAGAGTAATATGCCAACGACGCCAGAAATCTGAAAACCCGACGGAAAAATAAGGCGACCTGAAGTTATCGGGTAAAATAAATCCAAGACAAAGCGCAACCCCAATGGCACAGGTCGAGTAACCTGAAAAGTCAAAAAATATTTGAGCTGAAAAAGCAAGCAATCCCAACCATGCATCCAGCATAAATATCGAACCACCCGCAAAACCAAATACTTTATCAACGGATGAGGAAAGCATGCCATCCGCCAGCACTACTTTCTGAAACAAACCAAGAGTTACAAAATAAAGTCCCCAACCAAATTGATCTCGATTTGCACGTTTTGGCTCCAGACATTGAGGAAGAAAATCTATGGCTCGCACAATGGGTCCCGCAACCAACTGCGGGAAAAATGTGACATACAATGCGTAGTCAAGAAATGAATTGCAACGGGATGTTTTTTTGAAGTACACGTCCAAGGTATAAGAAAGCGTTTGGAACGTATAAAACGAAATACCAACGGGGAGGATGATATCAAGTGGAGCGGGTGCGTATTGAATTCCCGCAAGGTTCGCCAAAGCCACAAAGTTTTCCAAAAGAAACTCGCCGTATTTGAAGAAACCAAGCAAGCCAAGGTTTGTCGCCAAACTAACCCCTAGTAACAAGCGACGCTTCAAGGGAACTTCTTCCGATCCTAAAGCTTTGGCAACATACCAATCGATGAGCGTGGAAATCCACAATAACACTATGAATGGGGGGTTCCATGCCGCGTAAAAAATATAGCTCGCTATTAGGAGAATAGATTTCTGCAGTCGCCAAGAAGAAACGCTGTAATGCAAAAATAGAACAACGGCAAAAAAAACCAAGAATGTAAGGGAATTAAATAACATACGAAGTTTTTTTAATTTACCCGGTGGGCCTGTTGAAATACAACAATTCTGTATCCGGGATTACACTTCCAGGAAAGAATTTAAAAAAAATTCAAAAGTATCGAACAATCCTTTTAAATCAATTAACTTCATCCGGCAAATCATCTTCGGCAGACATTTCTTGAGGCAAGGAGGAGGCATGGTGCAACACCATCCGCCAACGGCCATCTATCTTTCTAAATAAATTGGTTGCAAAAACACGAGAGGCGTGAACGCCTGAGAGGGAAAGGGAAAACAGGTTTTCGCGACAACGTACCCAAGCCATCTCGCCAGAAACCTCTACCTTTACATCGGACAACTCGATTTCCAAACCCTCACCGGCTTCAAAGATGCCTTCCCAACTTTCGATGATATCATCGAGTCCTATCAGCGCACTCCAGCCAGGGTGAAGGCAAATGATGTCTTCTCTCTGTGCCCAGGCTTTTACCATGAGATCAATGTCTTGCCGATTAAATGCCTGATAAAACGATTGGTTCGCGGACAATACTTTCTGCGTTTCTGGCATTTTCTATTTTCCTCAGTTGGCGGCAATGGTATCGGGTCGTATTCCCAATAAATATTCAACCGCCTCAAAAGTTTCTTTCGATTTCCAGTTTTTGGCCCCGTCCACTCGCGTCGCAATATGTCCTTCTCTATCGATAACATAAGTGGTTGGAATGGAAAAGGAGGGATAAATCCGCTCGACAGTCCCCTCCGTGTCCATCAAAACAGGAAAGGATAATTTTCTTTCTTCTACAAATTTCTTGACCGCATCAATCCCGCCCTTATCAATACTTATCGCTAAAAGAGTCAAACCCTCAGACCGATAACGACGATACAGGGTTTCAAATGCAGGCATCTCTACACGGCAAGGCGCGCACCAGGTAGCCCAAAAATTCAGTATCACCACCTGCCCCTTGAAATCGGAGAGGTTGACGCGATTGTTTTCCAGATTACGCAAAGTGAACGCGGGTGCCTTGTAGCCGACTTCTGCCTTTTCTTGCTCGTATTGCGGCAAACCTGCCACATCCTCAGCCAAAAAAGGTTCTTCTCTGAAGTGCTCAAAAAAAAACAGCAGAGAACCCAGAAACAGGAAGCCAAACAAGGCACTGTACTTTTTAAGAGGAATAGAGTTTCTCTCTTTTAAGACGGTCGATTTCATCCTTTGTTCTTTCTAACGCCACGCGTCGTCCCATCAAGAGACAATAAAGCAAGGTGAACGCCGCTAATGAAATGCCCAAAGTTATGAGCATGGAGGGGTCCATACCTTTCCCCAAGCCTTCCGATGAAATCACTTTAGGCTTTGGATGAAAAGTCCGCCACCACAGGACGGAAAAATGGATCAAAGGAATGTCTAGGAAACCAACGATGCCCACTACGGCGGAATACCTGGCCCGAATCGATCCGGCTTCAGTTTGCCCACGCAACATGAGGTAAGCCACGTAGATCAGCCATAGAACAAGGGTAGAGGTGAGTCGTGCATCCCAAACCCACCAAACACCCCAAACGGGTCTCGCCCAGATCGGCCCCGTGATGAGCACTAGAGAACAAAATATAACGCCGATCTCAGCCGAACAATGTGCGTAAATATCCCATTCTCTTTCTTTTTTCCAAAGGAAAAGAATGCTTGATACGAAGACGATAAAAAATGCGAAAAACGCCAGCCAGGCACACGGGATATGGAAGTACATGACTCTCTGAATAATGCCTTCGTTCTTTTCGGTTGGAACCCACACGTATATGGCGATCAATGCCGCAAGCATTGTTCCTGCAGTCAACCAAAACAGCCCACCCTGACTCGAAGAAATTTCCTTCGAACTATTTTCCTCCGCCATCAATCGCCGTCCTTTCCACTTTCTTCCTTCAACAATTGCAGGTCTCTTTCCAATGCGGCTTGCCGTTTTTTAAGTGTCAAAACATAAAAGAATATACCGCCCCAAACACAAAGATTGGCGGCGAATAAAAAACCGAGTTGATCCATGAGATCACTCCTCTAAAATATGGTCGATGGTCATAACGGCGGCGCCGATAAAAATAAAATCAAAACAGACAACAAGGCCCATCCAGTTCAACATTTCTGAAAGCGGTTCTCCCGCAAGTATCTCCCCTGTCATGCGCACCGAAGCAATGGCAATGGGAACCATCAACGGGTACAACAGTATGGGAAGCATGATGTCACGCGTTTTGAGGTTGGCCGCAAGCGAAGCCAACAGAGTCCCGATAGCGCAAAAGCCCAACGTTCCCAAGAATATCACTAAAAGCAGTGGGAATAAATGCGGCAAAATATCGATATTAAAAAAAACCATGAAGACGGGAAGGATAAAGGCTTCCATCAAAGTCAGAAACCCCAGGTTGCTGATCAATTTCCCAAAATAAATGGCTGTACGGTCAGCAGGTGTTAACAATAAACCCTGCATGCACCCGTTTTCCTTTTCCAGCATGAAGGAACGGTTGAGTCCAATGGCTCCGGAAAAAAATATCGCAACCCACATCACTCCCGGTCCAACTTCATTCGCTCGAGTGATACTTAAATCGACTGAAAAGATAAAAATAATGATGACCAAAACTGCAAAGACAAACATAGAGCTGAATAACTCGCGAGTCTTCCTCTCGGTCAAAAAGTCTTTCCAAACAATAGCAAAAATTTGATTAAAGTATCCCTGCATAATTTAAAGTCAGAGGCAAAGCGATCAATCGCTCACACAATAATTGATACTAACAATTTATGGTGCCTTCTTATTTGCCTCCAGTGATCAAATTCAAGTAACGGCTTTCAAAAGCAACTGGATCGATTCCGTTGTTGGGTTCCATCATTGCGAAACGACCATCAATCTGCACTGCGATCTGACTTCCCATTTCCAAACCACATGAGATATCGTGCGTTGTCATCAATAAAGTTCGCTGATCGGTGTGCAAAGTACGCAGATAATCCTTGAGTGCTCCAGATGCTAAGGGATCCAAACCTGTAAAAGGCTCATCAAGAAAAAGAATAGACGGCTGGTGCAAAGTTGCTCGCGCAATGGTGAGCCGCTGCAACATTCCTCGAGAAAAGGTTCGAACCGGATCGTGCCTGCGTTTTTTTAATCCCGCTCCGTCAACTGCTTTTTCGGCACAGTCTGCAGGTTGATCCAAGCCATACATCTTAGCATAAAACTCCAGGTTCTCCAGAGGCGTTAGATCGGGGTAAAGGCAAGTCGCATGCGAGATAACCCCTATTTCCTTCCTCATCTTTGGATTGGCCTGTGTTACATCATAGCCTGCAACCATTGCCATCCCAGAGCTGGGACGAGTCCGCCCGGAAAGAATGTTCAGCAAGGTAGTCTTCCCCGCTCCGTTGGCACCAAAGATGGTGAGAAATTCACCGCGTTGAACTTCAAAACTTAAATTAGAAACCGCGCGGCGAAACCCAAAACTTTTGCAAATTTTTTTGACTTCGATTGCAGGTTCAACAGTGGATGCTGGGGATGGTGTCATAGGAAAAGAGGCAGATGAAACTGCAGGCTACTCACAGCTCAGGTTAGAGCACAATCAATCCTTACATGAGTGATTGCGGCATATTGTGGCAACCTTGGCATCAATGACTACGATGGTTTGCAAAAATATTGATGCCATTAAAACCATTAAAAAGTACGAGCAAAAGGAGGATTCAGATCTGGTCAGCTAGTGAATAATTCCTTTACAGAGCGATTGCGATAACGCAGAAAAATCATTTTTTCTTACGCTTTTTTCCTTCGGCCTTCAATTGATCCAGGCGCTCCAATATCGTCATCGCCTCGCCTTCAAGTTTATGTTTCATTTCAGAGTAATCAGCTTCCGAAACCTTGTCGGTTTTCCAATCAAACTCAAGGTCCTTGATTGCAAGCAACACTTCCTCTTTACGCACCAACAGGTGCTTGAACTCTTCGTTTGCGGGATCAATCGGAGCAAACAAAATGTTTCGGGGAAGTTTGCCGAATAAAGGCAAACCTATGACGATAAGAATCGTCACTAAAAATAGTAATTCAATTAAGTGAACTAAGTTCATCCTAGGAGTCTAGTTTATCCAGTTCTTGTTGCAGTTGGTTGGAGTATTTGCCCGGCTTGGAATCCGTTGTCTCTTTGTCTTTTTCAGAAGCGTCAGCCTCCTTCTTCCTTCCGGCCCAAGTCTGAACTATTTTTCGTATGCCAAAACCACCCGCAACAATCGCTACGAAAGGCATCGCCCAAGCGGTGAGATTAAACCCTGTCTTGGTAGGTGAAGATAATACGGTTTCGCCATATTTAGCGACTTGCTCTTGTATGATCTGCTGAACGGTTAAGCCCGACTCTAATTGCTCTGTAAATCCAATTCGGATTTTATCAGAAGTGTCGCATGTGCAATTTCCGAGCACCTTTCCGCATTTGTCATCACAAGTGCACATGAGGGCGTTTTCCAAATCTGCCAGCAATGCAGAAGAGTACGCTTTTTCCACTGAAACCACACTCAAAAAAGCAACCAGCAGAACAAACGCCCACGAGCAATACCTTCTTCCCCTTAATGTTGCCGGAGAAGCAAGGTTTGGTTCTCTTTTCGACAGTCTATTTTTTATCAACATATTATCATTCCTGGGCTGGAGAAAATACGGCAGACTGGATCTTCATACGCTCCAGTCGACGACGTTGTTCCAGACGGTCCGGCCATACCGAGACCATAGTCCCAAATGCGATTACCCATCCACCCATCCATATCCAGCTCACCATTGGGTTGACGTAAATTTTCAGAGTCGCCGATTCATCTTCGCCAAAGTCTGCCAATATCAGGTAAAGATCCTGCCTCCAGGTAGAAAGGACATCCACCTCGGACACGGGTTGATTCTGACCTTTATAAAATTCCTTTTCAGGCTGGCCAGTCCACACTCTTTTCCCATCTTTATAAACACCGACTTGCGCAATGGCCCGTGTCTTGGTCGCATTTTCCTCAATGAAACCCAAACGTTCGTAGGTAAAGGTAAATTCTTTGACCTTCAGGCTTTCACCAATTTTGATACGCTTTTCCGTATGAGCACTGTAGGATTGCGAACCTGCGATCCCAGCAAAAATCAAAACCACACCAATATGAACAATGTAGCCGCCATATCTGGACTTGCTACGCCACACTAGAGAAGCCAGTGCCTCGGGCAATTTTTCGTCATGCAAACTCTTTCGAGCAACCGCCCCTTTAAAAAACTCAATGAGGATAGTCGTCATGACAAACACACACAAAACAAAAGTGATGTAGGAATATATCTCAGAACGACTGCCTAAAGGCAGGAACGGAAACAATACTCCGGCGGCAAGTAAACCTGCCAACAAGGGTTTCATGAAGTTTTTCTTTAGATTGGACCAGGTTGCCCTGCGCCACGCAATAATAGGGCCAATGCCTATCAAGGCCAAAAGTGCCAGTCCAATGGGAACGTTTACTTGATTATAAAATGGAGGGCCGACGGTGATCTTGACTCCACGAACCGCTTCGGAAATGATTGGGAAAATCGTTCCCCAAAAAGTAGCAAAACCGATTCCCAGTAACATCAGATTGTTGAATAGGAAACTGCTCTCACGGGATAAAAAAGAGTCCAGCTCATTATTGCTTTTGAGAAGAGACAGGCGTGAGAGAATCAACCCCACGCAGATCACAATGATCACTCCTAAAAATGCAAGGAAGTAATAACCCAAAGTCGCCTCATCAAAAGTATGCACCGATTGAATCAAACCGCTTCGCGTAATAAAAGTTCCAAAAATAGTCATCACAAAGGTAAGCAAAACAAGAGACATGTTCCAAATCTTCATCATGTCTTTCTTTTCCTGAATCATTACCGAATGCAAATATGCCGTTGCGACAAGTAAAGGCATGAACGCGGCATTTTCCACCGGGTCCCAAGCCCAATACCCACCCCAGCCCAACTCAAGGTAAGCCCACTGAGCACCAAAAAGGTTGCCCATGCAAAGGAAAAACCAGGACACCAATGTCCATTTACGCGTAAGGCGAATCCAGCTATCATCAAGGTTTTTACAGATGAGTGCCGCCATGGCAAAGGCAAATGGAACTGTAAACCCAACATACCCCAGGTACAAGGTAGGAGGATGTATGACCATCCAGTAATTTTGCAGGAGTGGGTTGAGACCACGGCCGTCTTCAGGCGGTACCGGTATCACCTCGAAAGGATTGGTCGAAAAGTTCAAAAGCACCAGGAAAAAGGTAGTGATCGTCATCATCACAACCATCGCATAAGGGACAACCAGTGCATTCCTTTTTCTGTTTTGTATATGGACGATAACCGTATAAATAGAAAGGAGAAGGGTCCAAAACAATAGCGAACCCTTTTGCCCGCCCCAAAAGGAAGAAATTTTGTAGAACGTGTCCAAATCCCGACTGGAGTATGCCCAAACGTATTGCAGGGTAAAATCATCCATTAGGAGCGCACGCCACAAATCTGCCTAAGCAACAATCACACAACCTGACAAAATAAATTGAATTTTTTCAGCACTTAAATACAGATCAACCCGGTTCCCTCTTGCGGCCATGACATAAGTCACACAACCGTATAACGAGGTCGCCAAGGCGATCATCAACGCAAATTCGCCGATTTCATTCATTAGCTTTAGTATCCGTTTTTTATTAGCGCGTCTTTAGAGTCAAACCAACAATATTATGAAGCGATTTCAAAACATGCATCTACTTTGAAACCAACACATTGTCAACTCGCGGAGACGTCTTTAGTTTATATCGTGGTTTTAACTGGGGGTGCGGTTTTATTGAGATCCATTCCCTTGCCACCACCATTGAGGGGTAGTTCTCCAGGATGCGTTTTTCCCGCTTCCTTTTCCGCTTCATATTTAGAAGGACAACTGGTCATCAAAACATCGGCATGAAAGACACCCTTTGAGTCCAGAGTCCCTTCCACAACAACTTCGCCACCGTCCAGAAACATATCTGGAGTAATACCTTGATAGACCACATCCAGGTGAGACTTATTCTCTTCAATAGCAAACCGGACATTAAGAGAATCATTAGGGTCTCGTTGAATCGAACCATTGACAACGTTCCCTTTAATTTTAAGCCCTTCACCCTCAAAAGAGATCTTTTGCGCCGCCAACTCTTCCACAGTGAAAAAATACTGAGAGGTGCTACTGATGCTAGCACTAATCAAATAACCAATCGCGCCCACAATCAACAGGCTACCGACAATAAATTTAATTTTTTTATGATTCATGCGATTGAGAGCCTTGCAAGAAAGTTAATAAGATCAAAGTGATTAAGGATCATGTCAATGATATCACTGCAAATTTCATCTTGTCAAAGCAATTCCGTTATTTTAATAAGCTCTTCATATTTCCCGCCAAAAGCCTTGTTTTCCCCCTTCATTTTAGCCACCCCAGTCCCTCGCAAGAAGGCCCTTTTTGCACCACCAACAGATTCAAAACTCATCAAATCGCTTCATCATATATAAGGCTAAAAATTACCCTACAAAAAACCTCTCAAAATATATACCTGTAAACATTTAATTTTGTTGATTTTGCATTGACAAGTGTCTCAATTATGCTAGTATCTGTCATAAAGTGTCACAAAGTGACTATTCCTGTAAGCAAAGGGTCGTAATTTCCCATGAATGGTTTTTTAGGAACATATCAGACTAGCCTTGATGACAAGGGCCGCTTCAACGTTCCCGCAAAATTTCGCGGTGTTCTGGAGAAGGACTACTCGTCTCAATTGGTGATCACCTACATGGATGGGTATCTGATTGCATTTCCTCAAAAAGAGTGGGCTCGCAACAAAGACCGTTTACGTGATTTGGACACAACCAATAAAGAAGATCGAAAAAAGATTCGCAGGATTGTTTCAAAAGCTGTCGAAGTCGAAATCAAATCTGGAAAGCTTTTGATACCTGCTAATCAAAGAGACACGGCTGAAATTGTAGTTCAAGACGAAGTTGTTCTTGTTGGCATGTTGGAGTCATTTGAAATTTGGTCTAAAGCGCGATGGCTTGAAGCAGAACAAGAGGAAGAGGATTAAAACAAAGTCAAATGACAACTATCAAAAAAGCACAAGATCAAATATTCCATCGCGACGTTTTTATCCGGCAAAGCCCATGGAATATCACCAATCGGTCTTAAAAAAAGAAGCTCTTCAATTTTTAATCTCCGCAAGGGAGGGATGGGTCGTGGACGCCACATTGGGGGATGGGGGTCATACGCAATATATTCTAGAAAATTCAAAGCCCGGCGTTAAAGTTCTTGGGATTGACCAAGACCCGTCTGCGCTCAAACGAGCTCAAGCACGACTGGAGCCATTTCGGGAACGCGTGGCCTATGCCCATGGAAACTTTGGGGGAATTGCCAGCATGCTTCGACAAAATGGAATCGACAAAATCCAGGGTCTTCTTCTAGACCTGGGTGTCTCTTCAAGGCAATTGGATGTCGCTGAGCGAGGGTTTAGTTTTCGCTTCGACGGTCCTCTGGATATGCGCATGAATACCGAAGGGTCCATCACAGCTCAAGACTTGCTGGAGAGTGCTAGCGATAGAGAATTACAAAATATTATCAAGGAATACGGAGAAGAGAGACATTACAAACGAATTGTGCGGGAGATACGCAAAGCGCAAAGCAAAAATCCTCTAACCACCACGCTTCAACTAGCAAACCTCATATCAGCCGTGATGCCTGCATCTCGGTCTTCCAGAATACACCCCGCAACCCGCACCTTCCAAGCATTGCGCATTGCAGTAAATAACGAGCTGCATAATTTGAAAATCGCGTTGAGGGATTCCTTGGAATTCCTCGACGCGGCAGCTCGCGTTGCCGTTATCTCCTTTCATTCGTTGGAAGACAGAATAGTTAAGAATTTTTTCCGAGATGAGGAATGTGATTGTGTATGTCCTCCAAAAATTCCCGTTTGTGCATGTAATAAAAAACAAACCTTGCGAGTGTTGACCCGACGTCCGATCCAGCCTTCGCAGGAAGAAATCGACATCAACCCAAGATCGGCTAGCTCTAAATTACGAGTTGCGGAAAGGGTTTATGTCTAACAAATGGCGTCGTTTGGCAAAAAGTCAATTTCGCCTGTCGTCTCGTGAAATAAGAATTGCCTTGGGTTTTTTCATTCTATTTGGAACAGCGGCCATGGCCTTTGTTTGGTCCAACGTTCAGATGATCCAGAATTCATACGGTTATCAGGCGCGTGCGTTGGAAAGGAAAAATCTTCTCAAGGTAAATCAGCGCCTCAAGCTGGAAGTTGAGAGCTTGCGCTCCCTTTCGAGAGTTCGGTCCATTGCTTTAGGACGTCTCGGGATGAAGGAGCCGAAAGCTCCACAGTTGGTCACCGTATTTTTAAAGTAAATTCTCATGTCAAAAAAAAAGACATCCTCGGGTTCTGAAGCGCAGGAAAGCTTTACCTTTAGACTCGGAATTATTTTCAGCTTATTTGCTGTGTTCGCCCTCGCGCTTTGCGTGAGGCTGTCCTACCTGCAAATAAGCCAGCACGATATTCTTTCAGCGCGATCAGAAAAGCAGTACCAGCGGACCGTAAAGATAGACTACGGGCGCGGACAAATTCTGGATCGAAACGGAGTGCTTCTAGCTACCAATCTTGAGACAGAATCAATATATGTGTCGCCGCAAGCAATTTACGAAAAGGAAAGAACGGCTCGCGCTCTATCGAAAGCTCTGAGGATGAATCTCGCTTCCTTGCGTAAAAAGATTTCCTCAAAAAAACAATTTGTGTGGATCAAGCGAAAATCCACCCTGGGTGAAGCTGAAACTGTACGCCAACTAGATCTTGCAGGCGTCGGTTTTGTCATGGAGCACAAGCGCTTTTACCCCAAGCGGGAACTGGCTTCCAATGTCATTGGATTTGTCGGGATGGATAACCAGGGTCTCTCTGGTGTTGAATTGCGACAACATTCTCTACTCAAAGGATTCACCCAACTTAAAATTATGGAGAAGGATGCGCGCGGCCGATCCATTTCCTCGTTCGATTCAATAGCTCCAAACAAAGGAAGTCGAGACATCAAGCTAACTATTGATGAGGTGATTCAGTTCACGACGGAACTCCACCTGCGAGAACAAGTGGAACGATTTCAGGCAAAGTCAGGATTTGCTGTGGTGATGGAACCTTATAGCGGAGAAATTTTAGCACTGGCAAATATTCCCGGGTTCAACCCCAATCAATACCTTTCGTACAAACCATCGACCTGGACCAATCATGTTGTGTCGAGTTCCTACGAGCCCGGCTCTATATTCAAGCCGATCGTCGCTTCAGCGATTCTGGATAAAAACATAGCGCAACCAGAAGAAACTTTTTTCTGTGAGGATGGAAACTTCAAGTTTGGGAAAAAATACATCCGCGAAGCCGCTAATCATAAATTTGGTCACCTGAGCCTAAAAGATATCATCGCTAAATCCAGCAACATTGGTTCGGTGAAAATTGCCCAAAAATTGGGTGTTGAAAACTTTTTCGAATACATCAACCGATTTGGTTTTGGTCAAAAAACCGGTGTCGATTTACCTGGCGAATCAAGCGGGCAATTGAAGTCTCTTGAGGACTGGTCAGCACGCTCCATCGCATCCATTTCTTTTGGACAAGAGATAGGGGTGACTCCACTGCAAATGGTTTCTGCCTTAAGTGCCATCGCCAATGGGGGGCGCCTCATGCAACCCAAAATTGCCAAAGCAATTATGAAAAACGGGAAGGAATTTAAAGCCTTCCCTTCGCGAGCTATTAAAAGGGCCATATCTCCTCAAGCCAGTAAAAAAATGACAGGCATACTCAAGGCCGCTGTCAAAGAAGGTACGGGAAAGAATGCCATTATTGATGGTTACGAGGTTGCAGGAAAAACAGGAACTGCGCAGAAAATTGATCCCAAAACCAAAAGCTATTCGCAGACGGCTTATCTTTCTTCTTTTATTGGTTTTGTTCCCGCGGACTCACCTCGATTAGCGATCCTCATTATGATCGACGAGCCCAAGAAAAAACATTGGGGGGGAACTGTTGCCGCTCCTGTTTTTCAAAAAATAGCAAAACAGGTATTGCGGTACTTGAACGTTCCATCAACGAAAGAGAAAGTTTTTATTCTGGATCGCGCGTGATGGACAGTCTGATCGAAACAAAAAATTCATTGCCAACGGTTGATCTGAATTCAACCTCATACAACGCCATGCAAACTCGACATCCAATTTCACATTTGACTCGTAAAGCCGAATTAGTCGGCTTCAGCGGCGATTTGGAACGCGAGGTTTCAGGTTTGGAGTATGACTCTCGCCGAATTCAGCCGGACAATATGTTTGTCGCTATTTCAGGATTGGTTGAAGACGGATCAAAATTCATTGAAGACGCTTTGGCGCGAGGTGCCAGAACCATTGTTTCAGAACTTCCGGCTGGCATTTCGAATTTCAACAACAGCGGGGAAGCTGTAACACAGCTTCAAGTTGAAAGTGCTCGTACAGCTCTGGCTCAGTTTTCCAATGAATTTTACGGATGCCCTTCTGAAAAATTGAGCGTGATCGGTATCACCGGTTCAAATGGAAAAACTACGACAAGCTATTTGCTTGAAGCAATTTTCAATACAGCGGGGAAAGCAACGGGTGTCCTTGGAACTATCAATTACCGTTATGGAGGAAAAACTTTTCCCTCCACTTTCACCACACCCGAATCCTCCGATCTCAATCGTATGCTAGCTGAAATGGTTGATGAAAAAGTTGAGCATTGCTTGCTGGAAATTTCTTCCCATGCGCTGGTTTTGAAACGGGCTTTTGGTTTGAACTTTGAAGTTGCCGTCTTCACCAATTTGACTCGCGACCACCTTGATTTCCATGAAACGATGGAGCAATACAAAAACGCGAAGAAGCTTTTATTCAGAAACAACAACGTTAAAAAAGCAGTCATAAATATTGACGATTCTGCGGGCAAGGAAATTTTCGACGAATTGTCCGTCGAACGATTGTCAACGGGTCTCATTTCTCCGGCAGATATTTCTGCGGAGAATATCCAGCTTTCTGACAAAGGAACCTCCTTTGATCTAAAAACTCCATGGGGTGCCCTGTCGTTAGAAATATCATTATTAGGCTTGCACAATGTTCACAACCTGCTGACAGCAACCGCAGTCGCCCTTTTGCAAGGCATCGATTTAGAAACCATTGGCAAGGGAATTCAATCTTTGAAAAATGTTCCCGGCCGATTTGAATCTGTAGATTTAGGCCAAGCCTATGCAGTGATTGTCGACTACGCGCACACCGATGATGCTTTGAGCAAAGCATTGTGTGCGGCACGCGCTGTCACAAAAAATCGCCTGATCCTTGTCTTTGGTTGCGGCGGTGATCGAGATAGAGGAAAACGAAAATTGATGGGGCAAGTCGCTTTTGAATTGAGCGATTTCGCCATTGTGACATCAGACAATCCACGCAAAGAGGACCCGAACCGAATCATTGAAGACATCCTTCACGGCCTTCCTGAGAAGGTTCAGGAAAATCATGATTACGAAATATGTGTTGATAGGAAATCAGCTATTTTCAAAGCCATCGGTCTGGCTGAGGCTGGCGACCTGATTCTCATTGCGGGTAAAGGTCACGAAGATTATCAAATCATTGGCTCTGAAAAAAAACACTTTGACGATCGTAAAATCGCCGCCCAAGCCATACGCGAAAGGATCGAATCATGATCTCTGGAAACGTTAGCGAAATTGTTCGCGTGATGGGCGGTGAATTGTTGGCTGGGAGTGCCAATACAGAATTCAGTGGTGCGTCCATCAATTCACGCACAATGCAAGAAGGCAATCTATTCTTTTGCTTGCGTGGAGACCGCTTCGATGGTCACGATTTCATAGCTGACGTGTTAGGGAAAAAAGCCGCTGGGATCGTCCTGTCGGGAAACTGCAATCCCCCCCCCTTTCCGGCAGGCCCCAGCGGCGACTATTCGCCTTTCTTCATTAAAGTCGATGACACCCTGGTCGCATTGCAGAAACTCGCTCAAGAAACCAGGGCACGTTCCTCCGTGCAGGTTGTTGCGGTGACAGGAACCAATGGTAAATCCAGTGCCAAGGAAATGATCGCCGCCGTGATTGGAGAAAAATTCAAGACATTAAAAAACCAGGGCAATCTGAACAATCACATAGGCCTCCCTCTTACATTGATGGAACTGGAAGACGATCACGAAATCGCTGTGCTGGAAATGGGAATGAGTGCTGAGGGTGAAATCAAACGACTGGCTGAGATTGCCCGGCCCAACATCGGCCTCATTACCAATATTTCACCCGCGCATCTTGAACAATTAAAAACGGTGGAAAATGTTCAACGCGCCAAAGGCGAATTATTTGAAGCCTTGCGCCCTCAGGACTTGGCCATTGTAAATGCCGACGATCCACTGGTTTTGGAACTGGCAAAAAATTTACGTTCCAAAAAAATCACCATAGGAATTGATACGCCTGCTGACATTTGGGCGGATGACATTCAACCGCGTGCTAACTCGGGATACGACTTCAAGCTTCATATAAAAGATCAAACTCTCGATGTCGGTCTGCCCTTTTTAGGCCGTTGCAATATTTACAATGCACTCACGGCATTTGCGGTAGGCAGTGCTTTTGATATGGCACCCGAAGAAATGAAGACCGGTCTGGGACGCTGTAAGCTTCCCCCGCAAAGACAAGAATTTTTTGAAAAAGAAGGCATCTCCTTCATCAACGATGCCTACAACGCGAATCCCCAATCCATGCGCGAAGCGATCAAAACATTGGAAGCTTTTCACACATCGGGAAGGAAATTTTTTGTCATGGGAGAAATGCTTGAGCTTGCCGACCTCTCCCGCTCCGAACATTCTAAATTGGGAAAAGAGATCGCCCGATCGCAAACAGACTTCCTGGTAACTGTTGGAGAAATACCTGCGCTCGCCGCGAAAACAGCGCGCGAAGAGGGAATGGAATCCGATCAGGTTTTTGCTTTCACTGATATCGAAACAGCCACTGCATTTTTGAAGGAACGTGTGAAAAAAGGAGACTGCATTTTGGTCAAAGGATCTCGCGGGGCAAGGATGGAGCAGGTCATTGAAAATTACTTTCAGGAGGCTTTGCTCTAATCATGCTTTACCATATCTTTTACCCACTTGCGAGCGACCTGTCCATTTTCAATGTATTCAAATACATTTCGTTTCGCTCTGCTTATTCCGGCATCACCGCTCTCTGCCTGAGTCTTCTGTTGGGACGGTACATGATTGCCCTTCTGCAAAAATTGCAGATCGGCGAAAAAATCCGTTCCGACGGACCAGAACAACATCATGCAAAATCCGGCACGCCTACGATGGGTGGCTTGCTGATTCTATTCACATTCGGACTTGCAACTGTACTTTGGGCGGATCTCTCCAATGCCTATATCTGGCTTGTCCTGTTCTCGGCCTTGGGGTTTGGATGCATTGGTTTCGCTGATGACACGATCAAATTAAAAAGTGGTAAAGGTTTGTCTGTAAGAGCCAAGCTGATCCTGCAGGTTGCAATCAGTCTCGTGATTGGTCTGTACATCGTCTACTTTGACGCGAATCGTGCCGATTACGCAACCACACTTCAAGCACCCTTCTTTAAAGAGTTCCAGCCTGATCTCGGCTGGGCGTATTTATTGTTCATCGTTTTTATCATCGTCGGCACTTCCAACGCAGTCAATTTGACGGATGGTCTGGATGGACTGGCCATCGGTCCCATTATCATCGCGACCATGGCTTATACCGGAATCGTTTATCTTTGCGGTCATTTTAAATTCGCAGAGTACCTGCAAATCCAGCACATCAAAGGTGCAGGCGAACTCGCAATACTCAGTTCTGCGCTGGTCGGTGCCAGCCTCGGTTTTCTTTGGTACAACACCTACCCCGCTCAAATATTTATGGGAGATGTAGGCTCTCTTTCTCTGGGAGGTGCGCTCGGTACCATTGCAGTGGTAGCCAAACACGAATTATTGCTCATTCTGGTGGGAGGGGTTTTTGTTATTGAAGCATTGTCCGTGATCATTCAGGTCTCTTATTACAAATACACCAAGAACAAATACAGCAAAGGAAAACGCTTTTTCAAAATGGCACCCATTCACCATCATTTCGAACAATGCGGATGGGCAGAGCCTAAAGTCATTGTCCGTTTCTGGATCATAGCCATTGTGCTGGCGATGATTGGTTTGAGCACGCTCAAGTTGAGATAAAAATAATGCATCTTTCTGGCAAAAATATAAGCGTAGTCGGCATGGGAAAATCCGGTCTTGCGACCGCAAATTTTCTCATCAATCGTGGAGCGCAGGTTCTGCTCACCGATGCGCGGTCCGAACAGGACTTGACTGAATCGACAGCAGGATTGAACCCCGCCATCGAACTTCAGTTTAATGACTGCTCGCCGGGGAAAAATGCAGAATTGATCGTATTGAGCCCGGGTGTTCCTGTGGACGCTCCCTTTTTGAAAGAAGCGCATCAACGCGGAATCGAAATCATCGGAGAACTTGAATTGGCCTATCAGTTCAATAAAACACCGATCATCGCTATCACCGGTTCCAACGGAAAATCAACCGTCACGACTTTGGTTGGGAACATTCTGCTGGCCGAAGGACGTACGGCTTATGTTGGGGGAAACCTGGGAACACCTTTTATCGAATTGATAGAAAAAGAATCTGTGGAAATCATTGTGCTTGAGATTTCCAGTTTTCAAATGGAAACCGCAAGCACGTTCAAACCACATATAGCGGCGATTTTAAACATCACGCCCGATCATCTTGACAGGCATAAAACACTGGAAAATTACCGGGCGATGAAAGAACGCATCGCAACGAATCAAAACGAATCTGATTATTTCATCGTCAACCTCGATGACCCTGAAACAGTAAAGCTTACTTGCGGAAAACAAGCTCAGAAATTATTTTTTGGCACACAACACGAAGGCCCGGACGGAGCATTTTTAAGAGACAACCAAATAATATTAAAGCTCAAAGGGCAAGAAAAAATCATCTGTAAGCAGGAAGACGTTCCCTTCCCTTTGCGATTGCAGATAGAAAATGCACTTGCCGCAATTGCTATAACGGCACCGCTAGATATTTCCGTTCGAGCTATCAAAGAGGCTCTTTGTAATTTCAAGGGACTGGAGCATCGCATGGAATGGGTACGAACAGTGCGAGGGATCGACTTTATAAATGATTCCAAGGCCACCAACATTGGTGCCGCTTGCAAGTCTCTTATATCAATCGAACGACCGATCGTTCTCCTGTTGGGAGGTAGAGATAAGGAAAATGACTTTTCGGCAATGCTTCCCTTTCTAAAACAAAAGGTCCGGCATCTGGTTATTTTTGGAGAAGCTCGGGAAAAAATAAAACCTTTTCTCAACGGCTCTCCCGCTTATGAAGAAGCCAACAATTTTGAAGATGCGGTAGCTATTGCAGTGAATCACGCAGAAGCAGGTGACACCGTTTTACTGTCCCCGGCTTGTGCGAGCCAGGATATGTTTAAAAATTTTGAGGAACGCGGGCTTAAATTTAAAACCCTCGTCAACAATTTATGAAGTTTGATTCAAAAAAAATAACGCATGATATGACCACGGGAGGAAGAGTCCTATGAGCGATTCTACATCCCGTCCGCAAACGAGTGATCCCATTTTGGGCTGTGTCGTCGGTATTCTGGTCATTATCGGTGTGGTGATGGTTTATAGCTCCAGTGCTGTTGTTGCTGGAGAAAAATATAACGATCCCTATTTTTTTCTGAAACGCCAGATGCTTTGGGTCTTCATTGGCTTCATGGCTTTGAAACTTGCACGTTCCATCGATTATCGCCTATTGGAAAAATATGCCTACCCCATTCTGTTCGGCGCATTTCTTCTATTGATAGCAGTGATGGTCCCTGGACTAGGCAAAGAAGTGGGTGGTGCTCGTAGGTGGCTTACTTTGGGAGGTGCCAACTTTCAGCCTTCGGAAATCGCAAAAATCGCCATCATCATATTCATAGCAAAGTCATTGGTGAAGCGATCCGATCAATTGAAGAACTTTGCTTACGGTTATTTGCCCAACGTTATCGTTTTGGGATTTTTCTTTGTCCCTATTTTATTTCAGCCCGATTTCGGGACCGCGTTAATCATCGGCATCGTTGCATTACTCATGCTTTACATTGCAGGAATTCGCACTCGCTTTCTGGTCTATTCCTTTTTGGCCGTTATTCCACTGGTCGTTTCAGCCGTAACCGGTGCCGAGTATCGAATGCGCCGTATTTTTGCATTTTTAGATCCTTGGAAAGACCCTTCCGACACAGGGTTTCAAGCCATTCAATCTTTTTATGCATTCGGGCGTGGCGGGTTTTGGGGAGTTGGACTGGGTGATGGAAGTCAAAAATTATTTTATCTGCCCGAAGCGCACACCGATTTCATTTTCTCCGTTATTGGAGAAGAGCTTGGATTTATTGGTGCTGTATTCATCGTGATTTTATTTGGAATTTTTATATGGAGAGGATTTGCCGCCGCATTGAATGCCAAGGACCCCTTTGGGACTCATGTGGCCGTTGGCATCACATTGTTGATTGGCATACAAGCCTTCATCAACATGGGAGTAGCCATCGGTCTTTTGCCGACCAAAGGTTTGACACTTCCTTTCATTAGCATGGGTGGTTCATCACTGGTGGTATTGATGATGAGTGCGGGTGTCTTGCTCAATATTTCGCAACACCCGGTAAAGAAATAATATCAAGGTATGACTATTCGCGTTGTCATTGCTGGAGGCGGTACGGGAGGGCATTTATTTCCCGCAATCGCATTAGCAAAGGAACTGGAAAAATTGGACATGGATATTGAAATCACATTCGTAGGGTCTCAGCAAGGATTGGAGTCCAGAATAATTCCCAAAGAAGGATGGAATTTAAAGACCATTCTCACTGCGGGAATTATGGGGAAAAAAGGACTCCAGCGTTGGACTTCTTTGTGCAAATTACCCTTGGGTATCCTGCAGTCCACTTGTTTCCTGTTACAAAAACGTCCCGATCTGGTGGTAGGCGTTGGCGGTTACGCTTCGGGTCCGCTTGCCCTTTCCGCATGGGCACTCAGAATTCCTATTCTCATACATGAACAAAATTCCATACCAGGAATGACCAACCGCTGGTTAGGAAAAATCGCCGATAAAGTCGCAGTTTCATTCAAGGAATCATCGGCATACTTTCCAGGCGATAAAGTTGTGACCACAGGAAATATGATCCGCGAGGAATTCTGTATCCCCAGAGAAACAGCCCCGGCTCGTCGAAAAGATAAATTTTGCATACTGGTTCTGGGGGGAAGCCAGGGAGCGCATTCCATCAATATGGCAATGGTGTCCGCACTGGAAAAACTCGGAGAAGAAAAGGAAAAAATTCACATTATCCATCAAACCGGGGAAAAGGATTTCGCTGAAATACGAGAGCGTTATACAGCAGAAGGTTTTGCAACTGCCGATGTTCGCCCTTTCATTGATGATATCGAAGCTTGTTGCCGATCGGCTTCTTTAGTTATTTGCAGAGCTGGGGCAACCACTCTGGCAGAAATTACCGCCTGCGGGAAAATGTCCATTCTCGTTCCTTTTCCCTATGCGGCACATAACCATCAAGAAAAAAATGCTCGTCTATTGGAATCAGCCAATGCGGCGGAAATGATTCTCGATTCTGAATTGACTGGAGAGAAGCTCGCACTGTCCATTAAGAATGCAATGGAAGATGAGACTCATCTCGAAGAAGTGGAAACAAACAGCTATCGTCTTGGCAACCGAGAGGCGACACAAAATGTCCGCAAAATTTGTATGGAATTGATAAAAAAAACAAACGTCCAAATGCGCGAAAATCAAGTATCTAAAAAAGATGAGATGTCATGTTTTTAGGAAAAACCCAACGCATTCACTTTATCGGAATTGGAGGTTCTGGAATGAGCGGAATCGCTGAAGTCCTCATAAACCAAGGCTTCGATGTGTCTGGCTCTGACTTGGTCGAGAGTCAAGCAACACTGCATTTGAGGGCGGTGGGTGCTCACATTTCTTTGGGTCATAATTCTGAGAATGTAAGAGACGCTCAAGTGGTAGTCGTTTCCAGTGCCGTCAAAGCCGACAACCCAGAGGCCAAAAGCGCACGCAAAAGAATGATTCCCGTGATCCCAAGAGCTGAGATGCTCGCCGAACTGATGCGTATGAAATACGGAATTGCAGTAGCAGGCACTCACGGGAAAACCACGACGACCTCACTCATTTCAGCGGCTTTGGCAGAGGGAAATCTGGACCCGACGGTCGTCGTTGGCGGAAGACTCAAGCAAAGTGGCGGCAATGCCAAGCTGGGACAAAGCGAATTTCTTGTTGCCGAAGCCGATGAAAGCGACGGATCGTTTCTTCACCTGTCGCCCACTATCGCTGTGGTAACAACGCTCGACGAAGAGCATATGGAATTTTATAAAACTCTTGATCGCATGAAAGACACCTTTCTAACGTTCATCAACAAAATTCCATTTTATGGGACAGCAATCCTTTGTCTGGATGATCCCAATATTCAATCGCTGATTCCAAGAATTGAAAAGCGCTACATCACTTATGGCTTATCAGGGCAGGCCGATTATGTTGCTAAAGACATTGTCATTGATGGGATGAAAACTCATTTCAGCGTTTACTTTCAAGGTAAGAAACTTGGCAGAATTCAGTCAGGCGCGGCGGGTCGACACAACGCCTGCAATACATTGGCGGCAGTGGCGGTAGGAATGGAATTGAATATTGATTTTCCAACCATTGCCAAATCGCTCACGAAATTCATAGGTGTTCAGCGGCGTTTTGAAATCATCAGCAAACGTGACGACCTTGTGTGGATGGACGATTACGGGCATCACCCTGTAGAGATTCGAGCGACATTGCGCGCGGCTAAAGAAGTCTGGCCCGATAGAAAACTAACGGTCGTTTTTCAACCTCACCGTTACTCTCGAACACAGGCGTTGATGGAAGATTTCTGGACCGCATTCAACGATGCCGATCAATTGATCGTTACCGACATCTACCCTGCGGGAGAAAAAGAAATTCCTGGCGTACACACACGAGAAATGGTTGAGGGAATTCGCCGCCACGGACACAAAAACGTTGAGTATATCAAGAGCTTTAAAGAGATCATTAATTTTTTACGAGAAAATACGGCCCCCAAGGCGGTAACGGCAACCTTGGGTGCAGGCAACATATGGCAATTAGCCGAAATGTTTTTCAATCCCACCCCGCCTTCAAAAGGCGATGAACCTCGATTCAGGAAAAAATCCTTATGCTAAGCGAACCTTGGAAACGAAAGCTAATTTATCTGACCCCCAGCGGAGCTTTATCCAAAGTAACCCGCCCAACTTCTTTGGGCGCGGAAATAGTCGTTTTGGGGCGCAAACTTTATCAGAGCCAAACTATGAATCCTTCTTACCTATGGCTTCAAAAAATCCGGGGCGAGGTTCGCACCGACGAATTGATGTCCAGTCATACATCCTTGCGTATTGGCGGTCCGGCTGATGTATTCATCTTTCCCAAGGACATTGCAGACCTGCAAACTATCCTTAAAAATAAAGGAACTGCACCGCTGTTCTTTCTTGGAGAAGGCACGAATCTTCTGGCTCGTGATTCAGGAATTCGCGGCATCGTCGTCTCTCTCAAAGAGGGATTCAAAACCGTCAATCGCCCTTTGTTTTATAAATCGATTGATGGAAAAGAAAAAGCCGTTATCAAGGTTCAGGCAGGTGCAAAGTTATCTTATCTTGCTAAATATGCGGCGCGTTATTCCTTAACAGGCATCGAACATCTTGTTGGCATTCCCGGTTCAATGGGTGGTGCCTGGACAATGAACGCAGGTGCTGAAGGTGTCGATATTGGACAGGTCACACGCTCGGTCACACGCTTGACAGCTAACGGAGAAATTGAAAAGTTCAAACGAGATCAACTGATTTTTAATTATAGAAATACCCAGTTCCCCTCTGATGGAGGACTCATCGTAGAAGGGGAAATCGAGCTGGAAAGGGGCGACGCAGTTGCTATTCAAGAAAAGATGGATGTCCATCTTGCAAAAAGAAGCGCACGACAGCCATTGACAGTTCCCAATTCCGGATCGGTTTTCAAAAATCCAGAAGGCGATACCGCCGGAAGACTCATAGAACTTACAGGGCTCAAAGGCGCATCAGTGGGTTCGGCAGGTATCTCTATAAAGCACGCAAATTTCATTGTCAATAAAGGCGGTGCAAAGGCTAAGGATGTGTTGAAATTAATCGACTTGATTAAAAATGAAGTGCAAGAAAAAACCGGGGTCGAACTGGAAATGGAATTGGTAGTCGCTGGAGAATAAACTATGAACACTCTGGATACTCTAATAAAGCTTCTTTATCGTCAACCTTTTGGTTTAAGGCGAACCCCTTATTCAGCATCGTCTGGAGCTTCTCAGTGATGGACATTGAAAGCAAAAAAGTAGGGGTTCTTATGGGCGGCTTATCCTCTGAACGGGAGATATCCTTAATCACAGGAAACGCTGTCGCGTCGGCTTTACGAAGAAAAGGCATCAATGTTTTGGAGATAGATGTGGGGCACAATATTGCAAGTGAATTGACAAACCAAGGTGTCGACATTGCTTTTCTAGCACTCCATGGAACATATGGAGAAGACGGTTCGATACAAGGTTTGCTGGAGTACGCCCGAATTCCCTACACGGGTTCTGGCGTATTGGGAAGTGCCTTGGCCTATGACAAAATCAAATCGAAAGAAATATTTATCGCCAACAACATTCCAACGCCGGCGTATCAAATTTTTTACAAAGGAAGCACTGCGGTGAGAACTCTGGACTTCCCATTGGTGGTCAAGCCCAATCGTCAAGGGTCCAGTTTGGGAATTCATATTGTCAAATCGGAAGAAGATTGGACCCCTGCTCTGGAAGATGCTTTCAGTTATTCAGACGAAGTGCTGATCGAAAAATTTATAGAGGGTCGCCTTCTCGCCGTTGGTATGAGGCAGTCAAAAGCTCTACCTATTGTGGAGATTCGCCCAAAATCTGAGTTCTATGATTATTCAGCAAAATACACTTCAGGTGAAACACAATACATATGTCCGGCAGAGCTGACGGCAGAAGAAAAAGCCGCTTGCGAAGAGGTCTCCATTAAAGTCCTTCGGGCTCTTCAAGGTAGAGGCATCCCGCGGATTGACATCATTCTGGATTCAAAGGGTGTTCCTTATGTATTGGAAATGAATACGATACCCGGCATGACAGCAACCAGTCTGCTTCCCATGGGTGCTAGCTCGGCTGGAATTGAATTTGACGAATTGGTTTTTGAAATTTTGATGACGGCTCAACTCGATTATCCAGAGGCTCAAAAACAATGAACCTTACTTTATTTGGAAATCAGGCATCGACCGCAACTCTGGGGAAGTTGAGTACTTCTCGCAAACTTGGGAAACGGTCCAGAAATAAAAAAACAAGTTCCGATCGCCTGGCCTGGAAACACACGAGCCATTTTCTGAAAAGTTGTTTCATTAAAACGCTGATAACAACAATCGTTGCAGGAACAATTTATTATTCTTTTCTATTTTTGACGGAGTCACCTTACTTTTCAGTTCAGAAAATTTATTTCCAAGGACTCGAAAAGGTGAGTGACGCAGAATTGCTAAAACAAGTGGGGCCTATTCAGGGGAAAAATATTTTCTTTCTTGATTTAAAAGAGATCGCCAATCGACTTGCAGAGCGTCCCTGGGCTCTCAGTGTTTCGGCGGCACGAGCGTTTCCCGATGCCATTCGTTTCGATATAAAACAGCGCACGCCGTTTGCACGTATTCAACTGGATCAAGTCTATGTGATGGATAATTTTGGAGTTGTTCTAGAAGCAGATAATCCCATCTACAAGGACTTGCCATTGGTATCAGGAGACCGTTCGAAAAAACCTCAATTGGGAAATTCTGCGGCAACAGACGAAATGATACTGGGATTGCAAACGATGAATTATTTTAATCAACTGCCATTCTTCAAAAATCAGCCGATCGTCAAAGCAGAGTTTGCTGGAGAAAAACGCATTGTATTTATCACTCGCGATCAAGGGGTTCGTTTGATAGCCGACCTGAGTCGTCTCTCTGAAGGAATTCAAAAATTTCGGATCGTTCTCGACATTATGGAAAATGATGAAAAAAATGCGGCTTTATTCGACCTTTCTTATAAAGACCGCGTGATTGTAAAAATGAAACAAGGCTTGGCAAAAAAGGCAGGCAAAGCCTAATTTAAAGGAAATAATTGCATGGCCAAACAAGAACAATATCTAGTCGGTCTCGACATTGGTACTACCAAAATCGTGTGCATCATAGGCGAGATGGGAGCCCACGGCGAAATTGACATCATCGGTCTGGGGCAGTATCCGTCTCGCGGTCTGCGAAAGGGCGTGGTGGTGAATATTGACGCTACCGTCGAATCCATCAAGAGTGCCGTGGAAGAAGCGGAGTTGATGGCCGGTTGTGAAATCGATTCTGTTTTCGTTGGCATCGCAGGTGGCCACATCAACAGCTTGAACAGTCACGGGATCATAGCGGTCAAAGGCAAAGAGGTCCATCAAAAGGACATCGACCGGGTTATCGAAGCGGCCAAGGCAATCGCTATTCCTCTGGATCGCGAGGTCATTCATGTTCTTCCGCAGGAATACATTGTAGACGATCAAGACGGGATCAAAACCCCATTGGGCATGTCGGGAGTTCGGCTTGAGGCAAAAGTACATATCGTCACAGCCGCTGTTACTTCAGCACAAAACATTGTCCGCTGTGTCAACAAGGCGGGTTTGGAAGTTCAGGATATCGTTCTTGAACAATTGGCTTCAAGCGAATCGGTTTTGTCTGCAGATGAAAAGGAACTGGGTGCCTTATTGATAGATATCGGCGGAGGCACTTCTGACCTTGCTATTTTTTATCAGGGTTCAATCAAGCACACCTCGGTCTTGACCATCGCGGGATCGCAAATGACCAACGATATCGCAATCGGTTTACGAACACCGAATGAAGAAGCTGAAAAGGTAAAACACAATTACGGGTGCGCTCTTTCGTCGCAGGTGGAAGAAAATGAAATGATTGAGGTACCTAGTGTGGGGGGACGCGAACCACGAAAAATCTCTCGTCAGATTTTGAGTGAGATCATCGAATTACGCGCCCGCGAAATGTTTGAAATCATGAACAACGAGGTCAGCAACTCGGGCTACCGCGACATCATTTCCTCTGGAGTCGTTTTAACCGGAGGCGCGGCAAATATGAAGGGAATGGCTGATCTTGCTGAAGAGGTATTCCAACTTCCAGTGCGTGTAGGCTCGCCTATGCACCTGGGTGGACTCATCGATGTCGTCAACAGCCCAATGTACGCTACCAGTACGGGGCTTTTGCAATACGGTCAACGGTCCTACAAAAGTGGAGCTATTAGAGAACTTAAAGGACGTCATTTATTCGATAAAATTTTCAGCCGAATGAAAGATTGGGCTGAAGACTTTTTTTAAACAACCTGGGAGGGTAAAAAATGTCATTAATAGAATTTGAATCAGAAAATCTGTACTCGGCCAGTATCAAGGTCATAGGCGTTGGCGGTGGCGGCACAAATGCCGTCAATTCCATGGTACGAAGTCAAATACGTGGCGTAGATTTCATGGTGGCCAACACCGATATCCAATCACTTGAGGCTTCAAAATGCCCTGGCAAAATACAAGTGGGTGGAGAGCTAACGCGCGGTCTCGGTGCAGGGTCAAATCCTGAAATCGGTCAACGTGCGGCACTTGAAAGCGAAGATCAAATTCGCGACAGCCTTGAAGGTGCGGACATGGTATTCATCACCGCTGGTATGGGAGGCGGCACGGGAACCGGAGGCGCGCCAATCATCGCTCGAATCGCCAAAGAGTCGGGCGCGCTAACCGTTGGCGTTGTCACGAAACCATTTTCGTTTGAAGGCAAACGCAGAATCCGTCAAGCGGAAGAAGGTATAGCAGAATTGGAAAAAGCAGTCGATACTTTGATCGTCATCCCCAATCAAAAATTGCTCAGCTTCGTAGGAAAGCAAACTTCTCTTACGGGAGCCTTCGGCATTGTTGATGATGTTTTAAAACAAGCGGTGTGCAGTATTTCTGACTTGATTGTTATTCCGGGTCTCATCAACCTGGACTTTGCAGATGTGAAGACCATCATGTGCGATATGGGAAAAGCCTTGATGGGAAGCGGAACAGCGGCAGGAGAAAATCGCGCTATCGAAGCCGCTCAAAAAGCCATCTCAAGTCCGTTATTGGACGAGGCAACTGTGGAAGGTGCGCGTGGCATCCTCATCAATATCACCGGTGGCGAGGACATGAGTCTACTGGAAGTCGACGAAGCTTCTACGCTGATACAAAACAGTGCGCACGAAGATGCGCATATTATTTTTGGTTCGGTGATCGACGATAGTCTGGATGGGCAAATACGGGTCACCGTCATAGCAACGGGTTTTGATTCTCAATCAATGACTGCAAGTACTCCAGAAGTGGCCAGCCCGGAAGTGGAAAAACCTGCAACATCGTTTGAAATTCCGAAGACACCCTCGAAGGAAAGTACCACACCCTACAAACATTTGAAGAGTCTGGCAAACTCCATCAAGGAAGATAATCCCGAAGATTACTCTGCGATGGCAGTCAACTTCGACATTCCAACTTTTCTAAGGAAGCATGCGGACTGAAAAATTAACCCCCTCCCAGGACTAAATTTCAGTTCGCTCCCCGCCCCCCAACCTCGGTTCCAACAGGAGCCAGGGGTTCGGGGGGATTTTTTTCTTCCCCCTTCTCAACATCCAAGCCTGACAACTGAGCGACCCAAGGAAAACGTTCATACTCCGCACTGACATAACCCAGGTTGAATACAGTAGGACTACGCATAACCTCTCCAGCACTTGCATAATACGTCTTCAGCAGACGATCCCAAAAAAAGTTGGTGATACCATAATTGCCCTGCTCATTATGAAAATGATGCGCCATATGTAATTTCTTCATTTTTTTGAGGATGGGCAGGCGCGGTGTATAGGCCAAATGCTGAATGCAATGGCAAAACTCGTAAAAACAGGTGACCCACATTCCCATAGCCATTCCGGCAAATACTCCTGCGAGACCGCCTATGAGCCAACCGGCCGGTACTGTAATGAGCAGGATGGTGGGGAGCGTGGTCGGCAAAGCACCGAACAGGACTTCCAAATCATTGGGATCCTGATGGTGATCAAAATGGATACGCTTCCAAAGCTCTGCTGTGCGAGGTGATTTGTATAGGTATCGTCCATGCAACACAAAGCGATGCAGTAGATACCAAGAGAGCGCATAAAGAACGGGAGTAGCGGCAACGACTAAAGCAACAGAAACCACAGATTCCACCCAGTAAAGCGCAAGGGCAAGTCCAACGACAGACAAAGCTAAATAAACTCGAATTGCCGGGTAGGCAAAATAGGCGTTGACCAAATCGCGTAACGACATACGGTCTAGATAATGTTTCCTGCCATCCCACAATTCTGAACGAAAAAACAATGTAAACTCCTCAATTTGAACCAGGGGGAATCAACGCTCATTCAGCCCCCAGTCATAATCAAAATACGAAACCCCTATGTCAGGGCGATTGATAAACTTTCGATCTTCTACAGAAAGGTACCCGCCAATAAAAGGTATCACCCCACCTTTGGACTCGAAATCCTCCGCAAACCATTTGAATATGGAAGAAATGCGAACTCGCTTGTCTTTGCGATCGAGCTCAAGTCCTTTACCAGAGTTGGCAACAAACTTTTTCATCTGCCCATCTAATTGTTCGTACAATTTTTCAGGAACAAATGCCGACTTCGCTAAATCGGGACAACTGACAGAGGCGCAGACAATCGCAACGTGGATGCGCGGCTCCCCCATTTTTCGGAGGATCTCATGCTCAATGTCGTTTAAAGTTCTCTCCTCGCCCGCCACCTTACCCGCGGGTCGATTCCAGACAGACTTAAAAATACTTCCAATATCCTTGATGCTTTCAACAGGGTAATGATCCACCACCATTTTCACAGCAAGAATATTATAAACATTGATCCAAAAAGCCAAAATCTCTTCACGCTCATTCAAACTCGTCAAATCGGCTTTTTCCAAATCTTGTACTAATTTTGAAAATTGCGGAACCGATTTTAATCCCTTATAGTCCACCACATTGAGTTGGATTCCCCTGATATTTTTTGTGGAAACATTCTCTTTTAAGATACTATCCCACGCAGAAAAATCAAAGCTCTTAGCCTGTGCCGAACTAACTATAAACGTTAACGTCAACAGTATCATAATTGCAAAAAGAAAGGCAGGCCCTCTTCCTTTTTTAAGATTCCGAAATGAATGCATCAGTTCAACTCTCCATATTTTTTTAAAGCAATTTATCAGATATAATCTAGAGATTTAGTATAATCTCAGACCATACCCTTACAGCAACAAATCAATATTGAATCCTCACTATCAAACATTTGAATCATTATGAACCAGGAAACAAGTCAAAGCTCAGCCCTGTTATCAAAAGACAGGCTCTTCATTTCAGACCTAGATGGCACCTTGCTCAACGACCAAGGTGAAATACCCGCACCAACTCTCCAGCGCCTCAATCATTTGATTGAGCGAGGGATGAATTTCACCATTGCAACAGCGAGAAGCCAGGAATCTGCCATACCCCTGTTGCGCGGTCTCAACCTCAAACTTCCCGTTATTCTTTTCAACGGCGTGTTTCTCACCGACCTAAATACAGGAGAAGACCTCGGCGGCTCAGAGTTCATCTCCCCTGGCATTGTTGCAGACATGCTGAAAATTGTCGCACCCATTTCGCTCGATCCCTTCATCTATACCGTTTCCAGTCAGCATTTTCTCTACTATCGTCGCGCGAACAATCCTGGAGCGCAAGCCTATCTAGACAGTTTGAACGGCGATGGACGTCTGCGTCAAGTCGAACAATTCACCTTTGAAGAGAACGAGCGTATATCAGGGTTTCTCCTGATCGACAGTGTTGACGTTCTGGAACCTATCTATATTGCATTAAAAGCAAAATATTTCGATAAACTCGCAATGTATTTTGCAAAAGATCTGTATAGTGATGGTTACTACTGGTTACAGACCTATAATAAGAATGCGACAAAAGGACAAGCCGTCCAAAAATTGGCAAATCAGTTGAACACCCCATTATCACAGGTAACAGTTTTTGGAGATTATTTAAACGATTTGGATATGTTTCGAGTAGCAGGCCATTCTGTAGCTGTCAGCAATGCCCTTCCCGAGGTAAAAACCCTCGCAGATGAAATCATTGGTACTAATAATGAAGGTGCTGTTATAGACTACCTCGAATCGCAAGCCTAACAATAAGGTCCCTGTCAGAACTTGACAGGTCGTTGGAATATATTTTATACTCCGCCATTCTATACAATTACCACAAACCCAATATAGCGGTTATTACTTAATAAGGTCTTTAGAGGAGATTTCCCTTTGAGCGAACAAGATACGGAAAAAGAAGAAGAAGGAAAAGCGACCGGAGAGGAAGCTCAGGAGAATGCAGAAGAAACCTCCGTTGACTCGCTCTCTGATTTGAGCGAACTGGAAAAAATTAAGGCCGAACTACAACAAGAAAAAGAAAAAGCGGCTAAGGAACTAGCGGAGGGTGAAGAAGAAGATGAAGACCTGCGAGAGGTCGACTATCTTGAAAAGCTCATTACTCTTTCTGTAAAGTTTGATCACCACGTTGGCATGTGGCTGATGACAGCCTATATCGACTGCGGAATGAAATACGACCACCGCTTATCAGAAAGTTATATGTCACAATTAGTAACAATCCAATCCTTCCTTCGATTGCTCGAAAAGGTTGATGGCGTTACCCGAGAATTGGTGACCAAAGATTGCGTTATCAAACTACGTAATTCAATTCAAATGATTCATAAAAATCTGGTCAAACCTCTCTATCGAGAAGTCGAGTTGATGAAGAAAAAACCCAAATCTGAAAGCCTCGAACTTTTCAAAACAAACTGGAACGAACGACTGGAAGATTTACAAAAAGCCTGTGACTTTGAATATCAAGTTCTTGATGTAAAAGGATTTTTTATCAAATAAACAACAAACACCCCGCTTGCGGGTATGCCCACAAGGGTCGCCCAAAAGAAGTAAAAAGCAGCAACCGTTAGAAGCAGGTTATTCTGAAAGGCTCTGCTGCGGGATGTGGTGCTCTGGTAAACCGAAGTCCAAAGGGCCCCGGATGGGGCCTTTTTCTTTAAAAAAATCTCTGGAAATTCAGGAACCCAGTTGTAGTTGTCTGCAGTTATATTGAGATAAAGTAACTATCTGATGAGCCTGCTTGCTCAACCTGTACTTTACTTTTGGCCATGAGCGACCCTTTATCAAATTAAGGGCCAGTTTTCTTAAGGTGAGCTATCAAATACCCTAGACTCCCCGTAAGAACTTTTCTTTCATCTACCAAATTTTAAATGGAAATATATGACAGAGGAAAATACGGAATCCGTTGATGAATCTGAAGTCACTTTAGACATAGCAGAAACATCTGGCGAGACTCTACCCGAAGCAAGCCCAGAAGAACCTCAAATAGACCACTCCAAGTTATATGTTTGGGTGGCCGACTCCGGAAACGACCGAATTCAAAAATTTGATGGGAATGGAAAATTTCTCATGCAATTCGGTCGCTCAGGCGGAACTCGCGCACCCTATAGCCCCGGCGAATTCAAAACCCCATCAGCTGTTACCGTTGACCATGAAGGCAATATATGGGTAGCTGATACAGGCTGTCACAGAATCCAAAAATTTGATCCCGATGGCGACTTCATATTAGAATTCGGCAAGGAAGGATGGGGACAAGAAAAGTTTTACTGGCCTGAAGGCATCGTAGCAGAAGCGATGGGAACCATCTTGGTGATAGACACCAACAATCATCTCATCAAACGTTACGACGACGAGGGAGAATTCCTCATGGGATTTGGCGTCGCTGGCAACTTTGATGGATTCATGAAATTCCCGGCAGCAGCAGCTCTCGATAAAGAAGGCAACATATACGTTACCGATCGAGACAACCAAAGAATCCAGATTTTCAACGAAGACGGGCAATACCAAAGCAAATTTGGAGAATACGGATTTGAAACAGGGCGTTTGAACTTCCCCGTTGGAATAGCTGTACGTAAAGACGGCTCCATCCTTGTTTCTGAAAAAAGCCAGAACCGCTTACAGCTCTTTGATCGAGAAGGAAATTCACTAACCGTCGTAGGAGAAATCGGCAAACGTGATGGTCAATTCAACTGTCCGATGGGAATTGCAGAAGACCCTTATGGATTTGTATTTGTTGTCGATACCCTAAACAATCGAATTCAGAAGTTTAACCCAGAATTGAATTTTGTCTCCAAATGGGGCGTGAACGGGAAAGAAGCCGGTCAATTTAAAAACGCCACCGGTATCTGCCTTTCTTGGGAACCCGACTGGGCTCCTCAAGACGATTAACGACAATAAAAATTCAATCAGAATGCCAATTATAGAAAACAGCCCGTTCAGAAGGATTCTGTCTTTGCTGAGCATCATTGCCCTATTATCATCTTCAGTCGTTTCAGCAATAGCCGGGGAAAACGGAACCTCATCCTCTTCCGACCCCCTGTTTGAAGGGCAAATTCTTTCCCTGACAAGACCTCCCGAAAAGTTAGTGCCTTCGGGAGACACACGTTTTCAGGACAACAATAATGGCACCGTCTTAGACAAAACAACAAATCTCATCTGGAAAAAGACTGATTCCTATCAAGAATTAAAAAAATGGATCAACTGGGACATGGCACAAACTTTTTTAGAAGAGTTGAATGCCAAACAATTTGCAGGACACAACGATTGGCGCCTTCCCACCCGCAAAGAACTTGAGAGTCTTTACGAAGAAGACAAAAGTATCTCCTGGAATTATTACTGGACGGAAAATACTATTCACATGGACCCCATATTTGGTAATACCAGTTGCTGTTTTTGGTCCAGTGAAACCCAGAAAGAAATGGCCTGGGGCTTCAATTACATTCGAGGCAAAGCCTATTTGAGCATGAAAGGCGGACCAGGGCTTTCCCTAACCGTTATTCGCCCTGTACGCAATGCAAAGACCGAGAAAGTAATGGAGAACACCGATGGTTGACCAAGAAAATAAAGAAGAATCGCCTGATTCTGAAGAGGAAGAAACTACCGAGTCTCATCCAGACAATTCCTCAAAGCTTACAGAGCCCGAAAATGAATCCAGCGAAGACGAAATCGAAGATGAAGAAGAACTAGACGAAGAAGAAGACGACTTTGACCTCGAAGCCCAGATAGAAGTTTTCCTGGAACAGATCGAGGAAGACCCCGAAAACTGCCTGAATTACTACAATCTTGGCGAAGCCTATATGGATTTGGGCGATATGCAAAGTGCCAAAAGTCAATTCGAACTGGCTTTGCAGTACGACCTGGATCAAGAATTCGGATCCATCATCCACTTTGCGTTAGGAGAACTTCTGTTTAGCGAATTGATGTCTGGGATCCAGTCGAAAGTAATTCTAAGTTCCGTTGGCCTTCATTCCGCACACAAGGCAGGAGCCTCGATTGTCGACGTCAACGACGAAGATTACAAAATCCCCATACGAGAATTTGAGCAAGCCCTGGATCTAGTCGGAAAACTAAAAGCCGACGAAGAAATTGTCGATTACGTTTCTCAAAACGCCCCCCTTCAAATTGCAGACTTACGATATAAGTGGGCCTCAGATTTAATCGACAAATCCAGACAGATCGACCTCTACGGAGATGAAATAAAAGACGTCAAGCAAGCACAAAAATTATTAAAAAAAACAGTCGCAATCAATCCTAATCATTCGCAAGCCAACTTGATGATCAAATACACAAAAAAAATGATTCAGGAAGGCTGGGAAAGTTACGATGAGTATGGCTTTATAGCTAAAAAAGTTGAAGGTCAGGGTTAAATTCTATATACAGCAACATCAATAAAGAGTTTTACTCAAAATTTTGACATCAATAACAAGTTGATTGATTATTAATAATTAAGGGCATCTGTTAAAAAAGGTTTATTGAAAGAATGCGTTGAAAAAAACTGAGAAAGTAAATTTCCCGTAGCTCCACTATTTTCAAGGCCTCCACCGTTTGTTGTGGGAAACATTTAATTTCAAAAATCTTCATTATTTAATAATTTAACAGTCCTTTAAAATATATCCGATAATGTTCACGTATTTTGCTAAACTCTCCATACGTTAACTTATCGACAAAAAGTTTTACACGGAACGAAAAAAGGTACCTTACCCCATGTCAAGAATGGATGATTTGCTAAGAGATAGATTGAGCAAAGACGGACAAGTGCTCAACTTAAAAGCTCAATATATAAGAGAAGTTGGCGCGAAAGAATTGGCACAAAGAGAAGAATTGAACAACCTGCGAGCCTTAGACCTCTCTCAGAATGATATTGGTGACGACGGAGTGAAAGCCATCGTGGAATCGCCTCATTTTTCTAAAATACGCACCTTAAATCTGGCAGCCAACAACATCAGCGACAAAGGGGCCCATTATTTAGCCACCGCTGAAAATTTAAAAAACTTAAGAAGCATACAGTTGGTTATCAACAATATCTCCGAAGAAGGGGAAAAAGAGCTACGTAACTCCTTGAGTCTGGCCAACCTGACATCATTGAAATTTAACGTCTGACCAGAGAAAAAGAGTCTTTCAAGTCTGAAAGTAAACAAAAGAAAGACAAAATGTCTACTTATTGATTTATCCGTTAGTTATGCGAATCAATTTCACTGTAGATTTATATCTTGACTTCCATTGAGGGATTTGGTATTTTTCTCTCAAATTCCAGAAGGCTGTTTGTAAACGTGAGCGTACTGGATTTATCCTCGCGACAGTTATTATCTTAAGGTTTAGACTTGTTTATATTTTTTTGGACTAGCGGTAACCATCAAAAGGGATTATAGGATTGAAGTTAAGCTTTTTATAGTTCCAAATTTTTAACTTTTCCGTTAAAGGGGGAGCAACACATGAAAAAGATGGTCGGAATTTTTGCAGTATCAGCAGTATTGGCGTTTGCAGCAACTGCAAGCGCAAACGTAAATGTAGTACAACCAGGCGGCACCTCTGTTTGTGAGAATGCATCTTGGAAAGTAGACAACCTGAGCGAGAGCGATGAAACAACTATCGTATTCAACTTGGGCCCTCAAGCTTATGGCTGGGGTAAAGATGAGACACGCACCTTGGCACCAGGCGATTACTTGGCAAATGCGCTTCAACGCAAATCCACAATCAAAAATGAAGGTCCTGGAGCAATCGCAGTTAACTGTCAACGACAACGAAATGATCGTCATGACTGGAAACTCGATCAAGGTTCTGGAAAGAGCTACCAAACCAATTATCATATGGACCATGTAAAACCTGGCACGTATATCGAGCCTGGCATGGGTCAACCTGAAGGAACTGAGAGAGGCCTGTTTTCCCAAACAGCTGGTCAATCTCGAGAAAGTAATCGATAAGCAAAAGTTTTATAAAACCGGGGGGCCTTACGGCCTCCCGGTTTTTTTTTTGCCCTTTTCTTTTACTCATAAGATATGAGATAATAGCGGACTCAAACAAGTGAAACGTCCCTCCCTGGAGTTACAGTCTCCCCGCGTGGGAATTTATATTTTTATGCAGGAGTGAAAATGTCATCGAGTAGATTTACAGACAATAAAGATGGAACTATCACAGACTCTTTGACCTCGCTGATGTGGATGCAAGAAGACTCATTTTTGAGATTGAAAAAGTTCATCACCTATCCACAAGCGATCAAACTATTAAAAAAAACAAACGAAGATGCTTTTGCCGGTTACTCCGACTGGAGGCTCCCCGACAAACACGAAGCTTACAGCATTTACATTGTAGATTCGAAGATTATGGACAAATATGATATGGTTGTTCATCTCGACTCAGCTTTCTCGCCAGGTTGCGGTTACAACACTTGGACTAGCCATGCGCGAGGAAATGTCACGGCATATTGCTTTTCATATGGGAACGGTACCGGAGGGCACAAAGAAACCGAAGATAATCTAAACGATAGCGTTCGCTTTGTCCGTGGCGTCTTAGATAGCAAAAAATACAAAAAGAAGACAATCCCTCAGCCTAAAGACGTTATCACTCGTGGTGGTGGATGGCGCTGATTGATTATTGCGAAAATCTTTTTTTTCATATGAATTACTTAAATCCCTACCCATTAAAATTTCATCCAAATATGAAACTAATTTTAGGGTAAAGAAAATGGCCTTATGACAGACGAAATTTTCAAAGTTAATAAAGATGGGACGGTAGACGACCTGGATAACGATTTGCAGTGGAGTCTTAAAGATTCCCGACAGCTCTTGGGGAAATGGCTAAATTGGGACGAAGCCAACAGCTTTAAAGTAGCCTGCAACGAGCAAAATTATCTGGGGCACAACGATTGGCGCTTGCCAACCAAGAGTGAACTGCGAGTGTTCATGAAACATAAAGAACTTTACAGAGAACTCTTTTTAAACCTTCCAGAAAAAAAGAAACGCTCTGTATCCAACTACCAATCCGGCGGAGAAACCAGCGTGTGGTCCTCTGAAACACGTTACGACTCTTTCGCGTGGAAGAGTTACTTCCCCTCAGGAAAAGAGATCTGCGTCGATCAGAGCGTCTCAACTACGGGCACATCTGCACGATTAGTTCGCGATGCATAGCTCGACCGTTAAATTAATCGTCAAAAACACATCACCCCTGTAAGCGGAAAAATAAAATGAGTGAATCAGAAGAAACCGAAAAAGAAGAGCTTATTGAGGATGTAGAAGACTCTGAAGAAGAGTATGAAGAGGAAATCATCGAAGAGTTTGTCGGTGAAGACGAGTGGGGCGACGAAGAGGAAGAAGATGAAGAAGAAGTCCCGGAAGAAGCACTGCCCACTTTTGTTGACAATAGCGACGGTACAGTGAGCGAAACCGATAGACCTCTTCAATGGATGAAAAGCGACTCCTACGCAGAATACAAATACGGAATCACTTGGTTTGAAGCACACGATTATTGCGAAAAAATGAACGAAGAACAATTCGCCGGGTTTGACGACTGGCGGTTATGTGGGTCCGAAGAAGCAAAAGGACTTTTTTCATTCGTCCGGGCCAACTATGACAAAGATGGTGCCGAGATTCATATCGATTCCGAATTTGATCCTGACGGAGGACATAACACCTGGACTTACGATGAGAAACCGGAATACCAGCAATATGCGATGAAATTCAGTTACGTAACCGGAAACTGGGTTTGGGAAGCCAAAGATAATGAATATTCTCATTGTCGCCTTGTACGCGATGTAATACGAGATGAGTGGGAACCCGAATGGAGAAGTGACTCCAAAAAATTTGAACGTTAGAAAATTTCTAACTTCTTTAAAAGGTTGCTAAACAATTATGTCGCACTTTATGATATTTGGTAAAAACGATTGCCCACACACACAAAAAGCTGTGGCAGATTTTAAAAAACAGCATCGTTCTTTCATTTACGTTAACGTTGAGAACAACGACCATGGAATGAAAACACTTCTCGAATACACCGACGGGAAATACATAATCCCAGTGATTGTCAACGTAGATGAAGGCAATGTGGAAATCGGATACACCGGTGATTGAAACACCTTTTTATAAAATAATAAGGAATTAAATAAGATGTCAGAACAGCTTCCCGTAAAGAAAACCGATCAACTTCCCGTAAAAAAAGACGATGACGGGAAATCCAAGCGTTGGCTCGAAAAGGGTCCGCATGTCATTTTTGACACGGTGACTAAAATATACTGGCTGAAAAAAGATTCTTGGCTGGATAAGGGGAAATTTGTAAACTGGCACGAGGCCCGCGAGTTTGCAGATAAAAAAAATATGCGAAAAATTGGTGGGTTTGATGATTGGCGCCTGCCCAACTACGACGAGGCCGCTAGTCTCTATGAAAAAAATGCAACCAACACCTGTAAAGGCGGTGGTACCATTCACCTCGATCCCAGTTTCCCTGAAAATTCATTCAAAACCCAATGGTTATCGGGGGATACCTCTACACGACGACCTCGGTTCGATTATGAAGAAGGCAAACAGATTTCTGTCGATGAATACAGCTTTGGCTCTGTTCGCATTTGTCGAAAAGCTCCTGTGAAAAAAAGCGACCAGATTCGTCGGCGCCATTGAACTAAACCCCAAATCTCTCAGGACAATGAACGAACCTTTGACAAATAAAGATATTGAATTCAAGGACAATGGTGACGGCACTATTTCCGACCCCATCAGCAAGCTCATGTGGGCCAAGGATGATACCTGGATAGAAAAAGGTAGACTCATGACTTGGCATGAATGCCAGGAGTATGTCCGCGAAAAAAATACCCAAAAATTTGCAGGTTACAATAATTGGCGCTTCCCAACAGCTACCGATGCCCGCACATTATACGACCCCGAAGCTAGTAACTCTGACGTTGAAGGATGTGAAATTCATCTCGACCCAATATTTACCTCGGGATGCGGTTTCTCCACTTGGACCAGTGAAACACGTGGTGCTAAAGCCGCGATGGGTTACGATCTTCGATCCGACTATGAATTTTGGCTGGCCAAGGAAAATAGTGGATTCCCAAGTGCTGTAAGGCTTGTTCGCAATATAGTCAAAGTCGCCGAGGAAAATGAAGAAGAGCGTTTTGTGAACAACGGAGATGGAACCGTTACAGATCGACAAGAGTGCGTCATGTGGAAAGCCGACGATTCCTACATCGATCTGGATAAATGGGTTTCTTGGGAAGAAGCAAGAACCTGGGTGCAAATACTGAACAATGTGCGGTATAAGGGATTTCAAAATTGGCGAATGCCCACACGAAAAGAAGTACAGTCGATCTACGATCCCTCAAGCCCTATCACCGATAAATATGGAGACGTCGTTTATTTGGTGAAAGCATTCCCTGCTGGCTCAGCACAAACCTGCTGGACAAAAACTCGGCATCGTACCGACACGACTCTGGCAATACGCTTCCAAATGTATAATGGCGACTTCAAGTGGCATAAAGTTGGACTGCGAAGCCATGGCGTACGAGCCATTAGAGATATAAAGAAATAGGACCCATGAAGCCTTTTCAGGAAAACAAAAAAATATGACTGAGCAACAATCGACAAGCCCTAATAAAGGCGCAAAAGCAGAGCGGTTTGTAGATATGGGCGAAGGCATTATCATGGATCGTGCACGAAAGTTGATGTGGCTAAAGCAAGACACATGGCAGATGACTGGAAAATGTATGAACCTTATTCAAGTGCGTACCTATGTCGATTAACTCAACCAAAAACGACACTGCGGCTTTGGCAACTGGAGAGTTCCAAATGCTCTCGAAGCCAAAAGTTTGTATACCAAAAGCGAGAGCAATAAAGACCATCAAGGCAAGGATGCTCATATTTACTCAATTTTTGAACCTGGTTTTGGCTTTTTATGCTGGACGAGTGATGTCAGAAATAAAATTCAAGCCCTCCGCTTTGGGTATCGCAAGGGCGTGATGACTTACGATGATATTTACAGACCCTCTCGCGGTTCCAGTCGACTCGTGAGAGACCTCAACGACGATTCCGAATAAAATGAAAGTTCAGCTTAGACCGAACAAGACAGGAGAAAGTTTACGTGGCAACAAAACGTTTTAGGGATAACGGCGACGGAACCGTTACCGATAAAGAAACCAATTTGATGTGGAAACAGACCGACTCTTATCAAGACACCAGCAATTGGACTAACTGGTACTCCTCTCAAGCCTATACACGTAGCCTTAATTTGGAAAAATTTGCGGGCCACAGGAATTGGCGTTTACCAACACTGGAAGAAGCCGAAAGCTTGTACGACGAAGACCATAGCATTCGGGATATGGACCGATTCGATATCTATATTCCACCCGAGTTTTCTCCCGGTGGTGGGTTCACAACATGGACCTCAGATGAAAGACCTCATGGCAGTGCCGCCGTATTTTATTACCGCTACGGTCACGCAAACCTGAATCATAAAGAATTAGACGTGACTAAGGACTCCGTAAGAGCCGTTAGAACTATTGACGAAGAAAAATAGCAAGAACGTCGCTAATAAAATGAAAATATTAGTATCCAAACTTATTTATAAGGAGACCGGCCATCGAAGCGTATCGTAAGATCAACCCTCAGGAAGCGGCCAACTCCCTGATGACATTTCGTTTTGAGGAAGAAGACTACAAGGTAATTTACGTCCTTGAAGATTTCTATTTCACAAATCCTTTTACCGACGACGAATACATGGTGGTGTCCTTCCGAAGCCAGGAAGATGAAAGTCGCAGAATTTCTTTCATTCTAAATTTTGATAAAACACAGCGTCCACTGCCGAATACACCTAAGATGTCTGCAACAGATCTAGCGATCGCAAAAAATTTCGTGAAAGAACTCCCCGACGATTTGATGACTCTATTCAAACAAAGGGCGATGGAGTCAAAGGCCTATGGCGAAAAAAACCCGATGTCTTATCTCGAGTTTTCACCAGACCGCTACATGAACTTTATTGAATTGTATCCGAGCAATAAAGAAACCATCAAATTCACCTATAACCAAGAAAAGTATTTCGCAGAAGACTCTTACAATATTGATCCTCGCGAGAAGAACAGAGATTTGAAACTGACATTTTTTAAGGTCGATCTCAACGATGCAGGCACCCCTCCCACCTTGGAATACACTTATTATTTCGACGAAAAATTGCGAGAGGAAGAAGATTCCAGGTTGGAAGCTGAGCAAAACGATATGATTTTGGCGATGGTCGCCACAATTCCTGATCTGTATGAAATTCTCAAAAAACGGTACAGGGAAGCCAAAAATATGGGCGAAAAACTAATGCAAGCGGCACCTTCAAAGGTTATGGAAGTCGACGAAAAGGCGGATTCCAACCAGATATTGAATTAAACCTCTTAAGAGCGAATTTATTTTCGTAAAAAAATATAATGTCTAAAGAAAGAAAAACAAAAAAAGTTCAGGCGAGGCATATTTTAGTAGGTTCTAAAGAAAAAGCCGACGAATTGAAGGCTAAAATTGACGAAGGCGAAGAGTTTTCCAAACTCGCAGAAGAGTTCAGTGAATGCCCCTCTAAGAAGCGCGGAGGGGACTTGGGTTGGTTCGGCAAGGGTTCTATGGTACGTCCATTTGAAGTCGCCGCTTTCACAGCCGAAGAAGGGGATGTCGTCGGTCCTGTAAAAACTGAATTCGGCTGGCATTTAATTTATGTATACGAGGTGGAAGAAGAAGCTTCTATGGACGCAGGCCCTCCCACCGGAGATGAAGATGCCGACGAAACAACGCTGCGCACGGTTGCTGTAAACTATGCCCATGAGTTTATGATGCTTGGGTACTCCAGCAAAAAAGTGCTAAGTTTGTTCACCAGTAATCATTTTAAATCAGCAAATGCTGTCTACAATATTCTGGGACACGATGAAGTCAACAAAATCATTGCTGATGTTTTTGGGCAAAAGGCAGATACTTCTAAGGAAGGTTCAGCGGGTCAGGAAAACGCCTAAAGTTTTAAGCTAAAATAAACGTTAAACGGACGATGTTGGGAAAGATAGATTTTGGCGAGGGTTGGCCAACCTTGCTTTAAAAAGCAACCAACAGAAGAGTAATTCACGTCTTTGGTTTTGACACGAATTTTATTTAGATCAAAATAAAAACACGGCGAGAGGCTTTCCCCTCGCCGTGTTTTTTTATGCTTAAACGGCGGGTACTTCTTCTGGAATTAAATCGGGATCATAATCATCGTCGTCCCCATCCTCTCCCAAGAGAGTATCTGGATGGTCAATCACCAGACCGTCCATATCTTCTTCCTCGTCTTCTCCTGCTAAAGCAGGTAATTCTCTCCAGATGACGATTCGCGCATTGCTTCGATCACAAATAAACAGTCTGAAAAAAGTTTCCTCTTCGTCATCTCTTACCGCAACCCCTTGAGAATCGCCTTCGGCTCCCTCCATTTCGTCATCGTCTAATTCATCGAGACCCAAGTCTTCGCGAGTCAGATCTTCTTCAAGAAACAAACCGTAGGGATCGTTCAGTGTCGAGGCTGAAGCCTCTTTGAAACGGTTGGGTTTATTTTCGGTAAACAGGATTTGACCAAATACCCTATCCGCAGGCTGACCGTTTTCTGTGGGGACTTCTTTCCAATACAAAACTCGGTTATTAGCGGTGTCGGAAACAAACAATCCTGTTTTTCCAAACACAACATCTGTCGGCCAATACATACTTGCGGCACTCGCTCGATCCTCACCCATG